>JADBKU010000025.1 GCA_014896235.1 bacterium | reverse complement strand
GGGGGTGGGCCAATTTACAGCATCGAAGTGGGCCAATTCAGCGTATCGAAATCACTTGCGCTGCTGGGCGCGATTTCCGCGAGCACGACCAAAGTGACGCTTGGTACGGGGGTGCTGCTGCCGGCATTGCGGCATCCGCTGCTCTTGGCTCATTCCGCCGCAACCGTCGATCGAATCTCGGCCGGCCGGCTCGTGCTTGGATTCGGCGCGGGCTTCAACTATCCGCCAACCGCTCATGAATTGGAGTCCGTCGGAGTGCCGTTCAGACAGCGCGTCGGACGAATGGTTGAGGCGATAAAGGTTCTCCGGAACCTCTGGCGCGCGAAACATCCAATCGATTTTGAGGGGCGCTATTGGCGTTTCGTCAACGTCGAGCTGCTTCCGCGGCCATGGCGTCCCGACGGCCCACCGATCTGGATGGGCGGCAACGCGGGCAACTCGCTACTTCGCGCTGGAGAAATCGCGGACGGTTGGTTTGCGACCAGCGCCAGTCCCGACAAATTCAAGATCGGATGGGAACAGGTTCAGGCCGCGGCAATCAAAGCCAATCGAGAAGTCGATCAGATCGAAGCCGCCACGCTCGCTACCGTAAATGTTAACAGTGACGAGCGCGCCGCCGCCGCCGACCTTCGTCGCTACATGGAGACCTACTACTCGATGCCGTATGAGCGGCTGACCGAACTGCTCGGATGTTGCAGCGGATCAGGCGCCGCGTGCGCCGACTGGCTCGGCGGATTTCAGCGCGCCGGAGTTCGACATCTGATTTTACGGTTCGGCGCCGATGATCAGTTCGCTCAATTGGAACGTGTGGCGGCCGACGTCTTGCCGCGGCTGCGAACCAGTCAGTCACAAGGAGAATAGGAACACAGCTATGAAACCGTGGGAGATATTTTTGGAGAAGTATCGGGCTTTCGGTCAGCAGCCAACCAGGGAGGGTCATGCCGCGCTGTTCGCGCCTGACGCCGCAATTTTCCATCCGGGAATGGCCGAACCAATGCCCGCCGGCCAGTATGTGGATTTCATTGCCGAGGGCCTCAAGCAGCTTCCGGACTTTCACCTCATTCCAGTCCATTGGGCCGTGAATGGAGACGCCATTTTTGTCGAAGCGCGAAACACCGCAGTGGTTAATGGCAAGCCCATAGAATGGCCTGCTACATACGTGGTCACTCTGCGTGGTGAGCTGGTTGCGCGTGCGCGCGCCTATTATGATCGCACCGAAGTGCTAATGCACTTCGAATCGAGTCTTGCCAGCACGCGTTCGAACGCGCACGTCACGCTGCTCGAAGGGGCAACTCCGAATGGCGCGTCGCCGGCTGACAGCGACGCTTACGCTGCCGAGGTCTACGAGAGAATAGTCGCGCCCTACGCAGCGAATGGGAAGGATCCGGATCCTGCGAAATTCCAGCAGTTCTATGCGCCGGATGCGCGGATGATCAATCCGGGCTTCGAGCGTCCGCTGCGCCGTGAGGAATTGCCCGGCTACTACACGGCGCTCAAGTCGCAGATTCGAGACTTGCAACTTCGTATGGAGCGGTGGGCCGTCGCACCAGGTCTCCTGTTCATCGAATGGACGGTTACGGGGGAAATCGCCGGCAAGCACCTCGTCCTGCCGAATACCGATCGTTTCACGCTCCGCGATATGCTCGCGACTGAAGGTGTCGCTTATTTCGACGATCTTGCGCTACGGGCGCTCCTGGATCCGAGCCTCGCGCGGTTCGCAGACGTGTCATTCGGGAACGTATCGACCAGCAGCGCCGAACGCTCTCGATAGGAGTCTGAAATGGACCGATTGGAATTTCTGGAAGAACACTCGCTGCCGTTCGCCAAGCTGCTTGGCATCAAGTTCGTTTCGGCGATGCCCGAGCGTATAGCGGCTCAGATGATGGTTCGCGAGGACATGTGCACCATACCGGCCGTCCTGCACGGCGGCGCGTTGATGGCTTTGGCTGACACGCTGGGCGGAGCGGCGACCCTGCTCAATCTCCGAGATGGCGCGACAACTACTACGATCGAGTCGAAGACCAATTTTTTCGCACCCGCTCCGGTCGGTGCCACGATCACCGCTGAATGTACGCCTCTTCATCGCGGCCGCCGCACGATGGTGTGGCAAACGCGGGTGACCTCGGCCGAAGGTCGCTTGCTGGCCTTGGTGACTCAGACGCAGATGGTCCTCGAAGCGGCACCGGAAAGCTAATGCGCGACGGCGATCTCGCGCGAGCTTGAATTCGAACGCGGCGAGCTTTAGCAAATTGGAGAGTCAATCTTGGGACAAAAAGAACGTGATGCCGAAGAGCTTATGTCAGCTCTTTTCGAAGGAAGCCAGAGACGTGAACAAACGGCGCTGATGGCCCGACTCGAGGATCGATGCGTCTCCCATTATCGCATTTGGGCTGAGAACGAATCCGATTTCAGGGCGCGCGAGGAACTGATCGCCGCGGCTGAGCGCGAGGAAGCCAATGCGAAGTTATTGCAATAGATCACCCAAATCAAAACCGAATGCGAGAAGTGTCGCACTTCGCTTGCGCCCGACGGAACAGCTTTCCAATGTTCCTGTGTTGGAACGTGTGGCGGCCGACGTCTTGCCGCGGCTGCGAACCAGTCAGTCACAAGGAGAATAGGAACACAGCTATGAAACCGTGGGAGATATTTTTGGAGAAGTATCGGGCTTTCGGTCAGCAGCCAACCAGGGAGGGTCATGCCGCGCTGTTCGCGCCTGACGCCGCAATTTTCCATCCGGGAATGGCCGAACCAATGCCCGCCGGCCAGTATGTGGATTTCATTGCCGAGGGCCTCAAGCAGCTTCCGGACTTTCACCTCATTCCAGTCCATTGGGCCGTGAATGGAGACGCCATTTTTGTCGAAGCGCGAAACACCGCAGTGGTTAATGGCAAGCCCATAGAATGGCCTGCTACATACGTGGTCACTCTGCGTGGTGAGCTGGTTGCGCGTGCGCGCGCCTATTATGATCGCACCGAAGTGCTAATGCACTTCGAATCGAGTCTTGCCAGCACGCGTTCGAACGCGCACGTCACGCTGCTCGAAGGGGCAACTCCGAATGGCGCGTCGCCGGCTGACAGCGACGCTTACGCTGCCGAGGTCTACGAGAGAATAGTCGCGCCCTACGCAGCGAATGGGAAGGATCCGGATCCTGCGAAATTCCAGCAGTTCTATGCGCCGGATGCGCGGATGATCAATCCGGGCTTCGAGCGTCCGCTGCGCCGTGAGGAATTGCCCGGCTACTACACGGCGCTCAAGTCGCAGATTCGAGACTTGCAACTTCGTATGGAGCGGTGGGCCGTCGCACCAGGTCTCCTGTTCATCGAATGGACGGTTACGGGGGAAATCGCCGGCAAGCACCTCGTCCTGCCGAATACCGATCGTTTCACGCTCCGCGATATGCTCGCGACTGAAGGTGTCGCTTATTTCGACGATCTTGCGCTACGGGCGCTCCTGGATCCGAGCCTCGCGCGGTTCGCAGACGTGTCATTCGGGAACGTATCGACCAGCAGCGCCGAACGCTCTCGATAGGAGTCTGAAATGGACCGATTGGAATTTCTGGAAGAACACTCGCTGCCGTTCGCCAAGCTGCTTGGCATCAAGTTCGTTTCGGCGATGCCCGAGCGTATAGCGGCTCAGATGATGGTTCGCGAGGACATGTGCACCATACCGGCCGTCCTGCACGGCGGCGCGTTGATGGCTTTGGCTGACACGCTGGGCGGAGCGGCGACCCTGCTCAATCTCCGAGATGGCGCGACAACTACTACGATCGAGTCGAAGACCAATTTTTTCGCACCCGCTCCGGTCGGTGCCACGATCACCGCTGAATGTACGCCTCTTCATCGCGGCCGCCGCACGATGGTGTGGCAAACGCGGGTGACCTCGGCCGAAGGTCGCTTGCTGGCCTTGGTGACTCAGACGCAGATGGTCCTCGAAGCGGCACCGGAAAGCTAATGCGCGACGGCGATCTCGCGCGAGCTTGAATTCGAACGCGGCGAGCTTTAGCAAATTGGAGAGTCAATCTTGGGACAAAAAGAACGTGATGCCGAAGAGCTTATGTCAGCTCTTTTCGAAGGAAGCCAGAGACGTGAACAAACGGCGCTGATGGCCCGACTCGAGGATCGATGCGTCTCCCATTATCGCATTTGGGCTGAGAACGAATCCGATTTCAGGGCGCGCGAGGAACTGATCGCCGCGGCTGAGCGCGAGGAAGCCAATGCGAAGTTATTGCAATAGATCACCCAAATCAAAACCGAATGCGAGAAGTGTCGCACTTCGCTTGCGCCCGACGGAACAGCTTTCCAATGTTCCTGTGATTGCACCTTTTTTCTCCGGGTGTGCGGCAAACCTAGATTACAGGTGCCCGAATTGCGGCGGAACTCTCGGCCACAGCCACGCCGGCTGAAAAGACGAATTAAACAAAAAATGGAGACCTCGAACACGAAGGGCGCGGCGACGGTCGTGCGAGGTGCATGCCCGCACGATTGCCCGGATACTTGCGCGATGCTGGTTACCGTGGAAGGCGGGCGGGTCAGCGCGGTGCGCGGCGACCCGGAGCACCCTTTCACCCGAGGAGGCCTGTGCGTCAAGGTAAACAACTATGCTGATCGCGTTTACAGCCCCGAGCGCGTGCTGTACCCGCTGCGACGCACCGGCGTCAAAGGTAGCGGCGAATTCAAACGGATCAGCTGGGAATTGGCGCTCGACGAAATTGCGCGACGGTTCAAGCAAATCGCCGCCAAGCATGGCGCGCAGGCTATCTTGCCATACAGTTACCTGGGCACTGAAGGGTTACTCAACGGCCTCAACGTTGGCGATGCGTTTTTCAATCGCCTGGGCGCATCCATAAGCGAGCGCACGTTTTGCGGCTCCGGCGCAGCCACCGGATATATCATGACGGTTGGCCCTACGCCGGGGACCGATCCGGAAAGTCTCGTTCATTCCCGCTACATCATTCTCTGGGCGTCAAACGTCATCAGCACCAATCTTCATCTCTGGCCTGTCATCGCTGAGGCCAAACGACGAGGCGCGAAAGTGGTGGTGATCGATCCCATCCGCACTCGTACCGCTGACGCAGCCGACTGGCATATTTCCATTCGTCCTGCGACCGATGGAGCTTTGGCACTCGGCCTGATCAATGTGATCGCCAATGAGGGGCTGATCGACGACGAATACGTCAAAAGATACACCCTCGGTTATGCGGAGCTAAAAGCTCGCGCCGAGCTATTTCCACCCCAGCGCGTGGCAAGCATAACCGGCATTGACGCCGGAGACATCGTCAGGCTGGCGCGAGAATACGCCAGCATTCAACCCTCGACGATCCGCATTGGAATCGGCATTGAGCGTCACGCTGGAGGCGGCGACTGCGTACGAGCGATCTCGTGCCTGCCAGCGCTGGTCGGTGCGTGGCGCAGACCGGGAGGCGGCTTGGTTTTCATGCCCAACTTCGCCTTTCCGATTAAACACGAAGTGCTGATGAGGCCGGATTTCATCCGACCGGGCACCCGCTGCATCAACCAGTTACATCTCGGCAAGGCGCTGACCGGATCACTTGAGCTTAATCCACCGGTGAAGGCGCTGTTCGTTTTTAACTCGAACCCTCTGGTTGTGGCCCCGGACCAGAACCGGATTGTTGCCGGTCTTTCTAGAGAAGATCTGTTCACAGTCGTGAGCGAACAATTCCTGACAGACACGACAGATTTTGCCGATATCGTGCTGCCGGCGACGACCCAAGTCGAACAGCTGGATTTGATGTTCTCGTGGGGCCACTTCTACTTGACGTTAAACACGCCCGCGATTGCGCCCTTGGGTGAAGCGGTTCCAAACAGCGAGCTTTTCCGGCGGTTGGCGCAGAGTATGGGCTTCACGGATCCATGCTTCAAACGCACCGACATGGAGACGCTTATGGAGTTGGTCGACTGGGACTCGCCCGCACTCGCCGGCATCACGCTCGACGTACTCAAACGCAAGGGCTATGCCCGGCTTAAGGTCGCCCTGACGCCTCACGCGGAAGGCAATTTCCCAACCCCGTCAGGGAAAACGGAATTCTTGTCATCTCTCGCGGCGAATGGCGATTTCGTTCTGCCGCTTTTTCGCCAAGGTTGGACCCGCACTGAGCGAGGCCCTGCGCTTGATCCCTTGCCACGCTACGTCGCGCCTCGAGAGACTCCTCAAACGAACGTCGCGCTGGCGACTCATTACTCCCTTAACTTACTCTCACCGAAATCCCATGCGTTGCTGAATTCCTGCTATGCGAACCTGCCGCGGCAGCGGCGCATCGTCGGTAATCCACGAGTGACGATCCATCCTGAGGACGCCAGGCGTCGAAGTGTTACAGAGGGGGCTGCGGTGCGAGTTTTCAACGAGCGCGGCTCTTTTGAAGCGGTTGCGCACTTGAGCGACATAGTGAGGCCGGGCGTGATTGTCGCACCGCTCGGATACTGGCGCAAATTCTCTCGATCGAGGAGCACCGTCAACGCGGCGAACTCATCGGCGCTCAGTGAACTCGGCAATGCGCCGACCTTTTCGGACAATCTTGTAGAAGTCGAGACTTTGATGTTTCGCAGTGATGCTCAATCGAATCGACGGGACATTAACGCGGCTGGAAGCAACGCCTCGGATTAGACGTCCGCCATTTCCATGCACCGGAAGGAGAGACAAACAATGCGGTTGTACGATTCATTTGGGCCGAATCCGCGCGCGACAAGGATGTTTATGGCGGAGAAAGCCATCACGATACCGATCACGCCTATCGACGTCATGAACGCGGAAAACCGACGGTCGCCGTACATCAGCCGTAATCCAGGCGGCACCTTACCCGCGCTCGAATTGGACAACGGCCAGTGCATCGGCGAGACGGTTGCGATTTGGGAGTATCTTGAAGAAATCCACCCCACTCCGCCCCTGATTGGCACGACGCCCGAAGAACGGGCCGAAACGCGCCAATGGCAGCGGCGCATTGAATTGAAGATCACCGAATTTCTTTACAACGCTTTCCGATCCGCCGAGGGAGCCACGCTCTTCAAGGACCGCATCAGGTTAATTCCTGAAGGCGTGGCGGGCATGAAAGCCACCGTCCAGGACAATCTGAAATGGCTGAACGAGCTGATAAAAGGTAAGGAATGGATCGTTGGGGAGCGCTTCACCATTGCCGACATCATTCTGTATTCGGCGCTCGATTTCGGCGCAAGCGTCGGTCAGGTAATCGATACTTCATGCGCGCGGGTGAGCGCGTGGTTCAAGCGCGTCAACGCGCGGCCCAGCGCCGAGGCTAGCCTGCATCCCGACGCCGTGCAGTTCGGCATGAAGGGCTAGAATAACGGCACCGCGTCGCAATCAGCATGCGCTTTGCCGATACAGCACCTACAACGCGGCGCACCGCACCCGATCGATTCGACCAACCAAGATGTGCCCTGAATATAGAGGAAAGGAAAGGTTCAGTCGATATGAAACACGGACTGTGGTCTCGGCTGTTTACGTTCCTGCCGATGCCCACCAGTGACGATGGCGAAACAGTAAACGATGAGATGCTGCGCGACCTTATAGATAATCAGATCGCACACGGCATCGAGGGCATTTGCGTTTTCGGCAGCACCGGAGGATTCGGCTCCTTTTCGGAGGATGAGATGAAAAAGGCGACGGAGATTGCCGTGTCGCATGCCAACGGAAGAGCCGCGGTTGTCGCCGGAACTGGTGCGCGCACCACCGCAGCTTGCATCAGGCTCACCGAGCACGCGTACAAGACCGGATGCGATGGTGTGCTGATTGTGCCGGCCTCTTATTGGCCGTTGACTCAGGACGAAGTTTACGATCATTACGCAAAGGTATCGGCGGAGATCGATATTCCAATTTGCCTTTATAACAACCCCTGGTTTACCGGTTTCGACATGAAACCGGATTTTGTGGCGCAGCTTGCCACTTTGCCGAACATCACTTGCGTCAAGGAAAGCAGTTCGGACCTGACGCGGATAACCGCAATTAGACGCCTGACAAACGACACTCTAAGCATCATGGCAGGTTGGGAGACTTCGATTCTCCAGGCACTCGCGGCGGGAGCCGATAGTTGGGCGAGCGTATGTTCCAATTTCGTACCCTCGATAGCAAAGGAGTTTTTCATAGCGTCTGTCTTCGAAACAAATCACGCGAGGGCGCGAGATTTGTGGGACATGTTGTTTCCACTGTGCGAATTTATCTCCACCAAAACGCATATACGTGTGATTCACACCGGTCTTGAACTTTTGGGATGGTCGGTGGGACTCCCCCGGCGTCCATTGCGCGGGCTGAACGACCGAGACGCCGCTAAACTACATGACACCCTAGTAGCCTGTCGAGCCACGACGAAAGCAGGCGGCGCGTTGAAAAAGGGCACAGACGGCTTCAAAAGAAGAGTTTAGAAGAAAAAAAGTCCGGCAGCGCGGTTTGTTCTTTTTTGACGCATTTTGCAGCAGATCAAGCGACAGTTCGCACATTAACGACAAGCCAGACCGGAGGAGCGGTAGTGGGATACCGGCGATGCGCACTCAGTCTCGGCGGGTGTAAAGATAAATTTGGCGGTTGTCCGTTTCGAGCGCGGACAGGAGGTGACGAATGGGCGCGACTGTGATGACACCAGAAGAGCGCATAACCGCATTATTTGACGGCCTGTCGCGAATCGAGCAGATCGCCTTGTTGGGTCGTCTGGAAATAGCTGGCGGACAGCTCTACCGGGCGCTGGCGACCGAAGAGAAAAACGCGAAGGCGCGCGAAGCGCTGCTCAAGGCGGCGGAGGACGAGGAACGAAACGGCAACTTGCTCGGCCTCATGAGCACAGCGAAGGGTGCGTGCGAGAAGTGCCATACGTCACTTTCTGTTTGCACCGACGGCTACTCCTGCTCGTTTCAATGCACTTTTTGTGACCGCTGCGCCGCCGAGCTTCAGTTAACTTGCCCCAATTGCGGCGGTGTACTGGAAACAAGGCGGCGTCTTCAGGATTTGAAATCGAGCACGTAGAGGGCGGGGCCAAAGCGACCAGGCAATACGCGAGCGTGGCCATGACGAGTATCGAGGACATCACCACTCGGTGCCTCGTTGCAGATGACGGGCCCGCGCTCTCCCAGTGCTTTCAGCGCTGCTATGGTCTGGGCTATGCCGTCGCGGATTTCTATGACCCTGCGGCGATCCGCGCTCGCCTCGAGAGCGGGACCTTGCGGTCCGTAGTCGCGGTCACGATTTGGGCGCGATCGTCGGGCACATCGGGTTGACGATTCGTGATCCGCGGGCGAGGAGCGTGGACGCTGGTAATTCGATCGTCGCTCCGCGCTATCGTCGACAGCAGCTCATCGTGCGGCTTGCACGCGGCATCCGTCGAATTGTGTCGCGAGAGCCGCTTCCTCGGATTTCATCACTATCCGACGACGGCGCAGCCGATCATGCAAAGGTTCGCGGTTGAGAGTGGCGGGAGCGAGACCGGCATCATGCTCGACTACGTTCCGTCGGGCACTGAGTACCACGAGATCGAGGAAGGTCCTCGACATGACCGGCCGTCGTGGTTGTATACCAGCCACTTGAACATGCTCCCGCTCGCGAGGTCTTGGCGCCTGAGGTTCTCGAGGACTTGATCGTAGTTATTTACGCGCGCTGCCAGTTGTTGCGTACGGTCGGACACGGCTCGTGCTCGCTGCTGCCATCCGTGCCCATACGGATGCAATCCGTCCACGACCGTCGACGAGGATTAATTCGGATCGACGTCGCGCAAGTTGGCGAAGATCTGAGAAATCGCGTGAGGGCGGCGATCGCCGGAACCGATGTTCCCGTATGTCAGATCGATTTACGAATGGCTGAGCCCGCTACACCAAATTTAAAAAGGTGCGAGTTGCCGTAATCTGACTACAAATCGTGACAGAAATCAAACAAATCAACCGGTACAAACGCCTCGGAGAGCTTCTCAGCGATTCTTATTCCGGCCGGATTCACCGTGCTCAATTATGTGCCTTGCTATGCCCAAAATTGTGCCCTTACTGTTTACCGCTGCCGATCACTTGATGGCGCTCGGTGGGATCTATGAAACTGTCTGAAGTCCCTCTCCTCCAAGGGTTTTGTTGATCTCAAGTATCAAGGAATGATACCGATTACTCCCGACGCTTCGGAGCCGGAATAAAATTCGTAATCAACAAGCGGTTGGCTCGTATGTGCGGCAGGCGACGGGAAACTGCGCCCGCACCGTCAAGACCTGAGGGGGCCGGGCCACGCCTTCAAAAGCTCTCGGGCCACTTCATCGCCCCGTGAAGAACTCGAAGTATGACGATGGTGTCCCCCTCATGGATATATGGAACCACATATGGGAGGCCACCGAGAACCAGTTCGCGGGTTCCTTCCACGCGGCCCGGCCGTCCCATGCCGGGATGCTGCGCGAGTATTTCGACGCGTCGAATGATCTCAAGCACCGTCTCGACAGCCGCGTCCGGGTTGTCACGCCTGATATATCGCTCGACCGATTCGAGATCCTGGCTAGCGGCGCGCGTCCACTTTAGCCCCACGCTTGCTCTCCCATCTCCTCACCACCGCCTCGTGTTCTGCAAGCTCGCCGGCCTCCGCCTCCTTGAGGCCGCGCTTCACGGCGCCAACGAACCATTCCTCGTAGTCGAGATAACGCTCAACGGCCTGGTTGATAACCCATGCTCGCGAGCGGCTCATGGCGCGCGCGATTCCATCGACGCGCTTGAGGGTGCGCGGGTCCATGCGGATTGTGGTCGTCTTCTCAGCGGCCATAATCACGGAGAATACAATTGATTACTGGCCCGCACAATCCGGCGAGATTCCCTGCCAAACGATATGCCCCTAAGGTTCGCCCATTGCCACCCTGCCGGTGCCGTTGTCACGCGAGCGCCTAACGAGCCGCGATTGGGAAGAACGTTCACAGGCAATATCAGCTCCGCCGTTCAGAATTTTCCGAAACGCGCGATAGGCCGCCGCGATGCGGTCGTCTTCCGCGTCAACTCTCACGTCTTCGGCCACACGCTGCGCATAAAAATACAAAATGTCAGACGGAACCTTCAGAATCTCGGCCAACTGCTCGATAACGGCGTCCTCGGGCGGCCGGCGGCGGTCGAATTCCAGATCGTTCAGAAACGGCGGCAACACCTTGCGGCCGTCGCCCCGCCGAAGCCGCTCGGCCACCTCCTTCTGGGTCAAACCGGCCGACTTGCGTGCCTTGCGGATGAATTGTCCGAACGTTTTCATTTTCGAAATCCCTCAACGTTCCCGTTGAAAAGCTTTGAATTCGAGTACCACCGTATTCATGATTTCTGGCCCTCTTTCCCCGACCGGACCGGGTCCGGTTTTTCGGGATTATGAGGGTCTTTTTCGGCCATTTTGGGATCGCTATCGTCTACGGGAAAATCGCTAAAACTGCCCGCTTTTGCTGGAAAATCAAGCACTTTCTCGGTAGCAGACTGCGAATCCTGAAGGCGGTTCAATTCCCCCCGCCTCCACCATTCTAAGCGCTTGGATTTGTTGGATTTCTGACCCCGGAAACCCGCTCAGGGACGTTTTCAGGGACGCTTTCTGGCCGTCATCCGGCCCGATAAGGGATGAAAGCGCGGCGTTGATTTTGCTGCCCGCGCCGGTCTGAAGACCCGGGATCCAGTTCCGGTAGTGGCGGAAAATCATCTGCTCGGACGTGCCGCACACGCGTGCGACCCATCCCGGATCCTCGCCGGCGGAGAGCGACAGCGTGATGAACGTGTCGCGGATGCAGTACTGGCCGCGCTCTCGAATCCCCGCCCGCCGGAGCGTTGGTTTCCAGACGCGCTTATTCAGCCACTCTTGGGACAGCGGGCGGCCTTGACGGTCGACGAAGACGAAATCGTCGTTGTCGAAGCCGCCACGGGAGTCACGAATCCGCTCGAGGGTCTGAAAGATGCCGGGCGCATAGGAACAGTCAACCAGGCGCCGGCCGGTTTTCGGCTCCGCCTCGACGCCGCCCCAGCGCGGGATTCTGGCTCGCTGCAGCACAATGGTTCTTCGGAGGAAGTCGAGCCATCCGAACCGCAACGCCACGATTTCCGAAGAACGCCATCCGACCTGGAACCAGACAGAGTATAAATCACGGAACGCCTCCGGGACGTTGGCAAGAAAAGACTGGATTTCCCCCAGCGTCAAAGGGTCCGCCGTCAAGCGCTGGCGGCGGCTGCCGCGTAACTTACGGCTGGATGCTCGAAGCACCGGGTTACGCTCGATCAGCCCTTCCTCGACTGCGTCGTTGAACGCCTTGTGCAGCAGGCCGACGATATTTCCAACCGTCTTTCCGCCCAAGCCCGCATCAATCAGCGCACGCCGGAACTCCCTGCACCGCGTCACGTCAATCTCGTCAAGCCGCAAAGGTCCGAACGCCGGTATAAAGTGGCGACGAATCACGCTCTCGTCATGAATCCATGTCGAGGGATGAAGTTCGGCATCGGCGCCAATGCTCCCATCGCCTAAAAATGGCGACCGCCGCTTGTGCCAGTGCCTGATGTAATCGCCGAACTTGGTGGCTGCGCCGTCATGAATTCGATTGTCAGGAAAGAATAGATGCAACCGGCTGCCCCGGGGAAAGTGCTGCCGGTAATCGAAGGAGCCGCGCGCAATCGCGCGCCTCACCGCCTCCATCTTCTGTTCGCAGCGGCGGCGGTTCTCCGCCGTATCCGCCAAGCCCGTGTATTCTTTGCAACGGACGCCGCGCCAGGAGAAATCAAAGAAGAGCTTCCCGTCCTTTACGCGTACGGGCATGATGCACCGGATAGAAGGGAGCTTAGCCCTCGTTGGGCGCTTCTCGTTCATTCAGCCAAAGTTGAATCGCCGACCATTTGAAAATCACTCGCCGGCGCCGCTTGCAATAATGCACGCCTTCCTTGAACTCCCGCGCGCTGATCAAATTGCGGATGGTCTGTTCCCGATAAGGGATAAGTTGAGCAAGCTCCTTGACTGACAGATATTCGCGAACAGACGGTTTATGGTTAGATTCTTGATGCTGTTCGCCAATCTTAAGCTCCGTCACGGTTCTGGCAAGCTCGCCTACCACTCTCAAGATGCTTGGACGGCGTTCGCGATTTTCGACTCTTCAAGGAGGAACTTACGTACAATAAAGGGAATTTTCGATCGCGGCAATTGACGGAAATTGCGAAAAATTTGGGCATCGATCGAATGTGGGAGAAAATCTGTGACGCACCCGAAGTCGAAGAGTACGCCGAAGGGGTGTTGCTTGAGACCCGTGTTAACAAGATGACGGCGGACTGGAATGAGGTTTTTGACGAGCGGGACAAGGTGGTCCACAGCATCTCCAAAGCTAGTGACTGGGGCGCGGACAGAATTCGCCAAGCTGCAGTGTTGTTCGGTGTGATCATTGCGCGCGTGGGAGCCTCTCTCGCTCAGGACGTGAGCGAACTTATCGAGCAGCACGATCAACGTCTTGCCGCGGCTGCAGGAGCGGGAGGGGAGCGAAGCAAAGACTAAAGTGGCCTTACCCCTTTTGGTAGCCCACTCGTAATTTAGTGTTTGCCGGGTTTTGATTCAATTTTCTGTTCCGCCGGTTGCGCGTTTCCTTATCACAGTTTTTCCGGCCGCCCTTCATGAGCCGAGGGCGGTCGAAAAACGGTCAGGTTTCGGATCCGAGGCCGGCGCGTTTGGCCTTGCGCAGCCCCTGATGTTCAAGCTCGCGCGCGCAGCGGCTGACCGACCGCCGATGCGCGCCAACTCGCCGCGCGACCTCGGCCTGGCTGAGTCCGGCTCGCAGCAATCGCGCCGCCTCCATTCGCCGCCCTTCCAACGCAACGAAATCTCTCCGCACGCCCGCTGGATTACCCATGCGCCATACATCAGCAAAAACAGGAGCGCCCGTCACTATCTTATGCAGGACTCAATAATTCGGCGGCCTTTTAAGGATGCTCTCTCTTCCTATCGATGCGCCCTAAATTTTTGTTACTCGCGAGGTCGCGATCAGGTGTTGGATAGGAAGCGAAAATTTTAGGCGCCACGATGAGTTGACGCGGCGACGGCCGCGGGCTTTTAATGCGCCTATGACAGGAATTGTCTCGTACGGTTCATATATTCCCTACCGGCGGCTCAAGCGCGCGGCGATCGCGGCGGTGCTCGGCGTGCCAGCCACGCGCGGCGAACGCGCCGTCGCCAGTTTCGACGAAGACAGCGTTTCGATGGCGGTGGATGCGCTGCGCGACGCGCTCAAAACGGCGCCCGGCGCGGAGGTCCGTTCGCTGATCTTCGGCACCACCACCGCTCCCTATCTTGAGAAACTGAACGCCGCGATCGTTGGCGCGGCGGCGCAACTGCCGGCGGAAATTCGCGCGATCGACTCGACCGGATCGATTCGCGCCGGCTTGAGCGCGATGTTGCAGGCGGCCGAATCGGCGGCGGCCGGCGGCGGCCACGCGGCGGTCGCGCTTGCCGACTGCCGGCTCGGCGCGCCCGAAGGCAAGCTCGAACAATCGGGCGGCGACGGCGCCGCCGCGTTTATCTTTGGCCGCGACAACGTAATCGCGGAAATCGAAGCGAGCGCCTCGCTGACGCGCGAATATCTGGATTCATGGCGCACGCCCGGCGAACGCTTCGCGCATTCCTGGGAAGAACGCTTCGCCCTCACGCAGGCCTACGGCCCGTTCTTTCGCAGGATCATCCAGGAAGTCTTGGGAAAGGCCGGGGTCGCGCCCGGCGATCTGGCCAAGATCGTCCTCGACGCGCCGAATCAGCGCGCCGCCGAGGAGGCGCTGCGCGAACTCAAGGTCGATCCGGCGCGCGTCGCCGATTCGCTGGCGCTGACGGTTGGTCAAACCGGCGCGGCGCATGCGGCCCTGATGCTTACGGCGGTGCTGCCCTCGGCCAAGCCTGGCGACCGGATTCTGGTGGCGACGGTCAGCGACGGCGCCGACGCGATGTTGCTCAAGGTGGCGCCGGCCAACGCCAATTTCCGCCCGGTTCATTCCGTTGGCCGGATGGTCGAGTCGAAGGGCGACGTGACCTACGCCAACTATCTCAAGTGGCGCGAAATCCTGCCCACCGAGCCGCCGCGACGGCCCGATCCGGATCGGCCCGCGGCGCCGCCGATGATGCGCGCGGAAAAATGGAAATTCGGGCTGATTGGCTCGAAATGCCGCGCCTGCGGCACGCCGCAACTGCCGCCGCAACGGGTCTGCGTAAAATGCCGCGCATTTGATAAGATGGATCCGTACCCATTTGCGGATCGGCACGGCCGGATCGCGACCTACGCGATTGACCGGCTGGCCTATTCGCTCAATCCGCCCACGATCAACGCGGTCGTGGACTATGAGGGTGGCGGACGCTTTTTATGCGAAATGACCGACTGCGAACCGGACAAGGTCGCGATCGGCGATGAGGTCGAGATGACCTTTCGGCGTCTTTTTACCGCCGACGGGGTTCATAACTATTTCTGGAAGGCGCGCCCCCGGCGCTGAACCGGCCCGGAACATAAGGAGAGAATTCATGGCGAGCAAGGGAATCAAGGATCGCGTGGCGATCGTCGGCATGGGCTGCACCAAGTTCGGCGAGCATTGGGACAAGGGCGCGGAAGACCTGTTGGTCGAAGCCGCCTATGAGGCCTATGGTTCGGCCGGAATCGATCCCAACGACGTCGACGCCTACTGGCTGGGCACGATGGGTTCGGGCGTTTCCGGCCTGACGCTTTCGGAACCGCTCAAGATTCAGTACAAGCCGGTCACCCGGGTCGAAAACATGTGCGCCACCGGTTCGGAGTCGCTGCGGCAGGCCTGCTATGCCGTCGCGTCGGGCGCGTTCGACGTCGCGATGGCGATCGGCGTCGAAAAGCTCAAGGATTCGGGCTTTTCCGGCCTGGTCGTGGCGAATCCGCCGAACGATGGCACGCCCGCCTGCATGACGCCGCCGGCGCTCTTTTCGCTGCTTGCTCCAGCCTATTTCAAGAAATACGGGCTCGATCCGGAAAAGGGCAAAGACGTCCTGACCCGGATCGCCTGGAAGAACCATCGCAACGGCGCGCGCAATCCTAAGGCGCAGTTCCAGAAAGAAGTGCCGATGGAGGCGATCCGCAACTCGCCGAAGATCGCCGACCCGCTCGGCATCATGGATTGCTCGGGCGTGTCCGACGGCGCCGCGGCGGCGATCGTGGTGCGGGCGGAAGACGCGCACAAGTACTGCAAGAATCCGATTTATATCAAGGCGCTGTCATTCGTGGCCGGACCGGCCGAGGGGCCGCTTTCGCCAGAGTACGATTTCACCACTTTCCCCGAAGTCGTCGCATCGGCGCGCGACGCTTACGCCCAAGCCGGCGTGACCAATCCGCGCGAGCAAATCAGTCTTGCCGAAGTGCACGACTGCTTCACTCCGACCGAATTGGTGCTGTATGAGGACCTCGGTTTCAGCAAGCGGGGCGGCGCATGGCAGGACGTGATGGAGGGATTCTTCGACCTCGAAGGCAAGCTGCCGGTTAATCCCGACGGCGGCCTCAAGTCGTTTGGTCATCCGATTGGCGCCTCGGGCCTGCGCATGATGTACGAGATGTGGCTGCAGATGCGCGGCGAAGCCGGTCCGCGCCAGCTCAAGAATCCGCGGATGGGCCTCACGCATAATCTTGGCGGCCAGCCGGGACGCTGCGTCAGCTTCGTTTCGGTGGTGGGCAATCAGATCGGGTAATCACGATCATCGATGAGCGGCGTACGCGCCGCATCGATGTTGCGGGGTTGCAGGCGGCCGGTCCGGTTTGGGTCGGCCGCTTTTCTTTCGCCTGCGACGTCGATGTCGACAGATACGCCAGCCGGCGATTTGTTCTTGATGACTTTATTGGCGCAAGTTTTTTTGATATGAGTCCAAGCAGTGCCGACTGAGGCGCGGCGTATTAACGCCGATCCAGCCGGTATTCGCACCGGCGTGTCGGCAAGGGGGCGGCGCTATGCGAAAAGTAGTGGTCTTGCGGACTTCGGACGGCAAACGTATTCCGGTCACGCTGGAAAACTGGGGCATGGGCGTCGATCGGCTGTATCGCCGATGGACTCGTGAACAAGACGGTTGGCATTGCGCTGAAACGAGCCAAATCTGCCAGCCCGAAAAGAATTCGCTTCTGACTGCGTTGGGTTTGCGCCGCCACTAGTTGTCGGCGGCTGGTTGCGAGCGCGCCCGCAAACTTCATAATCTAAACGGCCATGGGCGTTTCGCGGCCGATCAATCTCGACGGCGTACGCGACCGCCTCGCCGATCTGTTGGAGAGCGGCGAGAGGGTCTTGGCCAGCCATTACCGTTCCGAGCTGTCGCATCAGGATATGGTGGACGCGGAACGGTTTCGGCAGTGGCGGGTGGGATGCCTCGCGTTCCTGGCCGAAGCGTTCGGCACGGACAGTCCGTATCTACGGGAATACGAATTTTCCTGCGACAGTCCGTATTTGAATGCGGTCGCGCGCGGACAGGCGGTGCTGCGCGCGGCTCGCGAGTATCTCTCGTTCGGCCGGGTCGCGCGCGTCGAGGAACTCGCGGCGGCCGAGGTGTTCAACGACCTGATCGCGATCGCGGAGCGGCGTCTGGCCGCCGGCGGCGCCGGCGAAGCGCTGACGATCGCTGTCGCGGTGCTCGAAGACGTGCTGCGGCGCAACGCGCGCGTGCGCAAGATAGCGTTTCGGGAAAGCCTCGACGATCTGGGCGAGCTGAATCGGCGGCTGTGGCAAGCGGGCGTTTATCCGGTCGCGATCCGGCGCAAAATCGACGAGTGGCGGGCCATGGAAAACGCGGCGCCCGGCGCCGCGGAGCGGCGCACGGCGATCGCGGCGATGCTCCGCGACGTGCGCAATTTCATCGCCGACCATCTGGCCTGAACGCGCCGCCGGCCAATGCGACGGGTGCCGTCGATCGTCAGGGCGCGGGCGGAGGGCCGGCCGGACTTTGCGGACCGAAACTGCCCGGCGGGTTGTAGCTTTCCGCCGGCGCCGCCGCCGCGCCCGGCTTGATTGGAAAGAGACCGCGGATCGAGGCCGATCCGGTCGATTTCGCGCCCACCCCCATCCCGTTTTCATGTTGCGTCCTAAGCCACGTGCTTTCCGAACTGGGCGCGGCGATTTTCGGCGCGCTGCTCGGCACCACGGTGGTGTCGCGCGTGAAGACGAACGCGGTCGAAGGCGCCGGACTGTAGAGCAGCGTCGGAAAGAGCGTCTGGAGATCCCACAAGCGCGCGGGCGCCAGCGGCGCGAGATCGCTCACTTGTCCCAGATTAACCGGCGCATCGCCAACCTGAATTGAACTTTTCAGAATCGCGCCGCGCTCCGCCCGCAGATTGTAGCATCCGGGCGGCAGGTCCTGCGCGAAGGAGCCGTTGCTGTGGGTCGGCGCGAGGATGATGTCATGGGTGATGCAATTCTCGAAATGCAGGTCGCGGCTCGCGTCGGGCCGGCCCTGGTAGGTGGTCAGGACGCCGCTCACGCGGCCGGCTTCGGCGTTGGCGACGGGCGCAAACGCCGCCGGCAGCACGAGCGCCGCCGCCAGCGCCAGACGGCGCACCGCGCCGCGTAACGAAGAATCAGGTTTTGCGGTCTGCTCAGGTCTCATCGCAGCTCCATCTTTAGCGGCGCGGACGGGCGCGCGCGAGTCTTGCGAAAGCGATAAAGCATAGCGCCGGCGCGCTCGCAATGGCGACAGGGTTCGGTTAATTTCCAAATGTCCCGGCGGCGGCGCCGGAAGGCTTTGCGTGGGAGGTCGTGGCGCGATGGAACGCGTGACGCTTTATCACCACCCTGGCTGAGGCCAATCGCGCGGCGCGCGCGAATTGCTGACGCGCCGCGGTGTCGAGTTCGACACCATCGAATATCTCAAAAATCCCCCGTCGCGCGCGGAGCTGGAAAAGATCGCCGCGATGCTCGAAGGGCCGATCGCGGACCTGGTGCGCAAGGACAAGCGTTTCAGCGAGCTGGGCCTCAAGGCCGACGCTTACGCCGAGCGCGGCGCGGTGCTGGATTTGCTGGTGAAGCATCCGGAGTTGATGCAGCGCCCGATTGTCGTGCGCGGGCGGCGCGCGGTGATCGCGCGGCCGGCGGAAAAGCTGCTGGCGCTGTTCGAATAGCGCGGGCCGGTGCGGCGGGCCGGTCAGGCGGTTTTGCGCACGTGGCCGCTGCGGATACATCGCGTGCAGACGAGCATCCGGCGCACGCCGCCGCCGATCGCGGCGCGGACTTCCTGCAGATTCGGGTTCCAGCGCCGCTTGGTCTTGTTGTTGGCGTGGCTGACGTTGTTGCCCACCGAAGGGCCTTTGCCGCATATCGCACAATGTCTCATCGGACGAATCCTGCGCCGTAGGAAATTGCGGGCGGGCCGCGCGCGCCCGACCGGAACCGATAATCCTAGCGGGCCCCGCGGCGTAAGCAAAGCGTTCCGGACGCCGGCGTTTCCATCCACAGCGCCGGGCGAAGTTGTGGGCAAACCCGCCGCGCGCTTGCCCAGGCGGCGGGCCGGCGCTTGAGTCCGCGTCCGCGCGACTCCATTGTTGAAGCTGGACGGCGCGCGATGGGCGAGCGGGTAATCCATATTCTGCCGGAACAGGTGGCGAGCCGGATTGCCGCCGGCGAAGTGGTCGAGCGTCCCGCGTCCGCGCTCAAGGAGCTGATCGAGAACTCGATCGACGCGGGCGCGCGGCGCATCGACGTTGCGCTCGAGGGCGGCGGCGCCGGACTGATCGCGGTCGGCGACGACGGCTGCGGGATGGGCCGCGAAGACGCGATCGTGGCGCTCCGGCGCCACGCCACCTCGAAAATTCGCGACGCAAGCGACCTGGCCGCGATTCGCACGCTGGGGTTTCGCGGCGAGGCGCTGGCCTCGATCGCGAGCGTGGCGCGGCTCAGGATGCGCACGCGGCGGGCTGCGGATCCGGCCGGGATCGAGATTTTCGCGCCGGGCGGCGAAGTCGAGACGGTGCGCGAATGCGCGATCGCGCCCGGCACGCAAATCGAGGTGCGCGACCTATTCTTCAACACGCCCGCGCGGCTCAAATTCCTCAAGCGGCCGGCCGCCGAACAGGCGGCCGCGGTCGAGGCGGCGGCGCGGCTTGCGCTGGCGAATTTCCGGATCGCATTCACGCTGAGCGCCGACGGCCGGACGATATACGACCTGCCGCGCGCGGCGACCCTGGCGGAACGAGTCCGCCAGTTGTTCGGGACGCGGCTGGCGGAGCGGATGCTGGCGTTTGACTGGCGGGAAGCGGGGATGCGCGCGTGGGGACTGGCGGCCACCAGCCAGGAATCGTTCGCGACGCCGCGGATGGCGCTGGCGTACGTGAACGGCCGCGCCGTGCGCGACCGCCTGATCGCGCGGGCGATCGCGCAGAGCTATCAGACGCTGCTGCCGCGCGGGCGTTTTCCGGCGCTGGCGCTGTTCGTCGAGCTGCGCCCGGAAGAGGTGGACGTGAACGTCCATCCGATGAAAACCGAGGTCCGTTTCCGCAATGGCGGCGCGGTGTTCGAGTTGATCTATCACGCGCTGCGCGCGCGGCTCGCCGACCAGACGGAAGCCGACGCGGCGGCGGCGCGGCCGCAGACGGGCGGCGGCGAGTTGACTGAAGCGGATGAAAAGCCGCGGCCGTTGCGCCTGGTGGTCGATCAGGCGGCGGCGCGGCCGGCGATGCAGGCGCTGCTCGGCCTTGGCTACGGCGGCGCGCGCGGAGGAGCGGCGGCGCTGTCCGCGCCGGCGCTGGCTGGCCCGGCCGAGCGGCCGCTTGCGCCGGAATCCGCAGACGCGCCGCGCGAAAAGTTCGCGCCGGATGCGCGATCGTCCGCACAAGGTCCGGCGATTCCGCGCTATTCGGAACTGCGGGTGCTCGGGCAGATTTTCACCGGTTATATCGCGCTCGAAGATGAGGATGGCCTGCTGCTGGTCGATCAGCACGCCGCGCACGAACGGGTCACCTTCGAACGGCTGCGCGCGGAACTGCGCGCCGGCGGCGTGCGCGTGCAGGCGCTGCTGGCCCCCGCGACGCTCGATTTGGAGCGCGGCCGCGCGGCGCTCGCGCTGGCGAACCTGGACGAATTGCGCGCCGCGGGCTTCGATCTGGAACCATTCGGTCCCGCGACGCTGATGCTCAAGGGAACGCCGGCGGTGTTCGGACCGGAAGGCGGCGTGAAGCTGCTGGCCGACATGATCGAGACGATGGGCGAAAGCGGCGCGCACACGCGCGGCGATGGCGCGTTCGAGGAAGTGTTGAAGCGGCTCGCCTGTCACGGCTCGATCCGGGTGGGCCGGACGCTGCGGGCCGACGAAATCGCGGCGCTGCTGGCTGACCTCGACGCCACCGAATTCAAGACCAACTGCCCGCACGGGCGGCCGGTGCATGTCCGTTTCGCCCGCGGACAAATCGAGCGGATGTTCCGGCGTTGAGGCAGGGGCGGGCGCCGTCCGATTCGGATACAATCGAAAAGATGCAGACGGCGGGCGAACGCGGCGTCGGTCCGGGCGCGGCTTTTATCGTGGGGCCGACCGGCGCCGGCAAAACCGCTTTCGCGATCGCGCTGGCCGAGCGGCTGGGCGCGGAGATCGTCAACGGCGATTCGCGCCAGGTCTATCGCGGGATGGATATCGGCGCGGCGAAGCCGTCGCTTGCGGATCGCGCCCGCGCGCCGCATCACCTGTTCGACCTGCGCGACCCGATCGAGCCGCTCGACGCGGCTGAATTTGCCCGAATCGCGCGCCGGACGGTGGCGGAAATCGCCGCGCGCGGACGGCCGGCGCTGGTCGTCGGCGGCAGCGGACTTTATCTGCGCGCGTTGCGCGGCGGGCTGTTCGCCGGACCGCCGGCGTCGCCGGATTTGCGGCGGCGCATTCTCGCGGACGCGGGCGCGGAGGGCGCGCCGGCGATCTATCGGCGGCTCGCCGCGATCGATCCGGAGAGCGCCGCGCGGATTGGCGCGAACGACGCGGTGCGCATCGTCCGCGCGCTCGAAGTTTACGAAATGACGGGCCGTCCGCTCAGCGCGTGGCATCGAGAGCATCGCTTCGCCGGCTATGCGGATTGCGGCCCGTGCGTGGGACTCATGCTGGAGCGCGTGGAATTGTACCGGCGCATCGAGCGGCGGTTCGACGAGATGATCGCGGCGGGCCTGATCGACGAGGTGCGCGCGCTGATGGCCGCAGGGATGGATCGCGGCGGCGCGTTCGCGACGACGATCGGTTATCGTGAAATCGGCGCATGGATGCGCGGCGAGATCGGACGCGCGGACGCGATCGCCGCGGCCAAGCGCGAGAGCCGGCGGCTCGCCAAGCGCCAGATGACGTGGTTTCGGCGCGAGCCGGGCATCGTATGGCTTGACCCGGCGGACGGCATCGAACAGGCTTTGAAGCTGTTTGCGAATTATTTCAACGCGGAGCGCGCGCCACAGGATGGAGCATCGGGAAGAAGCGTCTGAACTGAGTCCCGCCGAGATCGAGCGGCGATTGGAAACGGTCGCGCGCGAGCTCGCGGCGGAGAAAGCGGCGGGCGCGCGGCGCAAGCTTGCGGCCGAACGCAAGCGTCTCGAAGCGGCGCTGCGCGCGCGTCTGAGCCCGATCGACCGGGTGCGCGCGGCGCGCAATCCGGCGCGGCCGCAGACGCTTGATTACATCGAGGCGCTGATCGGCGACTTTATCGAGCTGCACGGCGATCGGCGCTATGGCGACGACGGCGCGATAATCGCGGGGATCGGCTGGTTCCGCGGCAGTCCGGCCGCGATCGTGGGGCATCAGCGCGGCCGTTCGACGGTCGAGCGGCTGCGCCGCAATTTCGGCAAGCCGTTTCCCGAAGGCTACCGCAAGGCGGCGCGCATTTTCGATCTCGCCAGCCGGTTCAATCTGCCGGTGATTACGTTTATCGATACGCAGGGCGCGGAACCGGGAATCGGCGCCGAGCAGCGCGGCCAATCGGAGGCGATCGCGGCGAGCCTCGAGGCGATGGCGCGCATCGAAGCTCCGGTGATCGCGTGCGTGATCGGAGAGGGCGGGTCGGGCGGCGCGCTGGCGATCGGCGTCGGCAACGTCGTGCTGATGCAGGAGAACGCGTGCTACTCGGTGATCACGCCCGAAGGATGCGCCGCGATTTTGTGGCGCGAAGCCGGACCGGAAAAAGTCGCCGACGCGGCGCGCGCGCTCAAGCTGACCGCGGCGGATCTGCTGGCGCTGGGAGTGATCGACGAGGTCGTGCCGGAACCGCCCGGCGGAGCGCATCGCGAACCCGCCGCGGCGATCGCGGCGGTGGGCGAGGCGATCGAGCGCCATCTGCGCCGCCTGCGCAAGCTGACGCCGGCCGAATTGCGGCAGGCGCGCGGGCGGAAGTTCGCCGCGATCGGCGCGCCGTTCCTGGTCCGCGGCGTTGAAAAGCGCCCCCGGATCAAGTAGCGCTTTCGCCCGCGATGGCAACGGCAAAAAAGAACCGCGCGGCGCTCGGACGTCCGCTGCTCGACGACCTGCGGCGGAGAATCGACGAAATCAACCGGGAGCTGGTGGCGCTGCTGTCGGAGCGCGCGCGCATCGCTCAGACGATCGGCGAACTCAAGCAGGCTGAAGGCAAGGCGATCTATCAGCCGGCGCGCGAGCGCCAGGTGCTGGATCGGGTGAGCGCGTTGAATCAGGGACCGCTCACCGGCGAACAGATGCGCCGGATTTTTACCGAAATCATTTCGGCGTGCACCGCGCTCGAAGAGACGGTGCGGGTCGCCTATCTCGGGCCTGAGCATACCTATTCGCACGAAGCCGCCCGGACGCGGTTCGGCGCGAGCGCGGAGTTCGCGCCGGAGGCGTCGATCGCGGCGGTATTTCAGGCGCTGGAGAACGGGCGCGCGGGTTACGGCGTCGTGCCGGTCGAGAATTCGACCGAGGGATCGGTTAGCCTGACGCTCGATTTGCTGATCGACACGCCGCTCAAGGTGATCGGCGAAATCCTGCTGCCAATCCGGCATACGCTGATGGCGCGCGAAGACGCGCGCGATTTCGCGCGCATCGTGTCGCATCAGCAGTCGCTCGGCCAGTGCCGGAATTTCCTCGCGGCGCATTATCCGCATGTGGAACTAGAGGCGATGGCGTCGAACGCGCTGGCGGCGCAGCGCGCGGCCGCCGATCCCGCGGTCGCGGCGATCGCGTCGGCGAATGCGGCGCGCGCTTACGGCCTGAAGACGATCGCCGAGAATATCCAGGATTCGGCGCAGAACGTGACGCGGTTCCTGGTGCTGGGGCGCGAAGCGCAGCCGCCCAGCGGCGCCGACAAGACCAGCATCGTCTTTGCGTTGCCGGAGCGGGCGGGCGCGCTGCACGGAGCGCTGACGCTGTTCGCCACGGGCAAAATTAATCTGACGATGATTCAATCGCGGCCGCAGCGCGAAAAACCATGGGCTTATGTATTCTTCGTCGATTTGGAGGGGCATCGCGACAACCCTCGCGTGCGGCGCGCGCTCAAGGCGCTGGAGGAGCAGGCCCTTTTCCTGAAGGTGCTGGGATCGTATCCTGAAGGAAAGTTCGCCGGCGAATGACGCCGGCGGCGGCCTTCTGTGAAACCCCAGGAACTGGTTCTTCCAACCGTAGCGGCGCTGCGCCCATACGAACCCGGCAAACCGATCGAGGAGCTGCAGCGCGAACTCGGAATCGGCGAGGCGATCAAGCTCGCGTCGAATGAAAATCCATTGGGACCGTCGCCGATGGCGCTCGCGGCGATGCGCAAGGCGCTGGACGACGCGAACCGCTATCCCGACGGATCGTGCTGGGCCGTGAGCCGCAAGGTGGCGGAGCGCCACCACGTCGCGCCGGAGCGGATTTTCATGGCGGGCGGTTCGGTGGAAGTGCTGAACCTGCTCGCGTTCCTTTTCCTGCGGCCGGGCTTGAACGCGGTCTTCTCGGAACATTCGTTCGCGATTTACGCGCTGGCGACGGCGGCGTCCGGCGGCGAAGGGCGCGCCGTTCCGATGAAGGATGGTTATTACCTGGATCTGGACGCGATCGCGGCGGCGATCGACGCTAACACGAGAATCGTATTCCTCGACAATCCGACGAATCCCGCCGGCACGATTTTCCGGCGCGCCGAATGGGAGCGGTTGCTGGAGAGAACGCCCGAACACGTGGTGATCGTCGCGGACGAGGCGTATTTCGAATTCGTGCGCGATCCGGATTATCCGGATTCGCTCGCTTATCACGACGAGCGGCGGATGATCGTGACGATGCGCACGTTCTCCAAGATTTTTGGACTGGCCGGCGTGCGGGTCGGCTACGCGGTGGCGCGGCCGGACCTCGTCAGCCTGCTGCATAATGTGCGGCAGCCGTTCAACGTCACGTCGATCTCGCAGGCCGGCGTAATCGCCGGACTCGACGATCGCGAGCACGTGCGCCGCACGCTCGAGGTCAATGCCGAAGGGATGGCGTATCTCGAAGGCGAGTTTCGGCGGCTCGGACTCGCCTATCCGAAGAGCCATGCGAATTTTATTCTGGTGGACGTCGGCGATGGCGGGGCGGTTTATCAAAAATTGCTGCGCAACGGCGTGATCGTGCGGCCGATGGGCGGCTACGGATGGCCGCGTCATCTGCGGGTCAGCGTCGGCCTGCCCGAGGAGAATCGCCGGCTGGTCGCGGCGCTCGAAAAGGCGCTCGGACGCGCCGCATGAGCGTGCTGTTTCGTCAAATCACGATTTGCGGGGTCGGCCTGATCGGCGGTTCGCTCGCGATGGTGGCGCGGCGCGAAGGGCTAGCCGGGCGAATCGTCGGTTTGGGGCGTGGACAAGCGAATCTCGACGTCGCGGTCGAGCGCGGGATCGTCGATTTCGCCACGCGCGATTCGGCCGAGGCCGCGCGCGGCGCCGATCTCGTGATGCTGGCGACGCCGGTGATGACGTTTCCTGAGACGCTCAAGGCGATGCTGCCATACCTGCCGGACGACGCCGTGATCACCGATGTCGGCAGCGTGAAAAGCTGGGTTGTCGATTCGCTCGAACCGATGCTCGGGCCGCGGATGGCGCTGGTCGCGGCGCATCCGGTGGCGGGCAAGGAGACCACCGGCGCGGCGGCCGCCGAGCCCGGACTTTTCGCCGGACGGCGTGTGATCATCACGCCCTCGGCGCGGAGCCTGCCCGGCGCGATCGAGCGGGTCGAGGCGCTGTGGCGCGCGACCGGCGCGCGCGTCGAACGGATGACCCCGGCGGCGCACGACGCGATTCTCGCCCGCGCGAGCCATCTGCCGCAGATTGCGGCGAGCGCGCTGGCGGCGGCGCTCGGCGACGAGCGGATCGACGGCAAGCTTGCGCTCGAGTACGGCGCCGGCGGACTGCGCGACACCACGCGGATCGCGGCGTCCTCGCCAGAGATGTGGCGCGATATCTGCCTGACGAATCGCGAGGCGATTCTGGCGGCGATCGGACTCTACCGCGATGCGCTCGATCGGTTTGAGCGGGCGGTTGAACGCGGCGACGCCGGCGCGTTGATCGAGCTTTTCGAGCGCGGCCGGCGGATGCGCGAGCGGCTCACATGAGGCGGACGCGTCCGGTAATCGCGATCGACGGGCCGGTCGGCGCGGGCAAGTCGACGGTGGCGCGCGCGCTGGCGCGGAAGCTCGGCTTTGCATACGTGAACACGGGCGCGATGTACCGCGCGGTCGCGATCGCGGCGCGCGCGGCCGGCATCGATCCGGACAGTCCCGCACTCGCGGCGGATCTCGAACGGCTGCTCGGGCGAATCCGCATCGCGTTCGACGGCGAGCGCATCACGCTAGACGGGCGCGACGTGAGCGGCGAAATCGGCGACCCGGCGATCGGCGATTTGGCGTCGCGGCTCTCGACGATCGGCGTGGTGCGGGAGCGGATGCGCGAGTTGCAGCGCGTGGCCGGACGCGACGGCGGCGTCGTGATGGAAGGGCGGGATATCGGCACCGCGATTTTCCCCGACGCCGAAGCGAAATTTTTTCTGACCGCCGATGTGAACGTGCGCGCCGCGCGCCGCCATGCGGAACTGGCGGCGAAGGGCGCGCCGATGGCGTTCGAAGAGGTGCGCGCGCAATTGCTCGAACGCGATCGGCGCGATCGCGAGCGCGCGCTGGCGCCGTTAAAGCCGGCGCCGGACGCGATTGAAATCGATTCGACCGCAAGCGGCGTTGACGCCGTGGTCGAACAGATGCGCCGTCGGATCGAAGAACTAACGCGCGCCGTATAGGACTTGAAACGGCGCCAACAGCCTTGTAGAGATCGCAGTAGCCCCGATGTCCCGCGGAAGGTCCCACTAAATGGAGAAAGAGTTGTCTGACAAAGCGAACGGAGGAACGAATGATTTCGAGTCGCTGATGGAACAAAGCCTGCGAGCCCCGCGCCCGGGCGATGTGCTTACCGGCACGGTGCTCCTGATTACTCGCGACAACGTCATCATCGATATCAACTACAAATGCGAAGGGCAGGTGCCCCTGGCCGAGTTCCTTGATCACGAAGGCAATCTCGCGGTCAAGGAAGGCGACGAGGTCGACGTCTATTTCGAAGGCACCGAGACCGAAAACGGCACGGTGATGCTGTCGCATGCCAAGGCCGAGAAGTTCAAGGTCTGGCGCGAACTCGAACGAGCGTTCCAAAACGAAACCCCGGTCGAAGGCGTAATTTTGGGCAAGGTCAAGGGCGGCCTGCAGGTCGATATCGGCGTGCCCGCCTTCCTGCCCGGATCGCATGTCGATATCCGTCCGGCGCGCAATCTCGATCGTTACGTCGGGCAGCGCGGCCGGTTCCAGATTCTCAAGTTCAACCGCGCGCGCGGCAACGTCGTCGTGTCGCGCCGCAGCGTGATCGAGCGCGAGCGCACCGAACTCAAGGAGCAGACGCTCAAGGTGCTCGAAGAGGGCGTGATTCTCGAAGGCACCGTCAAGAACATCACGGACTACGGCGCCTTCGTCGATCTCGGCGGAATCGACGGCCTGTTGCATATCACCGATATGGCCTGGGGCCGCCTGCAGCATCCCTCGGAAGCGCTCAAAGTCGGCGATCAGGTGAAGGTCGTCGTGCTCAAGTACGACCCCTCGCGTGAGCGCGTCTCGCTCGGCATGAAGCAGATTCTGCCCGATCCCTGGACCAAGGCCGCCGAGAGCTACCCGATCGGCGCCCGCCTGCGCGGCAAGGTCGTGAGCGTCACCGATTACGGCGCCTTCGTCGAGCTTGAAAAGGGCGTCGAAGGATTGATCCACGTCTCCGAGATGAGCTGGAGCAAGCGCGCCGTGCATCCGTCGAAGGTCGTCAACGTCGGCGACTACGTCGAAGTGCAGGTGCTCGGCGTAGATGAGGGCAACCGGCGGATCTCGCTCGGCCTCAAGCAGACCGAACCGAATCCGTGGCAGGCGCTCGCCGAACGCCATCCGATCGGCAGCCGCATCACGGGCAAGATCAAATCGATCACCGACTTCGGCGTCTTCGTCGAAATCGAACCGGGCATCGACGGCCTCGTCCACATTTCCGATTTGTCGTGGACCAAGAAGGTCCGCCATCCGTCGGAAATCTACAAGAAGGGCGACGAAGTCGAAGCGGTCGTGCTCGGAATCGAAGTCGAGCATGAACGCGTCAGCCTCGGCATCAAGCAATTGACCGGCGATCCATGGGACAGCGTGGCGCAGCGCTATCCGCTCAACACGCGGATCAAGGGCAAGGTCAGCTCGGTCGCCGATTTTGGCGTCTTCGTCGAAATCGAAGAGGGCATCGAGGGCCTGATTCACATCTCGCAGCTCAGCAACGAGCGGGTCGACAAGCCGTCGGCGCTGTTCAAGGTCGGCGACGAGGTCGAGGCGCTGGTCGTGCAGGTTGACAGCAAGGAGCGCCGCATCGGCCTTTCGATCAAGGCGTTGCGCGCCCATGAGGAACGCGAGGAGATGCAGGCCTATCTCAAGCGCGAGCATGAGGCGGCCCGTTTCTCGCTCGAAGACATCCTCAATGAGGAGCTCCGGCTCGATCGCGAGGATCGCGAAGGCCGCGCGCGCAGCGGCCGCGGCCGCAACAGCTAGCCGATTGATCGAGGCACGGGGGCGGCGATGACCCGGCGGGGGATTATCGAGGAGTTGCTCGCGCGCAGCGAAGGCTCCTCGTACCGCGAGGCGGAAACGATCGTGAATGCGATTTTCGAGGCGATGGCGGCGATGCTCGAACGCGGCCAGCGCATCGAGGTCCGCGGCTTTGGCAGCTTTGCGGTCAAATCGCGGCGCGCCCGCCAGGGCCGCAATCCCAAAACCGGCGCGGCGGTCGCCGTCGAGGCCAAGCGCGTTCCGTTCTTCCGCGCCGGCAAGGAGCTCAGGGCCGAGGTAAATGGCGCCGCGCAAGCCGCCGAAACGCATCCGGACTGACGGCGCCGCCGGCTACAACCTGCTCTGGGCGCCGTGGCGTTCGGAATACTTGCGGCGGGCGGGCGGCGGCCGTCCGCAGCGATGCATCTTCTGCTTCGGCCGGGCGGGCGCGGCGAGCCTGCGCAAGCGGCTGGTGCTCCACGCCGGCCGGAGCGCGCTGGTGATGCTCAACCGCTATCCATACAACAGCGGCCATCTGATGGTCGCGCCGCGCCGGCATGTCGCCTCGCCGGAACTGCTGAATCCGGAAGAGCTGGCGGCGACCTCGCGGCTGGTGGCGGCGGCCGTGGCGCGATTGCGCGAGGCGTATCGGCCCGGCGGCCTGAACGTCGGCGCCAACCTCGGCCGCGTCGCGGGCGCCGGCTTCGCCGATCACCTGCACTGGCATCTGGTGCCCCGCTGGGAGGGCGACACGAACTTCATGCCCGTGTTAGGCTTGACGCGTGTGCTTTCGCAGCGCCTCGACGAAACCTTCGCGCTGCTTGAGCCGCTGTTCAGGAATATCGATTCCAAAACGTTCTGAGACGGAAGTTACTCGCTGCGGCTTATCTCATGGATCACAGCCTTTTACAGCTTCGGACCCTGGGCGAACTCAAGCGCGCGGGCTATCGCACGCGCCCGGTGCGCATCGAGATGCGCGACAATCTGCTCGAGCGGCTGCGCCGCAAGGAGCGCGCGCTGCCCGGAATCGTCGGCTACGACCAGACGGTGCTGCCGGAAATCGAAAACGGCGTCCTCGCCGGCCATCACATGATCCTGCTCGGCGAGCGCGGCCAGGCCAAGTCGCGCATTATCCGCGCGCTCGCGACGCTGCTTGACGAATACGTAGCGGCGGTCGAAGGCTGCGAAATCAACGACGATCCGTTCGCGCCGATCTGCGGCCGCTGCGCCCGGCTCGTGGTCGAGCGCGGCGACGAGACGCCGATCGCGTGGCTCTCGCGCGACCATCGCTACGCCGAAAAGCTCGCCACGCCCGACGTTTCGGTGGCCGATCTGATCGGCGAGATCGATCCCATCAAGGTCGCCGAAGGCCGCTATCTGGCCGACGTCGAAACGATTCATTACGGCTTGATTCCGCGCGTCAACCGGGGCGTTTTCGCCATCAACGAGCTTCCCGATCTCACCGAAAAAGTGCAGGTCGGATTGTTCAACCTGATGGAGGAGAAGGACGTCCAGATCAAGGGCTACAAGATCCGGCTGCCGGTCGACGTGGTCTTCGTCGCGAGCGCTAATCCGGAGGATTACACGTCGCGCGGCCGGATTATCACGCCGCTCAAGGATCGCTTCGATATCCAGGTGCGCACGCATTATCCGAAGACGCTGGAAGACGAAATCGCGATCATGGAGCAGGAATGCGCCTATCCGCTGCGCGGCGAGATGCCGCTCAGGCTGCCGCAATTCATGAAGGACATCATCGCGCAAGTCACTTTCGAGGCGCGTGCGTCGAACGAAATCAACCAGGCCTCGGGCGTCTCGGTGCGCGTTTCGATCAATAATTTCGAGGCGGTCATCTCCAACGCCGAGAAGCGCGCGATCATTAACGGCGAGAATGAGATCGTGCCGCGCCTCTCCGATCTCCACGCGCTCTACGCCGCGACCGCCGGCAAAATCGAGCTGGAATACGTCGGCGAGGACAAGAAGGACGACGACCTGATCGAGCGGCTGGTCAATCGCGCGGTGCTGAAAACCTTCGACCGCTTTCTCAAACTCGAGGACCTCAAGCGCGTGACCGCCTATTTCGAAGAGGGATGGGGCGTCGAGGTTTCCGACTCCGCGCCGTCGTCGGAATATCTGGACGCGCTGCGCGAAGTGCCCGGCCTGCGCGACGCGATCGCGCGGCTCGGCGTTTTTGAAACGCCGGGCCTGATGGCCACCGCGAGCGAATTCATCTTCGAGGGCCTGCATCTCCATCAGAAACTCAACAAGGAGCGCCAGGGCGGCCGGTTCGCTTATCACGCCTGAGCCGGACGCCGCGCCGTTCGCGATCGGTCGGCGCGCAGCCGGGGAGTCCACGATGATCACCATCCGCTATACGCAATGGGACGGTTCGCAGAAGCTGCGGCTCGACGCGGACAAGGTCTTCGAAAAACTCGCCGAGTATCTCTCCTATACCGACGACCTCCGGCAGGCGATGGACTGGATGATGCGGCAGGGGATGGATTTCGACGGCGTCAAGGTGATGGGGCTGGAGGAGTTCCTCGAGCAGCTGCGCCAGGAGATGCGCCAGCGCTATCGCGACTTCAATCTCAAGAATTCGCTGTCCGATCTCGAACGCCGGCTCGACGAAATCCTCGACCGCGAACGCGAAACGCTGAACTCGATGCGCGGCGGGAAAGAGGGCGTCGAGGAGAAGGAACGCCAGCTTCAGCGCGTGCCGCGGCGGCTTTCGGAGGCGCTGCGCAAGCTCGAAAGTTACCAATTCGAAAACGCCGAAGCCAAAAAGGATTTCGACGACCTGCTCGCCGAATACGAGAATATCCGCGACCTCGAAAATTTCCGCGAGCGCTACAACCACATGTTCCACGGGCCGAAGAGCCTCGACTATCAGGAGGCGCTCGACCTGATGCGCGAGATGGAGCGGATGCGCCAGCTCGAACAGGACCTGATGTCCGGCAACTTTGAAACCATCTCGATGGACGATCTGAAGGAGATGCTCGGCCAGCAGGCGCATCAGGATTTCCAGAACCTGAAGCAGGTGATGCTGCTGCTGAACCAGTCGGGCTACATGGCGCAGAAGGGCGATCACCTGCAGCTTTCGCCCAAAGGCGTCCGCCGGATCGGCCAGTTGGCGCTGCGCGATATTTACCAGGGCCTGCTCAAGGATCGCTCCGGCTCGCACGTCACCGACCATCGCGGCGTCACCGAGATGCGTCCCGAGGAGACGCGGCCCTACGCCTTCGGCGATCCGCTCAATCTGAATCTGGTCGCGACGCTCAAGCACGCGCTCGCGCGCAAGCCGGGCGTGCCGCTCGCACTGAATCCCGACGATTTCGAGATTTACGAGAACGATTACGGCAGTTCGTCGTCGACCGTGCTTTGCCTGGATATGTCGTGGTCGATGAGCTGGGAGGGGCGTTTCGCCGCCGCCAAGAAAGTCGCGATGGCGCTGGAGACGCTGATCCGTTCGAAGTTCCCGCGCGACTATTTTTCGATCGTCGGCTTCTTCACGCGCGCCGTCGAGCTGAAGCTCAAGGATTTGCCCGAAGCGTCATGGAATATGGGCGATCCGTTCACGAATTTGCAGGACGGCCTGCGCCTGGCTGCGGACCTGCTGGGCCGCCATCCTTCGCGCAATCAGCACATTATCGTGATTACCGACGGCCAGCCGACCGCATACTTTCTCAACAAGCGGCTCTACTGCGAATGGCCGCTCTCCTTCGGCGGCATCAGCATGCGCGCCGCGCAGGAGACGCTGAAAGAGGTCGAGCGCGTCACCCGCAAAGGCATCACGATCAACACCTTCATGCTCGACGATTCGCCGAGCCTGCGCGCGTTCGTCGAGAAGATGACGCAGATTAACCGCGGCCGCGCGCTTTATACCCGCCCCGACCATCTAGGCGAGTATATGCTGGTCGATTACTTGTCCAAAAAGCGCAAGCACGGCTAACCCGCGCTTGTCGGGCGGCTATGGCGCGCCGGCGGAGTCTTCGGGCGCGACCGGTTCGTCGGTCGCCGACGTGACTGGTTTTGAATTTTCCGGCCGATCCCATTTGGCCAGCTCCCAGCCCTCGCGGAACGCCGCAACCCGCTCCGTGCTGGTGCCATGCTTCGGTCCGGCGCCGAATTCGTCGCCCGCGAGGCTCCAGTATGGCGCTAGACCCGACGCGGGAACGTTCAGTTCCTCGAGCGTGTAGCCGGCGAAGCGATCGGCCTCGAGCTCCTTGATTCGGTTCGGCGTGGACGCGCGCGCGGCCGAAAAATCATGATGATACTCGTGGCCGACTTCGTGCGCGAAAATCGCGTAAAGCATCGGTTTGAACTCTTTCGGATCCCGCAGATCGAGCCGGCCGCCGAGCAGGCTCAAAAGCGCCGTTTCGTTATAGAAGATGCATCCGCCGGCCAGCGCGTGCGGCGGTTCCTGCGCGACGCTCGCATAGACCCGGACGTTCGCGCCCCACAACGAATCGATTTGCGCAACGATCGCGGCCACCTGGGGCGACGGATCGCGCGCTTTCTCGCCGCACGCGATAAAAGTCCGGCTAGGCGCGCCGGCTTGCGGCGCTGCGGCGGGCGCGGCATATGAATCGGCCGGCTGCTCGGGCGCGCTGTCGCCATTTCCCCCCGAGGTTGACGGAACCTGTTCCCATTCGTCGGCGGCGGCCCGCGCGCTCCATCCGGCGGCGATCGCGAGCGTCAGCAGAATCGCAAGTATCGCTTTATTTTTTATCGCATGCCGTTTCCGCGCCGCTGATTTGCTGAAGATCATCGACATAACAAGCCATCGCATGGGCCGGGCATAGTCAAGCCGGTCTGGACGCGGCATATGACTCAGCCGTGATGGCGGCCGGAAGCCGCGATCCGATGCGACACCGCGGGCGGCGCCTCGCCGCGATGAAACGAGCGGGCGCGATCGAGCACCTCCTGGTCGGCGATCGTGGCCCGTTCGTGCTGGCGAAGATGCTCGATCCAGGTATCGACGACAAAATATTCGACATAGCGGCGGGCGTCGGCGGCGTCCACGAACAGGCCCCAAAAGGTCGCGCCGTCGCGCCGCCGGACGGTGCGCAACTCATACATCGCGGCCTCGAACTCCGCGGCCTCTTCCGGATCGACCATATATTCGATCGACACCAGCACCGGTCCCGAATCGGGATCGACCGCGCCGTCGGCTTGCGGGGCGGGAACCGGTGGCGCGAGGTCCATCGCCATCTCTCCGATCGCGCCGATTTGCCAGCGCATCCCGGCGGCGAGGCTGACGAGCAGCGCCGCCGCCGCCAGCGTCATCGCCCACGCAATCCCGATCGGTCCGGCGATCAAGCCCCATCCAATGCTCATCACCGCAAGGCCGCCTTGCAGGACGATTTGGTAGCAGGCGAGCGCGCGGCCTTGCACCCATTGCGGCACGGCGAGTTGCGTGGCGACGTTCAACTCGGACATCGCGATCACCCAGCCCGCGCCGCCGAGCGCCATCGCCAGATGCACAAGCGCCAACGAATGCAGCCAGCCGAGCGCGCCCGTCATCGCCGCCAGCGCGACCGTGGCGCATCCGACCGCGGCGTCGCGCGACATCGTGCGATCGATAAAGGGCATCAGCACGCCGCCGATAACCGCGCCCGCGCCGAAAGCCGCCAACAGCCCGCCATAACCACTTGCGCCTAATCCGAGTTGTTCCCGCGCGATCAAAGGCAATATCGCCCACATCGCGGCCGCGCCGGCCATCAGCGCGGCGGTGCGCGCCAGCACCGCCCGCAGCGGCGGCGCATGCCGAACGTAGCGCAGGCCCGCGCGCATCGCGCCCATCACGCGTTCCGCAGGCAGCACGCCCGGGCGATGCGATCGTTTCCACATGTACAGGACGGCGATCACGCCCAGAAAAGAAAGCGCGTTCAGGATAAAGGTCGCGCCCGCGCCGAGGATCGCGACCACCACGCCGCCGATCGCCGGACCGACCGCCCGCGCAAGGTTGAAATTGATGCCGTTTAGCGCGATCGCTGGCGCCAACTCGTCGCGCTCGACGATTTCCGGAATTATCGCCTGCCATGCCGGCGCGCCCAGCGCCGCGCCGATACCGAGCAGGAAGGAGAGCGCCAACAGGAGCGCGGGCGTGGTCTGGTTGCGGATCGTCAAAATCCCGAGCGCGCCCGCAGCCGCGAGCATCCACGCCTGCGCGAAGATCAACAGGCGGCGGCGATCGAGCACGTCGGCCAGCGCGCCGGCCGGCAGCGCCAGCAGAAAGATCGGCAGGCTGGCCGCGGTTTGGATCGACGAAACCATCAGCGGCGACGGCGCCAGCGACGTCATCAGCCATGCCGCGCCAACGTTCTGCATCCAGGTGCCGAGATTCGACGCGAGCGCCGCGATCCAAATCGCGACGAAGAGCCGCCGCGCGAAAGGCCGCCAAATCGAGACGCCGGTGCGGCGCGGCGCCTTTGGAGCCGGTTTCGGACGGGCGCCGCCATAGGCGGGAAAACTCGCCATTGCTAACTCACAAGCCTCATGCAGGATTAGTGACGATCAAGGAACGGAACGCCGCGCGGCCGCCGCCGGAGACGTTCGCGGAAGCGTCCACGCCTCGCCAATCTGTCGCAGGACAATCTGATCGTCGTGCGCGCCCGCGGCCGAGAGCAGCCGGCGCATCGGTTCGTTCACGGGTTCTTTGGAGAGCCGAAAGGTTCCCCAATGGATCGGGATCAGGAAGCGCGCGCCTGTCGCCTCGAACATTTTCCACACCTGCTCCGGGTCGGCGTGATTCCAGATCCACGGATCGTAGGCGCCGATCGAAAACGCCGCGACGTCAGGAGGGTTCTCGCGCACCACGTCTAGAGCGTTGGTATAGGCGGTATCGCACGCCAGCAACATGCGGCGGCGATGGCGCACGATGAGATAGCTGTTGTAGCCGTAGCTGCGGCCGAATGGCGGCCATCGGCGCCCCCAATGGCGCGCCGGCAGCGCGGTTACGGTCAATCCGCGCACATCGGTCGATTCGCCCCACTTGAGCTCGCGAACGTCCGCGAAGCCGAGCGGACGAATCAACGCGGCGCATCCGGAGCACGCGACCACCGCCGCCGTTTTCGGCAGCGCGTCCAATGATGGCAAGTCGAGATGGTCCATGTGGGCGTGGGTGACGAGGATCACGTCGATACCGCCGATTTGGTTCGGACGCAGCGGCGGCGGCGTGAGGCGGCGCGGACCGATCGTGAAAAGCGGTCCCACCGCCAGCCCGATTCGATTGAACAGCGTTGGGTCGGTTATCACGCGCACGCCCATGAAGTCCATCAACAGTGTGGCGTGCCCCAATGTGGCGATGGTCAGCGAGTCGTCGCGCCACGCGGCAGGGTCAAGCCGATCGTTCGCCATGATGCCATTCGCGATCGCATCGTCGCCGCGGTTGGCGGCGCCTTCAGGCGTCAGAAAGAAACCGAATGCGGTCGCAAGGGCGGCCAGCGCCGCCGCCAGAAACGCCAGCAGGCGCCAATTCCAGCCATTGGGCCGTGCCGCCATGAATTTCAGGATCGCCTAATTCGGCACGGGAAAACAGGGCAGGGAGGCCATTTCGTCGAATTCGTAAGTGCGGCCGTTGAAATCGAACGTGCCGACCGCGGGACCGAAATCCGCGATTAGCGCGACCAGTTCGTCGCGTTCCGCCTGGTTCTGGTATGGCGCCGCGGCGTACGCGATATAAGTGATGCCGTCCGCCGTGGCGAGCAGTCGCAAGGGCGGGTTGAACCGCATCTGCGAAAGGTTGGTCGCCGGCTGCCAGCCGTCAGGCCCGGCGTCTTTGGCGCTGTCCGCAGACGTTCGAACGCCCCATCGCGGCGCGTCGGGCGATCCGGCGAGTCCCAATTCACGCCATTGCAGTTCACCGTTCCGCCCGGCACGGAATTCGGCGATCATCGGCGCCACCAGTATCAGCTCGTTGCACCGGCTTTCGGTCTTGGTGGGTTTGGTGGCGGGATCGTTGAAATCCTCGTCAAAATCGGCCGTCGTTTCGGTTTCGTCGGGATTCTTGTCTTTATCATGCGCCATCATCGTGCCGGCCTGCGCCGTGCCGCTGATTGCGCCGCCGATCATCTCCGCTCCCTGCATGGCCAGCGACGCGAGCGTTCCGGCGAGGCATCCCGACACGAAGGGAGCGAACGCCGCTGCGAACCCCGCGCACAAGAGCCAGCGGCGTATTCGAGCAGCATTGCATCTAAACTGATGCTTTAGGTTTGTGGATGGAAGGTTCGCTTTCATGGGCGGACCGCCGTAATGATCGAAGAACTGAAGGGGGGACTGGGCAGCGAGATGATCTCGGGCGTCATAAAGCCAGCTTGCGCGAGCCAATGCTTGATTTCGGTGAAGCTGTAGTCGCGCCCACGGGTCGTGAGCAGCAGATAAAGCGAAAAGACCGCGCCGGCCGCCGGCGTCGTCATCGCGTCGTCCATCACATGGTCCTTTATTATGACCAAGCCGCCCGGGTTAAGCGCGCGACAGCAGGTATGCATCAAGCGCAGGTTGTCGCGTTCGTTCTCGCTATGGATGATGTTGGAGAGAAAAATGGCGTCAACGCGATTTGGCGGTGAATCACGATGGTAATCGAACTGGCGCAACTCGATCCGATCGATCACGTCGGCGGCGCGCTCATGCAGGATTCGCTGCGCGATCGCAAGAGTGCCGGGTAGATCCCAGATTTCACCGCGCAATTCAGAATGTTTGCGCAGAAATTCGACCAGGTAGGTTCCCGGACCACCGCCCAAATCGACAATTGAACGCGTGCGAGAGAGGTTCAGATGAGCCGCCGTCCAGCCGGCGTCGCCGCGCGCACGGACCAGGCTGTCCATCGCGCGAATAAAACGCTCCGTGGCGGCGGCGTCGTTCTGGAACATGTCGGGGTCACGCACCGGCCGGCCGGTGCGGATCGCCTCGTCCAGCCGGCCCCATTCGTCCCAAAGCGCCGCGTCAAAAAGGATCATGCCGCCGAGATATTCCGGCGATGCGGCGACGAGATAGCGCTTCGCGCCGTCGCTCAGCGAGTATTTCGAGGAATTTTTTTCGAGCAGTCCCAATGCGGCGAGCGCATCGGCCAGGAGCGCGGTGGCGCGCGGCTCGCAACGCATCGCCCGCGCGAGCGCTCCGGCATCGCAAGCCCCTGACGCAAGCGCATCGAACAGTCCGAGACTTACGGCCGTCTGGATAGCACGCGCTTCGGCGTGCCCAGCCGCCATCGCGGCGATTGTCGAAAAGTCCATTCCCCCCGCTTGCGAATCGTGCGCCGGCGTCAAACGGCTTTATTCATCGCGCCTACGCACGCTCCTGCCCCATTTATGAAGCATCCGCGCTTTTCGCTCGGACTGCAACGTCCGCCCTGCCCAGAGGCGCCGAAAGTGCGCCAACTTAAACTAACGGATGAAGTCTTGCGTGACGTACCACGACCCGTCCGGCGCGCGTGAGATGGCGACGGCGGTGGCGCGGAAGCCCCCGTTCAGCAGATTTCCGCGCCGCTCCGGGTTGGCCATCCATACCGCCAGCACCCGGCTCGGTAGCGCTCCGTCGTTCGTTCGCTTAGCCGCGAAAATATTTTCCGCGACTTCCTGATAATTCAATCCGAAGCGCCGCACGCGATCGGCCGGCGAGTCGCCGGATGGCCCGTCATGGCCGAAATAGCCGCGCGCCGCCATATCGGCGCTATGGAAGCGCGCCGCCGCCATCAGCGGGCGCGAAAACGCGAGCGCGGGCAGTCCGAACCGCGCACGAACCTCGTTCGTCATGCGCAACAGCGCGGATTCCTGCGGTCCGATTGGCGCCGGCGGGACGGGATTCGCCGAAGGTGGCGCTGGCCAATAAACTCGCGCCGAGATCGCACCCGCGCAAATCATCGCGACCAGCACGCTGCCGATGCCGATGTTGCGGCGGCGCCGCCGTGTGCGCCGCGGATTTGGCAGCCTGATTACCTTGGCGGGACGCCCGGGAACTCTTGCGGTCCCCCGGCCGGACGCGGACGAAGCTCTCATGCGCGCAACCACCTGCGGTCCATCCGCAACCGGCCGCGCTCTCGGCCCGCGCGGTCGCGGGGCCGGATGGAGTTGATGGGGACGGCGACAGGCCATCCTCACGCTTCAAGTTTTTGGCGCCGCCGGATCGTTGTCAACGAGGCCGCGAAGATCGATCGACAGCGCGGCCGCCGCGCATGTTGATTGCGCTGCGGCCGTGCGTTTTGAACCTATGGGACGAGCACGATTTTGCCGACCGATTCGCGCGATTCGATATGGCGATGGGCGGCCGGAGCCTCGGCCAGCGGAAATTTCCGGCCGATCAGCATCTTGAGCTTGCCTTCCTTCATCAGTTGGAAGCACTGCTCCGTGCCCTTGCGCATCAGGTCGTGATTCGACGACGCGGTGAAGAGCACGAACCCGCTTACCTTAAGCGACTTCTCGAAGAGGCGAAAGACGTCGAGCTTGTCCGGCGGACCGCCGGCGCGGCCGTAGAGAATCGAATGGCCGAACGGAGCGAGGCATCCGAGTCCTTTCTCGAAGGTCGGCTTGCCCACGGCGTCGAGGATCAAATCGACGCCGCGGCCGTTAGTCAGGCGTTTGGCCTCTTCGGCGAAATCATGGGTGACGTAATTGATCACGTCGTCGGCGCCGTGCTGTTTGGCGACCGCGACCTTCGCCTCGCTCGAAACCGTGCCGATCACGCGCGCGCCCGCCGCCTTGGCGATCTGCGATGCCACCACGCCGACGCCGCCCGCCGCCGAATGGACCAGCACGGTCTGGCCCGGCTCGATGCGATGCGACACATGGAGCATGAACCACGCCGTCAGCGTCTGGATCGGAAAGGCGGCGCCTTCGTCGAAGCTGACGAAATCCGGCAGCGGGATCGTTTGATTCGCATAAAAGAGCGCATATTCGCCGTAAGTTTTGAGGCCGACCGCCGCAACGCGCATCCCCGGCTTCAATCCTTCGACGTTCGGGCCGACCGCGTCGATTACGCCGGCCGCTTCCATCCCGGGCGTATCGGGCAGCTTGGGGCGAACGAGGTAGGTTCCCTGACGGAAAAAAGTGTCCGCGAAATTGACGCCGACCGCATGTACCTTCATCCGGATCATTCCGGGACGCGGCTCGGGCGTCGGCACTTCCGCAATCTGCATCACGTCCGGTCCGCCGACTTCCTTGAATTGAATTGCTTTCACGGTTCGATCTCCTTGAAACGGCGCGCAACGCACTTTGGTCGAGCGCGCCGGCGGGCTAAACTTCTCCTACGATGATGCCAACTAGCAAATCGCGCGTCCGTGGTGAAACTCCCGGCCGCGCCATCCTACTGCGCCGCTTCACCTTAAGCCTCAACCGATTTCCGTTAGCGCCGCGATGATCGAGCTGGTGATTTTCGACGCGGACGGCGTGCTGTTCGATTCGACCGAGTCCAACACCGCATATTACAACGCGATTTTCGCCGCGATCGGCGAGCCGCCGATGAGTCCGCAAGAGGAGCGGGCGGGAGTGTTCATGGCGGCGCCGCAGGTGTTCGAGCTGCGGGCGCGCGGCGACGCCGAATTGCTCGCACGGATGCGCGCGGCGGCGCGCGGGATGGATTCGACGCCGTTTTTCAAACTGCTGCGGCCGTCGGTCGAGTTGCGGCCGTTCCTGCTCGATTTGAAACGGCGCTATCGGGTCGGATTGGCGACGAATCGTTCGGCGACGATTCCGGCCTTGATCGATTTCCTGGGCCTTGGCGGCGTTTTCGACGCGGTCGCGAGCGCGCGCGATCCGGTGCGGCCCAAACCCGCGCCGGATATCGTCGAACTCTGTCTGGAGCGGGCGGGAATCGATGCACAGCGCGCGGTTTACGTTGGCGACAGCGAGACCGATCGCATCGCGGCGGAAGGCGCCGGAACGCACTTTATCGGCGTGGGCGCGCGCGTCGATCATGCGCATCGAATCGAGACGATCGCCGAGCTTCCGGCGACGCTCGCCCGCGTCTTCCGCGCTCCGGCCTAGAGAGGCTCCGCGCAAGCCGGTCTGTCATTCTGAACGGAGCGCGCGCAATGAAAGCTCGGCTTGAGTCTCTCCAAGAGAATCCCGTGTCGATGCGATTCGCTGGTCAAGTTGTCAGCGTAACGCGGCGTTGACCCGCGAATGACGATTCGCCTCTTTTAGTCATGGCCGGGCTTGACCCGGCCATCCACGCGATTGCGGCGTGGGGGATGGACCGTCGGGTCAAGCCCGAGGGTGACTGAAAAAGATCGCCCGAGGGTGACTGAAAAACGGCAAAAGATCGCTCAAGGGTGACTGAAGAACGGCCACAGATCGCTCAAGGGCGACTGAAAAAGATCGCTCAAGGGTGCTGAAGAACGGCCGAGGATGACGGAAAAAAAAGAACGTTCGATAGTAACTGAAGACCTACCAATGGTTGCCAAATAAACCGACCGAGGGCGACAAAAACGTTCGGGGCGGCCAAAAACCGCTCGAGGATGAGTGAACAAGAATATTCGGCCGTGCGCTAAATCAGCATCTCGATCAGATTCGGGCCGCGTTCGGCGAGAGCGCGTTCAAGCTGCTTGACGAGATCGTCAGCGGTTTCGACGCGCACCGCCGGCACGCCCATTCCGGGCGCCATCCGCGACCAATCGATCTCCGGGTCGGCGAGGCTGGTGAGCGAGCGCGCTTTGCGGCCGGGTTCGGTAATTCCGGCGCGGGCCAGTTCGACCTGCAAAATTCGGTAGCGGCGGTTGTTGCAGATAAGCGTGGTGACGTCGAGCTTTTCGCGCGCTTGCGTCCATAACGCCTGTAGGGTGTACATGCCGCTGCCGTCGGCCTGAAAAGCGATCACCTTGCGATCGGGACAGGCGACGGCGGCGCCGGTCGCGCACGGCAATCCCTGGCCGATCGCGCCTCCGGTCAGCGCGAGATAGGTATGACGCGGCGCGCCGCGCGAGGCGCCGAAGAAGGGCAGGCCGGTGGTGGCCGCTTCGTCCATCACGATCGCGCCTTCGGGCATCAGCGCGGCGATCGCGGCGCCGATCGTGGCGGGATTCAGCGCGCCGGTCGGACGCGGCGGGCGCTTGGCCTCGGCGGCGGTCGCCCGCGCTGGCGCGCCGAGTTCATCGGCGAGCCTTTCGAGCGCTCCGGCCGTGTCGTCGGCAAAGGTCGCCAGCGTCGCGATTTCGCGGTCCTCGGGAATCAACATGCTCGGCGCATTCGGATAGCCGAAGAAGGACACGGGGGCGGGCGCGCCGGCGAGCACGACCGCGCCGAACGGATTCAGCGCTTCGATCGCCTGTTCAGGAAAATAGGGCAGCTTTTCGACCCACGGCATCGCGCCGCCCCGCTCGACCCGCGCCGGAAAGGTTTCGCACATCAGGCGGCATCCGGTTTTCGCCGCGATTCGTCCGGCCACGGCGAGTCCGCGTTCGCCAAGCGCGGCGGCGCCCATGAAGAGGAGGGATTTGGCGCCGTGGCGGCGAATCAGATTGGCGGCTGTGCGGATCGCCGATGAATCAATCGGGCGTGGCGCGGCGGCCGCGCGAACGGGCGCCGGGGCGCCCGCCTCGCTCCATTGGCAATCGGCGGGAACGATCAAAGTCGCAATCGCGCCGGGCCAGCGTCCGGCCGCCGCGATCGCTTCGGCCATATCGTTGGCGGCGGCGCCCGGCCCCGCGGTTTTGCGAATCCATGCGGAGACCGGGCGCGCGAGCGATTCGATATCCGAGGTGAGCGGAGCGTCGGCCTTGAGATGCCACGTCGCATGATCGCCGATCAGATTGACGATCGGCGAATGGGCGCGGCGGGCGTTGTGCAGGTTCGCGATTCCATTGGCGAAGCCGGGGCCAAGATGGGTCAGCGTGAGCGCGGGCCGGCCCGCCATGCGCGCGTAACCGTCGGCGGCGCCGGTGCATACGCCTTCGAACAGGCCGAGCACCGCGCGCATCCCGTCGGCCGCGTCGAGCGCGGCGACCAGCGGCATCTCGGTGGTGCCGGGATTCGCGAAACAAACGTTGACGCCCGCGTCGAGCGCGGTGCGGATCAGGCTTTCGGCTCCGTTCATGACGCCCAGCTTACGACTGTTTGAGCGCGGCCTCGAAGGCGGACCATTCGACGATGGGCGAGAGCCGCCGATGCGAGACGATGCCCTGCGCCACCGCGCCGCTGAAGGCCGGGAAGGTGAGAGCGTGGTCCTGAATATCGAGAATGAGGACGACTTTCGCCTCTTCGTTAGACATCCACGGGCCGGCCTTGAGCGTGACGCCGGGCGGAAAGCCGCGGGTGACCGCGCCGTTGATCAGATCGTGGATTTTTTTGAAATCGTCCTTGCTCGTGACGTTAAAATAGATCTCGTCGAGATACATCGGCATCAGAGCGTCCTCCCGGTTCCCGCGGAATGATCAATTCGCACTGGTTATACACGCATCGGGCGCGCATCCGTCAACCGCGGCAGCGGGTTGAATCAGTGGGTGGGCGGAATGACGAGCGTGCCGGAGCTGGAGGGCGGCGCGAGCGGCGCGGCCGCGCCGGGCGGCGTCGCGAGCGTGCGGGCGAGATCGTCGATTTGCTTGCGCAATTGCGCGGCTTGCGCGCTATTTCCGGCGGCGATCATTTGCTGTTCGAGGGCGGCGGCGGAGCGGTTGACCGCGGCCAACTGTTGCGCGGCGGCGGCCGCGCCGCTGGCGCCGGCGGCAAGGTACTGCGCCTGGATGGCGGCGATTTGCGCTTGCATCAGCGCCATCGCGGGCGAAGCATTGGACGCGCCGGCGGCGTTGGCGTTCGCTCCGGCGCTTAGAATCATCGCCATCGCCGGGGCCATCGCGGAAAGGTTTTTCGCCGCGAGCAGCACGTTGGCGTCCTGCTGGTTCGAGGCGCCGTCGATCGTGGCGCCGGGGTCTGCCGGCGGACTCGACGGATTCGGCGACAAGACGTCGATGGTCGCGCCGGAAGGATTGTCGCTGAGCACCATGATCGAATCCTTGCGGACCTGGTAAGCGTCGTTGCGATCGACGTCGAGCGTCACGTCGGCGCCGCCGTTATAGTCGCGATCGACGTTTGCGACCGCACCGATTGAAGAGCCGAGGCTCACGACTGGCGCGCCCGCCGCAAGCGCGCCCGGCTGGTTGAAATGCGTATAGAAACGCACCGTCTGCGACGAGCATCCGGCGGCGAGCGCGCCGCACACGGCGATTAAGGCGTAGCGGATAGCGCGCGAAAATAGCGCGCGCCACGGGCCGCGTCCTTTGTGGGCGAAATCACGCAAACGCGGGCATCACCTCGCGGGCAAATAGCTCGAGCGTCGCGGGCGGGCCGAAATCGCCGAACATCACGGTGAAAAACGTGATTCCTTTTCTAACGCGGTCCTGAAGCTGGGCGACGACCTGCGCGGGCGTGCCCTTGATGCCGGTGAGCGAAAACGGCTTCAGGCGCGAGGCGACTTTCCACTTTTCCTCGACCTCGGCCTCGGTCGCGCCGATACAGACGAGCAATTGTTCGGAAATATTGATCGAGTTGACGTCGCGGCCGACGGCTTTGCAATGCGCCTTGAGCGCGTCGAACTTCTCCTCGAAGCTGCGATAGCCGGCGGGACAATTCCAGCGGTCGGCGTATTGCGCGACGATGCGCAGCATCACTTTTTCGCCGCTGCCGCCGATCGTGATTGGCGGATGGGGCGACTGGAGCGGCTTGGGATTGTTGATCGCGCCGTCGAGCTTGTAGTAGCGGCCGGCGAAGCTGGCGCGTTTTTCGGTGAAGAGGAGCTTCAGGATTTTAAGCCCCTCTTCGAGCTGCCGAAGCCGCGCGCCCATCGAGGGAAATTCATAGCCGTAGCCGCGATACTCCTCGTCCATCCAGCCGGCGCCGAGGCCGATTTCCAAGCGCCCGCCGCTGACGTGATCGATCGTGGTCAGCGCCTTGGCGAGCAGCGCCGGATTCCGGAAAGAGTTGCAGATGACGAGCGTGCCGATCCGCAGCTTTTCGGTGCGCGCCGCGACCGCGCTCATCAGCGCCATCGATTCGAGGCAATCGGCGTCGGGGATGCCGCGGTTCCAGAAATGATCGACGAACCATAGCGAATGGTAGCCGAGCGTTTCGGCCTGGGCCGCGCGATCGGCGATCGCCTTGAAGGTCATCCCGGCTTGAGGCGAGAAGATTCCGAATCCAGCTTGAAAGCTCATTAACGGCTCCGCAACAGATCGTTAAAACTGGCGATACGCGCAATATAGTACGAACGCGCGGCGGGGCGGAACCCGCGGGATCGGACGGAGGAACAATGACGGAACGCGAGGGCGCGATCGAACGCGCGCGGCGGCTTGCAAGCATAATCCTGATCGCTGCCGTAGCGGCGCTGCTGGCGTCGTGGCCGGTCCGCGGCGCGCTCGGGAACGACGCCGGACCGGCGGATTTCACGCCGGTCGCCGGGATGCGCTCGTTCAAGGAGGCGCCGGGAATCCATGAGTGGCGCTTCGTCGCGAGGCGCGGGCCGTCGCCGTTCGATCGAATCGGCCTCGAGCGCGTGGCGCGCGGGAAAACGCCTGCGGCAAGTCCAGTCGCGGTGGTGCTCTATCTGCCGGGCACATTCATGAACGGCGCCGTTGCGGTGGACGATCCGCGCTACTCGATGCCGCTGTTCATGGCCGGGCATGGCGTGGATTTCTGGAGCTTCGACTATCGCACGCATTTTGTTCCGCCAGCCGCCGCGCCATCGCAACTTGGCGTGATGACGGGATGGACCGACGATGTATTCCTTGGGGATATCGAGTCGGCGGCGCGGTTCGTCGAGTCGGCGACCGGCCATCCGCGCATCTACGTCGCGGGCTTCAGCCGCGGGGCCGAGTTCGCGTACCTGTTCGCCGCGGCATCCGGAAAGAGGTCGCCGCGCATGATCATCCTCGATGGCGCGATGCCGTCGGCCGCGCTGCGCGGGAATCCGCCGCCGTGCCGATACGCCGACGACGTGAGCGGCCGGCGTCTAACGTGGCCGCGGCGCGAGGCCTTGATGCGCACCGTGATCGAACATCCCGACGGGCCGGCGCCGATGCCGCAGTTCGCTACGGCGCGCGCGAATCTCGAGCACGTCGTGTACACGGCGGACGGATTTTTCGGCGGACACGGCGGTCTCGCCAATCCGCTCGGCGGCTTTTCGGACGCGGTTGTGCTGGCGCGCACGATGGCGGCGTACGATCGCTATTGGCCGGCCGTCCAGGATTATGAAAATCCGTTCGACGCGGAGACGCGCTCGGCGCTTATGGCGGCTCGTCTTCCCTTAATCGCTTTCGCCAGCACCAATATCGGTCCGCGCTGGAGTCAAAATGTCGCCGCCTCGGCGCGCGCCGCGGCCGGCGACGGCGCCACGGTCGTAACGCTCAACGGATGGGGTCATCTGGACGTCGTCTGTGGAACGCATGCGGCGGCGGAAGTCTTCACGCCGACGCTGCAGTGGATCAGGCGGCATCGGGCGAATTAGCGCCGCCGGCGGGCACCGGCGCTATCGCGCGCGGCTTGAAAATCAGTACGAATGCCAAGGCCCAGGCGCCGAACGCGAAACCCAGCGCCGTCCACAGCGAACCCGAACGGCCGCGGCGGACGGCGGCGATCGCCGTGATCGGGGCGAGCGCGGCGTCGACCGCCAGCGACGTGGCGATCATGGTCGCGGCGTCGCGATGGAGCCGCATCAGCGCGAATCCCGACGTCCACGCCAGCACCGCGGCCACGTACTTCATGGTTTGCCAGCCGCGCGCCGCGGGCTATAGTTCTTCCCGATGGCCCATCGCGAAGCTGAAAGCCTGATCGACAAGCTGCGCCAAATGAGCGAGGAGGGCGCCGCCAGTTTCTTCAACGAACTGATGGCCAACGAAAATCTGCGCCGCCGCCTGGGCAAGGCCGGGGAACGCCTGCTCAGCAACAAGCACGTCTTCGACCGAAACGTCGAGACCATACTGGATTTCGTCAACATCCCGTCCAAACGCGACGTGCGCGAGCTCAAAGCGCGGCTTGACCATCTCAACGGCCAACTTGTCAATCTTAGCATGAAGATCGACCGGATGCTGGCGGAGAGCGGTCATGAGGAGCGTCCGCAGGCCAAGCCGCGCAAGCGCCCGAAGCCAGCCCGCTGATTCGTTGCGCGCCGGGGCCGCGTTCATGCGCGGCGAATCGTTTTCGCAATCTCCGCGAGATCCGCCAGCGATCGCGGCTCCCGTCCAAGGTCGGTCGCGTGGAGCAGCTCCACGCCCTGCGGCAGCGCCGCGTGAAGCGCGTCGAGCGCGGCCTGCTCGCGGGTCTGGAGCGCGGCGAGATCCGCCAGATGGCTTTGCAGTTTGGCCCTGAGCGATTCGGGAATTTTGCGCGACTTCGCGATTTCCCCGGCGCCGGGCAACGGCGGCCGTAGGCGGTTTATCGCGATTGCGCCCGCCTTCAAGTCCATTTCATTCAGCGCCGCGACGAATTCGATCGCCTGGGCGATCCGCTCGCGTTCCGCGGTCGCGACCACGACGATCAGGGTGCGCGGATCGCGGAGCAATTCTCCCGCGGCTTCTGCGCGTTCAGCGAAACCAGCGTACATCCCGCTGAAATTGCGCACGAAATTCCGCACGTCGCCGAGCAGGTGCAGTCCGGTCACTCGATCGAAGGCTCCCAGCACCGCGCGCGCCGCCAGATCCAGCATCGAAAACGGTCCGCGCATCGCGTCGCCCGCCGCGCCCAGGAGCGTGACCGCGCGCGAACCCAACAGTTCGAGCATCCGGCGCGGCGCGCCAAGAAAATCGAGCGCCTCGGCCGCGGGCGGCGTATCGAGAACGATCATATCCGCGTCGGGGGCGCGAGAGAGTTCGAGCAACTGCTCCATCGCCATGTAGTCGGCGACGCCGGCCAGTGCGTTCGAGAGATTGCGATAGACCCGATCCGCCAGAATCGCGTCGCGCGCGGCGGCCGATGGCGCATACCGTTCGATCAGCCGATCGAAGACGCGTTTCGGATCGAGCTTGAGCGCGCGCAGCCGTGCGCCGCCCCGCGCGCCCATCGCGCCGAGGCTGACCGGCTGCAACGATGAATCATCGACGCGCAGGCCCAGCGCGTCGAGCAGGCGCGGCGCCGGATCGACCGTCATCACGTCCACCTTGCGTCCGCCGAGCGCCAGATGGAGCGCCAACGCTGCGCTGATCGTCGTCTTGCCCACGCCGCCGGGACCGAGACAGACCACCAGCCGGCGATCGGCGAGCGCCAACGCTGTGCTTCCCGGTCGCTTCATGGCTGCGAAAGGCCTTGTTCGAGTCGCTCGCACAGCGTTTCCAGCCCCGCATGATCGAAATCGGCCGCGAAGACCATCGGCAGTTCGATCACGCCAAGACCGGCGTCGCGCAACGCGCGGCGGGCGTCAGCCGCGGCCCGGCCGGCGCGGCGGCGGGCCTCGGCGAGCCGCGCGTGCTCGGGAAAATCGGCGAGCGTGGCGACTTCGGCGGCGCTGAACAGCGGCGCGGTGACGAAATTCAGCGCCGCCGCGATCCAGCCGACGCGCAGCGTTTCCCGCATCGCGCGCGCCGCGTCGAGCGCCTCGCGCAATGACAATTCTTCGGGCGAAACGGTTAGAATCACGCCGAAGCGGTTCGGATCGGCGATAAAGTCCTCCACTGCGGCGGCGAGCCGGTGCAACGTGCCCGTGGACGCAAGTTCGCGAATCCCGCCCGCGACGTTCAGCAGCTCCAGCGCGTGCCCGGTGGCCGGCGCGTCGATTACCGCATAGCGATCTTCGAGCGCCGCGGTTCCCGCGATCAGCCGGAGCCGCTCGAGCATCAGGAACGCCTCCAGGCCCGGCAGTGCGGCCGTCACATAACCGAAAGTGCGGCTGCGCAGCATCCGCTTCGAAATCGATCGCAGCGGAACAATCCGGTGGATGAACGCTTTCAATTCGGCGCGCGGAGCGAGCGCGAGCGTTTCGAGCGCGTCGGCTTTCCCGGCCGCCGCGAGCATCCCCGCCGCAGAGCCTCTGCGATCGAGATCGGCCAGCGTCGCCGGCCGCCGGCGCGACAACGCGAGCGCGAGCGCGGCGGCGACGGCGCTTTTGCCCGATCCGCCCTTGCCGGTCACGAAAATCAGGCGCGGCGGCGTCATCGGCCCGACGCTAGGCGACGGTCTCCGCATAGTCCATATTGATAACGATGACGCCCTTCAGCGAAACGCATCTGCCCGCGGCGCCGCCGCCCGCGATGGCGACGATGCTGATCCATATGCCGCCGCGGTTGATCGTGGCCTTCAAATCGATCGTCGAAGCCTACGACAATCTCGCGACCTTGCGCACCGAGGACCCGGGCCGGCATCTGCTGCGACTCTACTTCGCGCCCGAGACGGCGGCCGACGTCGAAGCGGTGATCGCGTCGCTCGCCGCGGAATTTTCGATCGAGCGAATCGCCTGACATATCGTACGGCCGCGAGTCGCGTTCATCGCGGGCGCAACTCGACCTTGAAATCTTGGCCAAGCCATTTGCCGGTATCCTGCCAGCGAAAAGTGAAGCGCAGCGGCGCGCGATCCTCCGGCTCCGTGCGGATATCGACGTAGTGCAGTCCCACCGCGGTGGTATGGGAGACCGAATCGTACACGCTGCTCCATTCGTCGTCGGTCCAGTGCAGCGTGAAAGGGTGCGTCGCCTGAATGCGCAGGGTCGCGCCCGCCGCGATCGCCGGCGTTTTGCGGTTGAACTTCCAGATTTCGAGGTTCTTGCGGCCGCGGCCGTTGAGATAGCGCTCCGCGACCTCGGGAATCAGATCGAACGCCTGCCCGTCGGTCAGCGATCGCAGCAGCTTGATATATTCGGCGTGCGCCCACATCAGCGGCATCGCGGCGCCCGTCGGCCCGCCGTAATACATCAGCGCGGCGGGCAAATCGGGCCGGTCCCAGACCTGCTCCGGCAGCATCCGCGTCGGCGTCGCGAAGCGTTCCATCGCTTGCAGATGCAGCGTGGCGTCGCGCCCCGCGGCCAACTCGTAATGGCCGCGTTCGCCGGTCAACAAGGGCCATGGCCGTCCGACGCCCCATCCGTCGAACGGACCGCCGTCGTCGCGCTGGCCGTAGCCGTCGTGCGGGTAGCGTTTCCAGCAGGGGCCGGCGGGAAACTCGTGCTTGAGCACGGCGTCGATCACGCGCAGCGAATCCTCGATCAACGGGTCGCCGGCGCGCCGGATGCCATAGCGGACCAGTTCGAGGAAGCCGGCGTCCACGATTTCCTCGGCGCGATATTGCCAGCGCGCGCCGGGCGCGCAGTTGCGGACCGGCACGATTCTGCCGTTGGGGCTTTCGGGCGGGACGGGATCGCGGAGGTCGCACGGATTGATGCGCACGTAATGGCGCGGCACATCCGCCACCAGCGTTCCGCAGGTGGTCACGGTCCATGCTTCGATGTGCGATTCGAGGAAGTCGGCGTATTCAAAAAGGTAATTTGCGGTCGCGTCGTCGTCGCGCTCGCGCGCGAACTCGGCCGCGCAAATCAGCGCCGCGATATTGCTGGCCAGCGTTGACGGCGAGTAGCCGCTGTTTTCCTCCCAGCGTTCCTGCGGCGTCGCCGGCCCGTGGGTAATCAGGTACCGCGCGGCCATCCGCACCATCGGGTAAGGATCGAAATCGCCGAGCGCGCCCGCGCGATGGAGCCGCCAGGCCAGCATGATCGGAAAGGCGACCTCGTCAAGCTGGATTCCGGACCAGTAGGGTTCGCCGTCCACCCAGAAATTCTGCGCGAAGCCGCCGTCCGGATGCTGCGTGCAGGCAAGGTAAATCAAGGCGCGCAGCGGCGTGACGGCGTCGCCCGCCGCTAGCAATCCGGTCGCGCTGTTGACCATGTCGCGCGTCCACACCAGGTGATAGCCGCCGAGGTCCTCGTCGCTCTTGACTTCGCCCCACGGGATTGAAAGCGACGCGATCAGCGCGCCCGGATAGCTCTTGTCCTCGTGCGCCAGCAGCAATTCCCGGCTGCGCCGATAGAGCGCGCCGCCGTCGCCCGAAAGGCGATCGAGCGGACGCATCCCGCGCACCGCCCGCTCCCATTGCTCCAGAAAGCGCGAGCGATGGTCTGCGAACGGGATTACGAGCGATTGAAACATCGTCGTTACCGCGCGATGCAGCGTGCGGCCGAACGCGAGCGCGACCGTAAAGCGATAGCCCCGGCTCAGATCGATTTCGCCGGTAAGCGCGATATTGCCGTTCGGGGCCGCCGCGAACTGGTAATCCATCCGGAAATTGCGCGCCAGGTCCTGCCACCCGTCGGTCGTGCCCACGTAGCCGCACGATCGCCGCACAAAGGGCGAACTCGCCGCCAGCGCGAGCCACGCGCCGTTTTTATGCGCGGTCAGGAATTCGCGGCCGGCGATCGACGCCGCATTGCCGTTGTTGCCCCATCCGCCGACTTCCATGTGCGGCGCGAGCAACACGTATAGATGCAGCCGCTTCAAAAAATCGGCTTCGCCCTCGAGCCGCGTCTCGATCAGTACGCACGGCTGATGCGGGTCGGCGATCACCTCGGCGATGATCTGGTAGCGGCCGTCGGGATCGGCGTTGGTCATGCGCACGCCCAAGCCGTTGTCGCCCAGATACTCGGTCGTCACGTGGAGGTTGCGATGGGCGTCGTGGAAAAAGGTCGCGCCGTCGGTCACCAGGAATTGCAGGTCGCGCACCTGCGGCCGATCCAGCGTCGGATAATAAATTTCGCTCAGCACTCCGCGCGAAACCGTGAACCAGATGCGGCTCGCAGTTGAATAGGCCGTCCCGACGACGTCCTTGGCGCTATGCGTCCAGCGCGGCGGAATGCCGGGCGCTCCGGTTGCGACTGGAGAATTCTCAAGCGAGGCCATCGGCGAGTTGCCTTTCCCGATTCGCCGCCGTTCGTTCGATCAGGCGGCGGGCGGAGCCGGCGCGGGCGCGCTTGCCGCCGCCGGATTTTCGCGGAATATCCAGGCGACCAGCACGCTGAGCCAGTAAAGCGCGATCAGCGGCATCGCTAGCAAAAACGGCGAGACCATATCCGGCGGCGTCAGCGCCGCGGCGACGATGAATATCCCGAGCAACGCGTAGCGGAACGAATGGATCATCATCCGGTAATCGATCAGGCCCAGCCGGGTCAGGAAAAAGGCGAAAATCGGCATCTCGAAGGTGATCGCGAAGGCGATCAGGAGCTTGGCCGAAAACGCCAGGTATTCGCTGATACGAAGCGTCGGCGTGACGCCGATGCTGGCGTACTGCGCGAGGAAAAAGGCGTAGCCGATTTTGAACACCACCGCCCAACAAAAATAGCCGCCGGCGAGAAAAAATAGCGTCGCGAATAATACGAACGGCTTCGCCAGCCGCCGCTCGGATTCGTAAAGCCCCGGCGCGATGAATTTCCAGATCTCGTAGAACACCACCGGACTGCCGATAAACAGCCCCGCAATCAGCGCCACCTTGAGCTTGGTGAAGAACGCTTCGCCCACGCCCGTGCCGATCAGCAGGACGTTGCGGCCGTGCGCCGCCTCGCGCAGCGGCAGGGTCAGGGCGGCGAACAGCCAATCGGCGCCGAAGTAAGCGATCGTGAAGCCGGCCAGCACCGCGATCGCCGCTCGAATCAGGCGTGTGCGCAGTTCGCGCAGATGGTCCAGCAAGGGCATCCGCGCCTCCGTCGCAGGGCCTGCGGATAGCTCCGGCGTGGCGGCTATCTCACGATGCGGCCCGGGCGCGGGTGGATTTTTCCCGGCGGCGGACGGCGCGTCCCTGGCCTGCGGATTCGGATCGTCAGTACTCACGTGGTTCGGCCGGAGTCAGGCTTGGGAAGCCGGAGCGGAATCTTCAGCTTTCGCCGCGCCCGCCTCGGGTTGGGCCGGCGCCGGTCCGGAAGAGCGGTTCGGTTGTGGCGGAGTTTCGCGCGGCGGCGCTTGAAGATCGGCCACGCTGGTCAGCTCATGCATTACCAGGTTGCTCGCCAGCCGCAATTCGCGCATCAGTTTGCCCGCGCCACGCATCACGTCGGGAAGCTTTTCCGGCGGAATCACGATCAGCGCAATCACCAGTAAGACAATTATTTCTCCAATACCCACGCGCCTTGCACCAATCCAAAATGTTACGCCAACCGCCGCCGCCGCGCGACTGCGGATCGAGGCGCTGGCGGAGACGGATGGTTCCGGCGAATAATGACGGGAAAGCCGTTCTCAGGTAATCGAAGATGCTCAAGACCGCGCTGGTTTCGGACCGCCGCTATATGCTGCATGTGGCCGGCCGCGTTCATCCTGAACGTCCCGAACGAGTCGAGACGATGATCGAAATGGCCGAAGGCCTGAACCGTCCGGGCCTCGCGCCGCTGACGCCGCGCGAGGCCACGGTGGCGGAGCTGGAACTTTGCCACGGCGCGGCGTATGTCGCCGCGGTGGAAAAGACCGCCGGGATGCAACGCTTCGATTTCGACCCCGACACCCATACCTCGCCGGCCACCTGGCGCGTGGCGACGCTCGCCGCCGGTGGCGCGCTCACGGCGATCGAGGCGGTGCTCGGCGGCGCGGCGCGAAACGCCTTCGCGATCGTGCGTCCGCCCGGCCATCATGCGGTCGCCAATCGCGCGATGGGATTCTGCTTCTTCAATAACGTCGCGATCGCGGCGCGCGCGTTGATCGAGCGGCACGGCCTCAAGCGCGTGCTGATCGTCGATTGGGATGTCCATCACGGCAACGGCACGCAGGAATTGTTCTACGATTCGGCCGCCGTGATGTACATGTCCACGCATCAATACCCATTCTATCCCGGCACCGGCGCGATCGACGAAGTCGGCGCCGGCGCGGGCCGCGGCTACACCGTCAATGCGCCGATGCCGGCGACGTTCGGCGACGATGAATACCTGCGCATCTTCGACAGCCTGCTGATTCCGATCGCGCGGCGTTTCAATCCCGAATTCGTGCTGGTATCGGCCGGCTTCGATTGTCATTACCGCGATCCGCTCGGCGGAATGCGCGTGACCGAGGCGGGGTTCCTCGCGATGACGCGGCGGCTCAAGCGGCTGGCGGCGGAATGCTGCGCGGACCGGATGGCGGTGGTTCTGGAGGGCGGTTACGACCTGCGCGCTTTGGCCGACTCGGGCCGCGCGGTGCTCGAGGAACTGGGCCGGGAGGCGGACGAACCCGTCCCCGCGCCTGTCGCTGGCGGCCGGGCGATTCCGATTATCCAGCGCGCGCGCTATTTTCACGATCGGTTATGGCGACTGGATTGAACCGCGCGCCGTGGATGCGGCGGCCGAGAATCGCGGCCTGACGATGCGCGCCGGGGCGCGGTTGCGGCTGTCCGCGATCGGCGATGTCGAGCCGCGCTCATTTTCCGTTGACCGCACGCAAATCTCGATCGGAACCGCCGCCGGCAACGATCTTACGATCGCCGGGAATGGAGTGTCGCGCCGGCACGCCACGCTCGCGCGCCGTTCAGGCCGCTGGGAAGTCACGGATCAGGGCTCGACTAACGGCACCTTCGTCAACGGGGTAAAAATCGACGGCCGCACCGTGGTCAATCCGGGCGACGAAATCGCCTTTGGCGCGGCTCGCTACCGGATAATGCCGGCCGCGCGAACTCGCAGCGGATGGTTCACGCCGGCGCGTACGGCAATCACTGTCGCGATCCTGTTCGCGCTTGGCTTCGGCGGCGCCGAACTCAAGTTCCATGCGGACCACGAAGTGGCCAGTCGCGACCGCGAAACGGCGCCCGCGGCCGTCGCCAGACCACGCATGACGCCGACGCCGGCCGCGCCCGCGCTGGTTGGCAAATCGGCGGAAAGTCCGGATGCGATTGCGACCGCCGCGCCGGTGACGGCAACCGCCACGCCAGAAGCCGCCCCGACCGTCGTGATTATGGCGGAGCCGGGCGGCGGCGGACCGTGGCTGGTCGCGCTCAATCGTTACCGCTCGATGGCGGGACTGAATCCAATCGCCGAAACCGACGCCGACAGCCGCGCCGATCGCGCGCACGCCCGCTATCTGGTGAAGACCTACGGCGCCAATATCCGCGCCGGAGACAATCCCGGCATTAAAATTCACGAAGAGGATTCATCGAGCCCTTGGTACTCGCCCGCCGGCGCCGCCGCCGCGAGCCACAGCGATATCGCGGAATGGCCGGGACCGGCGCCGCCGCCGTCGCCGTCGTGGGCGATCGATCTCTGGATCGCCGGCCCGTTCCATCGCCTGCCGATGTTGAATCCGCTGATGCGTACGGCAAGCTACGGTGAATATTGCGAACAGGGCGTCTGCGTGGTGTTGCTCGACCTTGCGGGCGCGCTCGGTCGAATTCCCATGAACGCCTCGATGGTTCATCCGGTCGAGTTTCCACCAGACGGTGCAACCACCGACCTCGAAGGCGCGAGCGGCGAATGGCCGGATCCGCTGAGTTCCTGTCCCGGATATGCTGAACCGACCGGACTGCCAATTTCGCTTCAAACCGCCTATTTCAAGCCGGTAAAGATGAAATCTTTTTCGCTCACCCGCTCGGACGGCGCAAAGCTGGACGCCTGCGCAATCGATGCGACCAGCTACGTGAATTCCGATCCACAAACGCAAAAGCGCGGCCGGAGCATTCTCGAAGCGTTCGGCGCCGTAATTCTGATTCCGCGCGCACCGCTTCGCCCTGATCTTTATAAAGTCGCGATTTCCACCGACAACGGCGACTATTCGTGGTCGTTCCGCACCGCCCCTTAACGGCGACGGAGCAACGGCGCGGCGCGCCATCGAAGGTTGCGATTTTACGCCCGAATCGCTATGAAGCGAGATTGAGAGACCTAGCCATTCGACCGCGTAGTTC
>JADBKU010000024.1 GCA_014896235.1 bacterium | reverse complement strand
CCCGCGACGCGCGCCGCCGCCGCGATCTCTTCCAACGGCGCATCGATCCGCCCGAATGAGATATTGCGCGCGATCGTGTCGGTGAACAGGACCGGCTCCTGCGGCACCATCCCTACCGTGCGCCGCAGTGCGCCGAGCGGAAGGTTGCGGATATCCGTTCCGTCGAGCATCACGCGGCCGCGCGTCGGTTCCAGCATCCGCGTGAGCAGACGGACCATCGTCGATTTGCCCGCGCCGGTGCGTCCGACAATTGCGAGCTTCGCGCCGGCGGGCACGCGTACGTCGATGTCGCGCAGCGCCCAGTGATTGTCGTTCGCGAAATCGCCGCCGCCGTTCTGAGCGGCGGCGCCATTCTCACGGCGATCATCGCGATTGCCGAAATAACTGAACGATACGTTACGCCATTCGACCGCGCCATCGATTTCCAGACGCGTTTCCGCTCCGGCGATCGACGGAGTCGGCGCCGCGTTGAACAGCTCTTCGAGCCGCTTCATCGCGGCGCGTCCGCGCTGATAAATCGACAGCGTCCATCCGAGCGAGACGGTCGGCCAGGCGAGCTGGCCGAGGAATCCCATGAAAGCGACGATATCGCCCAGCGAGATAATCCGCGCGCGCACGAGCGTGCCGCCGTATATCAGCACGATCATCACGGATGCGCCCACCGTGCCTTTGATCATCGGCATCATCGCGCCGCGCACGCGCGCCAGCGCAAGGCCCTGTTCGTTGTAGGCGTCGTTGACCGCGCGAAAGCGGCCGGCCTCGTGGCTTTCGAGCGAATACGCCTTGACCACGTGGATTCCGGACAGGCTCTCCTGCACTTTCGCGCCGATCGCGGCGAGTCCCTCCTGCACGCCCAGGCTGCGCGCCATCAGCGTGCGCGTCAGCCAGCGCATCTCAAAGAACAGCGCGCCGTAGGGAATCATCGCGGCGAACGTCAGGCGCGGACTCAGCGCCAGCATGAACGCGAGCGCGAAGGCGAAAGTGACGGGAGTGTTGGTGAAGCTGAGCACGCCGATTCCGACCATCATCCGCACGGCGCCGAGGTCGTTGATCATGCGCGACATCAGGTCGCCGGTCTTGATCCGCTGATAGAAGCCGGAATCGAGCCGGCAGAGATGGGAGAAAAGATCGTTGCGCAGGTTGTATTCAATGTCGCGCCCGCAATTGAAAATCACGAAGCGCGAGAACCATCGCGCGACGCCCATCAGCAGCGCGGCGGCGATCATCTCTTCCGTGAGGCGGACGAGGGCGGAATGATCGCCGCGGGTGATCGCGTTGACCGCCTGGCCGCTCAACCGCGGAATGAACGTCAGCAATATCGCGGTCGCGACAGTACAGGCGCTGCCGAACGCGTAGCGCATCCAGTACCGGCGGATATAACCAAAAAGGCGCTTCATGTCGGCCAGTGGAGGTTATCAGAGCGCGGGCGGAAAATCCCGCGGCCGGGCGCCGCGCGCCGCATCAACGCGGATGAAGCGTGCGCAGCCGGCGTTCATAGACCTTCGCGTATTTCAGAAAGACGTAAAACGCCGCCGTCATCGCCGCGTACAAGCCGCGCCCACCGTCTAGGAATCCGCCGCGCAGGATATAGAAGTTGAGGAACCGCCAGACGGAATGGGTGAACATCCGCGCGGCCGCGAAGGCAGACGGCTCGATTTCGGCGGCGGCGCGGGTGCTGAAGCGGTTGATGGTCGCGACGTGGTCGGCGATATCGCGGTAGCTGAAATGAAGGATGGGCGCCGCGAGCCGATCGATTCGTCCGTTGACGACCACTTTGTCGTGCGGATCGACGCCGCCGATATGGCCCAGCGCGCGGCGGAACAGCCGCACCGGGCGATCGCGATAAATCGGCCGCGTGTAGTAATGGCCCAGATGATAAAGGACGCGGCGGATGCGGAATCCGCCGGGCGCGTCCGGGCGGGCGACGGCCGTGCGGATTTCGCAGCCAAGGTCGTAGGTCGCCTGCTCGTCCGCGTCGAGCAGCAGCACCCATTCCGATGTCGCGTGATCGAGCGCAATCTGCTTCTGCCGGACGTAGTCGGTGAACTCGTGCTCGATCACGACGGCGCCGAGCGCGCGTGCGATTTCGACCGTGCGATCGGTCGAATGGGAATCGACGACGATCAGCTCGTCGCAGAACCACGCGCTCTTCAGGCATTGCCCGATTAGCTCTTCCTCGTCGCGCGTGATTACGATGAGCGAGATGGCGGGCCGGTCGGACATCGTCAGTCGGCCGGGCGTTCGACGCGCGTCAGATGAGCGATCACGTTGGCCGCGACCGATCTGAAGGCGTCGCTTACCGGATGTTCGGGATGCGCCGCCACGATCGGCTGCGCATGATCGCCGCCCTCGCGCAATTCGCGCGTAATCGGAAGTTCGCCAAGAAAGGGCACGTCCAGTTCTTTGGCGAAGCGCTGGCCGCCGCCGTGCGCGAAAATCTCGTGGCGCCGGCCGCATTTGCCGCAGAGATGGTAGCTCATGTTCTCGATCACGCCGAGCACCGGAACTTCGACTTCCTGGAACATCGCGACGCCGCGCTTGACGTCGAGCAGCGCGATTTCCTGCGGAGTGGTCACGATCACGCCGCCGTCGAGCGCGACCCGCTGCGTAATCGTCAACTGCGCGTCGCCGGTTCCGGGCGGAAGATCGATTATCAGGCAATCCAACTCGCCCCATTCGACGTTGAACAGAAACTCGCTTTCGAGCTTCGTGATCATCGGGCCGCGCCAGATGATCGGCGTGTCGTCGCCGATGAACATCGCCATCGAGATGTAGCGGACGCCGAAACGTTCCAGCGGCATAATCCGCCGTTCGCGGGTCAGACCGGCGCGCCCATCCGCGCCCACCATCATCGCGACGCTGGGGCCGTACACGTCGGCGTCCATCAGTCCGACGCTCCATCCGAGCGCCCTCATCGCCAGCGTCAGATTGACGGCGACGGTCGATTTGCCGACGCCGCCCTTACCGCTCGCGACGGCGATCACGTGCTTCACGCCGGGAATCGGTTTGCGCGGCAGCGCTTGCGCCACGCGCGGCGGCGGCGCTTGGTCGATCTGCATCCGCACCGCCGGCACGTCCGGCATCGCCGCGACCGTCCGGCGAATCTCTTCGGCGATTTCGTCGATTACCTCCGGCTTCGCCGCGGGCGCGGCGAGAATCACCGTGACCCCGGCGCTTGCGACCTCGATATCCTTGATCATCCCGAAGGATACGATGTCGCGGCTGTAGCCGGGATATTTGATTTTCTTCAGTTCGTTCAGAATTTCCTGCGGACTCGGCATGCGCTTCCTGTGGCTTCGACGGCCGCGCCGCGTGACGCGCCGCTTTCGCTAACGATGGTATCATTGCCGGATGGCGGGCAAAACGACGGCGGATGCGGCCGAATTCCGGGTCGCGTGCGCGTCCGACGCGGATCCAGTATCCGAGGCCGCCGCGCGCGACCTCGCGGAAGCGCTGGCGGCAATGCTCGATCGCCCCTGCGTTATGGCGCCGTCGGAAGATACGCCGCGCGCCACGCTGCGGATCGTCGCGCCGGCGGAGTTCGGCGATCGCGCGCCGATCGATATCGTTGCGCCGCCCGGAATGAACCTGCTGAACGCCGTCTGGGAATATCTCGAACGCCTGGGCGCGAAGCTCCCGGTCGGCCGGCCGGCGCGGCTGCCCCACCTCGCTCCCGAGCGGCTGTTCGCGGTCCCGCCGTCAGCGACGGCTCCCGCTTTCGCACGGCGCGCCTTTGCCGCCGACCTCATGACGTGGCATTACGAACACCCGGAACGATTCGCCGCGCATCTGGAGCACGATCGCGAATTCGTGCCGTGGATGGCCGCGCGCGGGATCAACGCTTTCTCATGGATTCGCCACGAACGCGATTCGCGCCTGAAAATCGACGAGCTTATCCCCGCGATGCGCCTGCGCGGAATCGCGCCCGAGTACGGCGGGCATGTGTTGCAACTGCTGATGCCGCGCGACGCCTACGAGTCGCATCCCGACTATTTTCCGCTGGGCGCGGACGGCGCGCGCAATCCGCGCGGGAACTTGTGCGCGTCGAACGCGGCGGCGATCGCGATCGTGTGCGAAGGGGCGCTCGCATGGGCGAGTGCGAATCCGGACTGCGTGATGCTGCACCTGTGGGGCGCCGACGTGCATGGCGGCGCGTGGTGCCGATGCGCCGGATGCGCGGCGCTCGGGCCGCATCGCCAGTACCTTGCCGTGGTCAATGCCGTCGCGGATGCGCTAGCCGCGCGCGGCATCGCGATTCCGGTCGCTTATCTCGCCTATCACGACACGCTTGAACCCGATCCCGCGCTGGCGCCGCGCGCCAACGTTTTCGTCGAATGGGCGCCGCGCGAACGCTGTTACAGCCATGCGATCGACGACGCCGCTTGCGGCGCCAACCGGCGCTACTTCGATTCCCTGAGGAAGTATTTCGATCTGTTCGGCGGACGGATGCGCGTCTTCGAGTATTATGCGGACGCAATCCTGTTTGGCGGGCTCGCAATCGCCACGCCCGCAGTGATCGCGCGCGACCTGCGCGCCTATCACGCCGTGGGTGTCCGCGAGATCTCGTGCCTGACGTTCGGCGCTTACAGTTCGCTCGCATACCCGCTGAATCTGGAAATCTTCGCGCGATGCGCACGATCGCTGGAATATGCGCCCGGCGCGGTCTTTGCCGATGTCGCCGCCGCGTTCCACCCGGCGTGCGCAAGTGCGATGGCGGCCGCGTATCGCGCGCTTGCAGATGCGTCGGCGTTGCTGCTTGACGGCGGCGGGCCGGTGATGCGTCCGCAAACGGACGGCCCCGGAGCATCGGTGAGGGCCGCCGCGCTTGCGGCCGCCGCGGGCCGAATCGAGCGGGCGATCGCCGCCGCGGACGCAATCTCCACGGCGCTTGCGAGTCGTCTCGGCGCCGCCGAGCGCGCCGTTTGGCAATACAGCCGGGAAGTTGTACAGGGACTTGCTGAGTATCTTGCGGCGGCCGGCGAGAGCGCTCCCGAACGCGCGCGCCGCGGCGCCGCCGCCATCGCGCGCATCGCCGACGCCGTGCGCCACGTGCGCGAAATCGACGAGCGCTACAAAGGAACTTGGGGCGCGCATGATTTCGAGTGGGCGCGCGAAAAATGGCTGGCCGCGATGCGCCGCAATCTTTGAGCGGCGGGCGGGCTCCGATTTTGGCGCGCGCCGCCAGGGCCGTAAATGGAGGCTGATCGATGGAGAACGGAAACGGATATCAACTGCCGGCTGAATTGATCGCGCTGCGCGACAACGTGCGCCGGATCATCAAGGACGAAGTCATCCCAGCCGAAGCGCGGGTCGATCCCGACGCCGCAGAAATTCTCGAAGAGGACTATTGGCGAATCGCGCGCAAGGTGCAGGCCGCCGGGATGTGGTGCATGGGCTCGCCGCAGCGGTACGGCGGCGGCGGACTGAGCCTGTTCGAAATGTGCGTGCTGATGGAAGAGATGTGCCAGCATCGCAGCGGCCTCTACAATCCCGGCGCCGGGGTCTTCGGCCGCACGCCCCCGCCGGTAATCTGGGGCGGCACGGAGGAGCAGATTCAGAAATACGCCGTGCCGACGCTGAAAAACGCCTGGTACACGTTTTTCGCGATCACCGAACCGTCGGGCGGCTCCGACCCCGCCGGCGCGATCCAGTGCCGCGCGGTGCGCGACGGCGACCATTACGTTCTCAACGGGCAGAAAATTTTCATATCGCACGCGCACGAGGCCGAATGGGGCGTGGTTTTTACCCGCACCGATCCTTCGGCCGGCCGCAACGGAATCACTGCGTTCATCGTCGAGAAGAACACCCCCGGCTTCACCGCCAAGCCCTTTCGCACCTTGCGCACGGCCGCGCTGCCCAATGTCGTCCATTTCGAGGATTGCCGCATCCCGGTCGCGCAACGGCTCGGCCCCGAGGGCGGCGGGCTGAACTTGTGCCTCGGGCTGCTCACGGGGCTGCGCTTTCCTTATTCGGCCTGCAATGTCGGCGTCGCCGTCGCGGCGCTTCGGATGGCGGTCGAGCATGCGAAGCAGCGCAGGACTTTCGGCGAGTTGCTGTCGCGCCGGCAGGCCATCCAATGGATGCTTGCGGATTCCGAAGTAGAATTGCGCGCCGCGCGCTGGCTGATTTGGGACGGCGCGTGGAAATCCGACCGCGGCGAGGATGCGCGGATGGAGGCGTCGATCGCGAAGCTTTATTCGAGCGAAGCGCTTGGCCGCGTTATCGATCGCGCCGTGCAGATTCATGGCGGCTACGGCGTCAGCAAGGAATTTCCGCTCGAGCGCTGGTATCGCGAAGCGCGTATTCGCCGGATCGGCGAGGGGCCTTCGGAAGTGCATCGGATGGTTATCGCGCGCAATCTGCTGCGCTGACGTTTCCGCGCCGCTGAAAGGATTTGATTCGGATGGATCGGCCGCTTGCCGGAATTCGCGTCGTTGACCTTGGCCAGATATTCGCCGTGCCGTATTGCACGATGCAGTTGGCTTATCTGGGCGCGGAAGTAATCAAAATCGAACCGCCCGGAACGGGCGAAAATCTGCGCCGTGCGGCCGCCTCGCCGGGCGGCGTTAGTTATTCCTTCCTGATGCTGAACGCGAATAAAAAGTCCGTTACGCTGAACCTGAAAAATCCGCGCGGCCGCGATCTCCTGCTGCGCCTGCTCGAAACCGCGGACGTCCTGACCGAGAACTATTCCACCGGCGTGATGGAATCGCTGGGCCTCGGATACGACGAATTGGCCCCGCGATTTCCGCGCTTGATTTACGCTTCAATCAAGGGTTACGGCTCCGACGGGCCGTGGGCGAAACTTGGCGCGATGGACAGTACGCTTCAGGCCGCATGCGGCCTGATCAGCGTTACCGGGATGGCCGACGGTCCGGGGATGCGCTCGCCGGCCACATTCATCGATATGGGCTCGGGCAGCCATCTGGTGAGCGCGATCTTGGCCGCCTTGATCCAGCGCGGGCGCACCGGGCGCGGGCAGCGGGTCGAGGTCGCGATGCACGACGTATGCGTCGCCGCGATGACGGGCCTGGTGGCCAACGAACTGGAAGGCAAGCCATACCGGCGGATGGGCAACCGGCATCGCAATGCCTGCCCGTCCAATGTCTATCCGGCGAGCGATGGCGAGGTGTTGATATTCTGTCTGACTGAGACGCACTGGCGGGAATTCGCGCGCCTGATGGGACGCGCGGATTTGCTCGACGATCCGCGTTACGCCGATCACGCTTCCCGCTTCGCGATCGCGGACGAAGTGGACGCGATCGTCGCTGGATGGACGCGGACGTTGCGGCGCGACGCGCTCGTGAATCTTCTGCTCGAGCGCGGATTGCCGTGTGCTCCGGTCCGCGATGTCGGTGAAGTGGTCGCCGATCCGCACGTGGCGCGGCGGCGGATGCTGATCGAAAGCGACTATCCGACGCGCGGAGAAATCAAAGTCATGGGCATGCCGCTAAAGCTCGGAACGATCGGCGACGGCGGCGCGGTCGAGCCGCCGCCTCCGCTCGGCGTCGATACCGAGGAGGTCTTGTCCGCGCTGGGCGTCGATGCCGCGACGATCGCGGAATTGAGGGCTGACGCCATTTTGTAGTGCGAATTAAACCTGATGTATAAACGCGGCCTATCGCAAGATACGCCGGTTATTCGCGCAATTATCAAATCTATACAGTGAATTTCTCATCATTGATTCGCCATGCTTGCCGTCGATCGATGATTTGGTGAATTGGAGCTTGAATTTATCATTTGCCGATTCAATATTTTCAGTAATGATTGAAAAAGGCGCCTAAAGAAATAAATGAGTTAAACGGCATGTCTGGAATACGCCTCTCTTTCGCAGTAAGAGAAGCTATATGCGGGTCCAGCGGAAGTTGAAAGAACTGACGCCCGACGAGCTGATCACGCTTGGCGTCGAAGCGCCCGATCGGATCGTTTTCGATGAACCGGCGCGTCAGGAGTTGATCGGATATTACGTGCTGACTCGCGGCGCAAGCGCCGCTTGGGAAGCGATCAATAGTCAACTTGCGAGTCCATTTGGGGCGTTGTTCTGGATTCACGGCCCGTCCGGCGCCGGCAAAACGCATTTCCTTAAATATGCGATGGCGCTGGCGGAGCGCGCCGGCGCGCTCGTCGCCGATTCGGGACGCCATCTGGCGCTCAAAGTCGGTCTCGGCGGCGGACTCGAGCCCGCCGCGATCGATCGTAAAATCCTTGAATTGATTGCGCATGAATTGGTTGGAGACGCCCGCGGCGCGGCGCTGTGGCGGCGGATGGCGGGCGCGGAAGCGCTTGCGCTCGCGATCGATAGCGCGCGGCGCCAGGGAGTGCGCGGCATAACGCTGGCGATCGATTTCGACGGCGACGACGCGGGCCCGGCGCACGAGACTTTGGCGGCGCTCGCCGAACTCGCGAAATCGTCCCGCGCGTTGCGATTGATAACGCTCGCCGCGGGCCGCGGCGAGCCGCCGCCAGCCGCTCGTGGTTTTGAAGTCGCGCCCGACCCCTCGGAGGAAATGCGCGTCGCGATCGGCCGCGTGCGCCGGCTCGAAGATGCGGGGGCGCGCGCGGCCGAGACGCTCTATCGCAAGATCGACCCCGGAGCTTACGCTCCATCGGACATCTACCCGTTCCATCCCGCCGCGGTCGATCTGATTGCGGCCCTGCGCGATCCGGCGCATGGGGTGGCCGGCCTCGCCCGAATGGCGCGCGCAGCGCTCGAAGCCTGGATGGAGCGGCGCGACGCGCTGCGGCCGATCGTGCCCGCCGATCTGATGGCGTTGCCCGCGATCGAGCGCGCAGTGCGGGAACGGCTCGGCGAGGCTGGATGCGCGGCGGTTCAAATCGCGGAGGCCGCCGCGGGCGGGCTCGGGCGCGATGATCGAACGCTGCGAATGGCCGTTAAAACGCTCGTCGCTAATCATCTTGCCGCGGACGGCGCCGCGCTGGAAATAAATGAACTCCGATCGCGCCTGCCGCGCGAAGTTAACGCGGACGAGCGCAGCGTGGATCATATGGCGCTGGCGGAATCCATGGCCGCGCTGGCGTCACGAAGCCGCGGAGCGATTGTTTACGACGCCGAGCGCCGCGCGGCGTCGTTCGATCCGCGAGGGGCCGGCGCGCCTGAAGTCGCGGCTTTCAACGCAGCCCTGCCGCTAATTCGCCGTTTCGACTCGACGCTGAGCGAAGCCGGCGACAGCTCGGAACTGGAGGCGCGCTTGGAGCGCCTTGAGGAGGCTATCGCGAGCGCGCTCGAAGGGGCGCATCGCAACCGCGATTTGTTGGCGGCTGCGATGCGCGAAGCCAACGCCCGCATGTCCGACGACCATCGCGCGGTCTTCGACCGCTTTATCGAACTGGCCGAATCCGGCGCTGCTGGAATCGTCGCCGCGGGCGCCGACGATGTCCGCCGGCAGGGTGCGCTTGGAACGATCATGGCCTACGAAAAGCTGGCTCTCATCGCCAGCGCGGCGCCGCGGTTGCGGATGATGCGGCAGTATCTGGAAGCGACGCGGATGCATGCCGGACTGGGCGACGATCCGTCGCGCGATCGCTCCGTTGCAATGCTGGAAACGGAGTGCCAGTTGCTGGCGATAGCCGTGAATCCGGCGGTCCTGGCCGGCGCGGGCCGGAGCCTTGACGCGCTTGAGGCGCGCTTTCAGAAATTCAAGTGGACTTACGTTCAGCATTACCGTGTGGCGCATGAACAATGGCGCATCGAGATGGATCGGCTCGCGTTGCTGGAAGACATCCGCAGGCATCTTGAGGCGCTGCGCCGGCTGAATGCGATCGCCTCGCTCGGACCGGCCGAAGGCGCGGCGCTGTCAGCGCTGATAGCGCCGCTCGAGGCGAGGGTCCGTCGCTGCGACGGGGCCGAACAGCTCGCGCCCGAAACCACGCCGTGCTGCCCGCGATGCGACTTCGCGCTGGGCGCAAAATCCCCGCGCGAAGAGTTGACCGATTTGCTTGATCGTATGCGCCGGGCGCTGCAATCGAAGCTTGCGGCGCTGTCGCGCGGCGCCATTTACCGGCTGATTCGCGCGCATGACCACAATCATCGGCTGGAAGGCTTTCTTAAGATTATCCAGGCCGCTCAAACCGATGCGCTGGTGCGCGTGCTGGACGAAAAACTGGCGCGTTATCTTGCTCGTCTTATCGATGAAGCCGCCAGCGAGAGCGATCTTGAAGCCGCATCGGAGGTTGGATCGCCACGGCGAATGATGCGAGCCTTGCCGTCAACGTCGCTGCACGACAACAAGCTGAGCGGCGCCAATCGGCCGGCCAAGACGCCGCGCGGCCATCATCGGCAATAACAGCAAAATTTTGACTGCGGAGCGGATTTATTCGAATCCGCGCGAGGGCCATCTCATGACTGCCGATTGAACCGCGATCGGCATGCCGAGCAGAACGATCGTCGATCGTTTAGCGGCGCGCGTGCACGAGGTTGCGGCCTGAAGCCGGACCCGGTGGGAATGCGCTCGCCCGGCGCGTGCGCGCTTTGATGTTCATGCGGTCGAGCAGGCGAAAATAGGAATTGCGCACGGCTTCCATCGCCCAAAGCAGAGTCATCCCGAGCGTGACCCCGATACCGTGCAAGATATAGTGCGCAACGCCGAGCGGCGTAAGTTTCCGTATCACCAGGGGTTCGTCCGCCGGATGCGTGCTCGTTTCGCCGGATTCTTGAACTGCGGTCTTTTTCGCTTCGTCGTCCATTGTCGTTGTTAAGAATAAAGGCCCCGCGACGCGCGTGCAATGGGCCGGCGGTGGGACGTCATCCCAAGATTATCACCAGCGCCGATAACCGGAACCAAATCGCCAATAACACACTGAACCGCCGCGCGCCGATCAAACGCTTTCGCGCAAACTGATATACCGCATAAATTATCAATTTATCTGGCTTGCTTCATAGTTTCGATTTAATTTCGCCTTCTTTGGCTAATGAAAATAGTTGATCGCACGCATGAGTTGGCTTGACTGGAATGGTTCGGAGTGGGAGATTGTGGGACATTACGGAGAAAAGCGGTGTTTAGCGGTCGCTACGACCACACGATCGACGAAAAAGGGAGGGTGAGCATCCCTGCGCGTTTTCGCGAGGTCTTGCAGCGTCAGAACCACGACCGTCTTTATATCACCAATTTCATCGAAGACTCGCAGCGATGTCTCGATCTCTATCCGCCAGCGGAATGGGAGCGGGTCATTCGGAAGTTTGAGGAGCGCCGCTCGAGCGATCGCGCCTCTCAATTGTTTGAAACGTTTTACGTCGGCGGCGCCTATGAAGTCCCGGTGGACCGGCAAGGCCGCATTCTGATTCCGCCCAAGCTGCGCGATTTCGCGGGACTTGGGCACGAGGTGACGTTTTCGGCCAAGCACAACCGCTTCCAGCTATGGGAGCGGGCGCGGCTTGATCAGATTCTCCATGCGGCCGAGGAGCAACTGGTTCAGGATCCGGAATTCCTGAACAAAATCGGCATCGTACTTTAAGGCTTTGGGGGCCATGCGCCTGGGCGAAGATAAGGGGCGGAGCGCGGCGAGCCGCCAGCATGTGGCGGTGATGGTGGATGAGGCGACGGCGCTCGTCCGCGCTCCGAACCCGCTCGTTATTGTCGATGCGACGGTTGGGCTTGGCGGCCATGCGGCGGCGATGCTCGAGGCGACCGACGCGCATCTGCTCGGTCTCGACCGCGACGCCGCCGCGCTCGAGGCCGCCGCTGACAATCTTGCCCGTTTCGGCTCGCGCGTGACGCTGCGGCATGCCGACTTCCGTTCGCTTGACGAAGTGCTCGACGAATGCGGCATCCCTTGCGTGGGCGCGATCTTGGCCGATCTCGGGATGTCCAGTTACGCGCTCGACGATCCCGCGCGCGGCTTCAGCTTCCGGTTCGACGGTCCGCTCGATATGCGGATGGATCGGCGGGAACCTTTGACCGCCTACGATCTCGTCAACGAGGAAAGCGAAGAGGAACTCGCCCGCATCTTTTACGAATACGGCGAAGAGCGCGGCGCCCGGCGGATTGCACGCGCGATCGTCGCGGCTCGGCGCCGCCGTCCGCTCGAAACCACCACCGACCTGCGCCTGCTGGTCGAGGGCGTCGCCGGCCACGTTCGGATCGGCGGAATCAATCCGGCGACGCGCGTCTTCCAGGCGCTTCGCATCGCCGTAAATCGCGAACTCGAAAGCTTGAACGCCCTGCTCGACCGCGCCCCACATCGTTTAGCCGTGGGCGGCCGGCTCGTAATTCTCGCCTACCATTCGCTGGAAGACCGGCCGGTCAAGCGGCGTTTTCGCGAGCTTGCGCAGGGCGGAGGCTTTTCGCTGGTGACGCGCAAGGCGCTGCGGCCGTCGCCCGCGGAGGTCGCGTCGAATCCGCGGGCGCGCAGCGCGCGTCTGCGATGCCTCGAGCGGTGCGCGTCATGAGCCGCAGCCGCAAAAAGCCGTCGGCGCCGCCGTCGCGGCTCGTGCCCGCAATCCTGGCCGCCGCAATCGTCGTGACCGGCTTCGTTACGCTGATGATCCGGCTGGAGATAACGCAGGAGGGTTACCGGCTGTCGGCGCTGCGGCTGCAAATTCGTGATCTCGATAATCGCAATCAGCAGCTACGGCTTGAGCTGGCGGAACTTGAGTCGCGTCCGCGCCTGCGCGCGCTCGCGCCCAAGTACGGCCTTGCGCCCGCTTCGCCTGCGCAAGTGGTGGTGATGCCGTGAACGAACCGTTTCGGCAGCGCCGCGTCCGGATTGGCGCGCTCACGGTGGCGCTGGCGACGCTTTTCGTGGTGGCGGCGGCGCGTCTGGCGATAGTGGTGCTGGTTGACGGCCCGCGTCTGGCGGAAATCGCGCGTAGTGAACATACCGCAGTCATGACGTTGGCGCCGGTTCGCGGTCCGATCGTCGATCGCAACGGCGCGCCGCTCGCGTTGTCGGCTGAGACGCGCTCGATTTATGCGCGGCCGCGGCGGCTGATGCGTCATTCCACCGCCGCCGATCGCGCACGGCTGGCGATGGCGCTCGGCCTATCGGACGCGGAGCTGGAAGCGCGGTTGGGTCGCGGCGAGCCGTTCGTGTGGCTGGCGCGCCATCTGCCGCCTGCCCGCGCTCGCGCCGTCGCCGAGCTTGGCCTCGACGGAGTCGGCGCGATCAGCGAGTACAAAAGATATTACCCGGAGAGCAACCTGGCGGCGTCTGTGGTGGGGTTGGCTGGGATGGATGGCCAGGGGCTCTCCGGGGTGGAACTGCAATACGACCGGCTGGTGCGCGGCCAGCCGGTCGAGCTTGAATTTTACCATGACGCGCTCGGCCATCCGATTCTCGATTCGCCGCTCGCGCTGCGCGCGGCCGAACCGGGGGCGCGGCTGGAATTGACGATCGATTCGTCAATTCAGGCCGCGGCCGAAAATTATCTTGCGGCGGAAGTCGCGAAAAGCGGGGCGCGGCGCGGAACCGCGATCGTGCTCGAACCGTTTACCGGCGAAATTCTGGCGCTGGCCAACGCCGCCGGCGCGGGCGTGAACGGCGACGAGCGCCTCCACGACACGGCGGTGCAAGACGCTTTCGAGCCAGGCTCGACGATGAAGGGCCTGCTGGGGTCGATCGCGCTCGCCGACCACGTGATCGCGCCGTCGCAGATGATCTATTGCGAGGACGGCCAGTGGCGTTTCGCGGGCCGCCTGATTCACGACGACGACCGTCACGGATGGTTGAACCTGGGCGGGATTATCGAAGTCTCGTCCAATATCGGCGCGGCGAAGATCGCTCTCGCGCTGGGCGCGCGGCGCTTCGGCGAGGGGATGGCGGCGTTCGGCCTGGGCCATCGCACCGGTATCGATCTGCCCGGCGAAGCGGCCGGCATTATCCGGTCGCCGTCGGAATGGAAGCCGATCGAGCTTGCCGACCATGGTTTCGGACAGGGCGTCGCGGTCACACCGATCCAGCTTGCGGTCGCCTACGCCGCGATCGCCAACGGCGGCATGCTGATGCGGCCGTATGTTCTCAAAGCTGCATACGACAGTGCGGGCGACGAAATCTTGAGCCATCAGCCGCAGGCGATCAGGCGCGCGATTCCGCCCGCCGTCGCGCATCAGATGAACCTGCTGCTGCGCAACGTGGTGAGCGGCAAAGACGGCACCGCGCGCCTGGCGCGGGTGGCTGATTTCACCGTGGCCGGCAAGACCGGAACGGCGCAGATGGTGAATCCGTCGACCGGCGGCTATTACCAGGGGCGCCTGGTCGCATCCTTTGTCGGCTTCGTGCCGGCCGATGATCCGCGGCTGGTGATTTTGGTCGTGCTCTACGACGTCGCGCATGGCCATTTCGGAGGATTGTACGCGGCGCCGGTGTTCAGCGAGATCGCCGCCGCGGCGCTCGATCGGCTGGGCGTCGCGCCGCCGCAGGCGCCGCCGTCGTATGACACAGCGAGCCTGGTGCCCTTCGGCAGCGACAATGCTCGCGAGCCGGTCGCGCTGCGGATTGCGGATTCGCCGGCGGCGCTCGCGCCGGAACAAAGCGGCGGCGGTATTCCCGATTTTCTGGGCGCAAGCATGCGCGACGCACTGGCGCTCGCCCGCGCGCGCGGCCTGACTCTGGAGATCAAGGGCCATGGTTATGTCGTCGCGCAATCGCCCGCTCCCGGCCGGAACAGCGGTGCGGCCGGCGTGCGGTTGACTCTGGCGGACGATCCGGCGGTCATCGCCGGCGCGGACTTGCCGCACCGGGCGCATCCAGAGCGGCGCGAAAATCGGTTCATATCGCGATTTGCGCGGCGGATGCGGCCATGAGGCTGGCGGAATTGATCGCCGGAGCGCCGGTGGAGCGGGTCCATGGCGGGCTGGACGCGGAAATCTCGGGCCTTGCCTACGATTCGCGCAAGGTCCGTCCCGGCGATCTGTTTTTTGCGACGGCGCGCGAGCCGGCGGCGAGGCGCGCGCATATTGACGATGCATTGCAGCGCGGGGCGCGCGCGGTGGCGGCGCGCGGGGGAGTGGTTGAGGAAGCGCGCCCCGCGTTTACCTTTCTCGAATGCGCCGAGCCGCGCGCAGTGATGGCGATCGCCGCGTCGCGCTTTTTTGGCGCGCCCAGCCGCAAGCTCGATCTGATCGGAGTGACCGGCACCAGCGGCAAGACCACTTCAACCTATCTGTTGGCGTCGATCTTCGAGGCGGCCGGCCGTCCCTGCGGCCTGATCGGAACGATCGGCATATTCGCGCGCGGTCGAAAGCTTCAAAGCGGCCTGACCACGCCTGAATCGATCGATTTCGAGGCGGCGCTGGCGGCGATGGATCGCGAGGGCGTCAAAGCCGTCGCCGCCGAGATTTCGTCGATCGGGATTGCTGAGCGCCGCGTCGATCAGTTGTCGTTCGCGGCCTGCCTGTTCACCAATCTTGGCCGCGACCATCTCGACTACCACGGCACGATCGAAGCCTACTTCGACGCCAAGCTGCGGCTTTTTACGGAGATTTTGCCGCGTAGCGCCCGGCCCGGCGCGGTCGCGGTCGCGCGCGGCGACGATTCTTACGGCGCGCGCGTGCTGGCGGCCTGCCGTGGCCGCAAGATCAGTTTCGGCCTCGACCGCGCGCTCGACGTCTATCCGGAAAGTTATCGCGCAGGCGTCGATGGAATCCGGGCGACGCTCAACCTGATGGGCCGGCGGTGCGAAATAAGTTCGCCGATGCTGGGCGAGATCAATCTCTTGAATATTCTCGGGGCCTCCGCCGTGTCGGCGGCCCTCGGCATCGAACCTGAGGCGGTGGCGGAGGGGGTGCGGCGGTGTCCGGGGGCCCCCGGCAGGCTGGAGGCGGTCGCGGGGCCGCGAGGCGTCAAAGTGCTGGTGGACTACGCCCACAAACCCGACGCGCTCGAGGCGGTTTTGAGCGCGTTGCGCGCATTGGAGCCGCGCCGGCTGATTTGCGTTTTCGGATGCGGCGGCGATCGCGATCGCGGCAAGCGGCCGATTATGGGAGCGATCGCCGGGCGGCTCGCGGATACCGCGGTGCTGACCTCGGACAATCCGCGCAGCGAAGATCCGCTCGCGATTATCGCCGAGGTCGAAGCCGGTCTTGCCGAACGCGGCCTCGAGCGCATCAGCCAGGCACACGCGGCGCGTGGCGAACGCGGCTATGTCGTCGAACCCGATCGGCGCGGCGCGATCGCGCTCGCGCTCAGGATCGTGCAGCCCGGCGACATCGTCGTGGTCGCCGGGAAGGGCCATGAAGACTATCAGCTCGTCGCCGGCCGGCGGCTGGATTTCGACGACCGCGTCGTGGTGCGGGAAATTGCCGCCTCGATGGTCGGGACGGAGCCGCCGTCGCGGAATTGACGGCGGCGCGCTGAATTGGCGGGAAAAAATTTTGCTCGATGAGCTGCCGCCGCGCTTGCGCGCGGGATGGCGGACGCATGCCCGGAATCGGCGCGCCCGAGGGCGCGCGGACTGCGGGTGAGGGAGGTCACTCCGGGGAGCGAACGACAAGCTTGGGGAAGCCTTGGCGCCGATTGGCGGAGATGCGGCGGCGGATGGATGGCGGCGACAAGGCTTGCCTCGGATTGTCGAAGCGCGGTTGCGCGGAGGCGATGAACCCGACGGATTCAGAGGCGCGGATGAGGACGGTTGGGTCAGCGGCGTCGCGGCGCGGCGCAATGCTTGCACGGCGGCCGATAAGCGGAGAGTCTAACTGGGGCAATGCTCTACCTGGCTTTATTTTCCCTCCATACGCGCTACCCGGTGCTCAATGTCCTACGCTACGAAACCTTTCGCTCGGTGCTGGCGGGACTGGTGTCGCTTGCGCTGTCGCTGACGCTCGGACCGCTGTTGATCCAGCGCTTTCGCGCCGCGCATATCGGACAGACGATCCGCGAAGAAGTTCCCGCGGCGCATCAGAAAAAAGCCGGCACGCCCACGATGGGTGGTTTGTTGATTCTGGCGTCGTCGCTGGCGGCGACGCTGCTGCTCGCCGATCCGGGCGATCCGTATGTATGGATTGCGCTGTTCGTGATGGTCAGCTTTGGGGTGATCGGTTTCTGTGACGATTATCTGAAGCTGAGGCGCGGCCGCGGAATGGGGCTGAGAGGGCCGCAGAAGTTGTTTTGGCAATTCGCTTGCGCATTCGTTGCGGCCATTACGCTGTTCGGTGTCCTCCACTTCGATACGCATTTGACGGTTCCGTTCCTGAAGCGGCTCCATCCGAACCTGCATTGGTGGCTGTACACGCCGTTCGCGATGCTGGTGATCGTCGGCTGCTCGAATGCGGTCAATCTGACCGACGGACTCGACGGCCTTGCGATCGGCCCGGTGATGACCACCGGCTTTTGCTACTGGCTGTTCACGTACGTCGCGGGCAATATCAAGTTCGCGCGCTATCTGGACGTGCCGCACGTCGAAGGTTCGGGCGAGCTTGCAATTTTTTGCGCCGCGCTGATCGCCGCGTCGCTCGGCTTCCTCTGGTATAACGCTTATCCGGCTTCGATGATGATGGGCGACGTCGGGGCGCTTTCGCTCGGCGGCGCGCTCGGCGCGGTCGCGATCCTCGCCAAGCAGGAATTGGTATTGCCGATCGCGGGCGGAGTGTTCGTGCTCGAAGCGGTATCGGTAATCATGCAGCGCTACTATTACAAGATGACCCATCGGCGGATTTTCCGGATGGCCCCGTTGCATCATCATTTTGAGCTTGGCGGATGGCCGGAAACGGTAGTGGTGACGCGCTTCTGGATTATCTCGATCGTATGCGCGCTGGTGGCGGTCAGCACGCTCAAACTGCGCTAACGGCGCGCCAGACGATGGAACTTGCGGGAAAACGCGTAATGGTGATCGGGTTGGGCGTGAGCGGCCGCGCCGCCGCGCGCCTGGCGGCGGCGCGCGGAGCGCGGCTGGTTCTGGCCGACGTGCGCGCCGATATCGCGCGGGAAGGACTGCCCGGCGGCGAACTGCGGCTCGGCGCGGAGGATCCGGCGTGGCTCGACGGCGTCGAGTTGGCGATCGCGAGTCCGGGCGTGCCGCCAACGTCGCCGCTGATGCGCGCGGCGGTCGCGGCCGGAATTCCGCTAATCGGCGAACTGGAATTTGGCGCGCGTTTTGTTCGAGCGCCGATCGTCGCGATCACCGGAACCAACGGCAAAAGCACCGTAACCATGATGATCGGCGCGATGCTGCGCGCGGCGGGCCGGCGCGTCTTCGTCGGCGGGAATCTCGGCACGCCGATCGCCGAGGCGGCGGCTGGCGATTTCGACGCGGCGGTGGTGGAAGCGTCGAGTTATCAGCTTGAACTGATCGAGCGGTTCCATCCGCGCGTCGCGGTCCATCTGAATCTTTCCGACGACCATCTCGATCGCTATCGCGATTTTGCGGAGTACGGCCGCGCGAAGGCGCGGATTTTCGAAAATCAGGGCGCGGACGACTGCGCCGTGCTGAATCGCGACGATCCGAACGTCTGGCGGCTGGCCGCGTCATCGCGGGCCTGTGTCTTCAGTTTCGGCCTTCAGGCGCCGCCGCCGTCCGGCGACGCAATCTGGCCAGTGCGCGACGTGCTGGCATGGCGTTTTCGCGGCGCCGAGGGTGAAATTGACTTGCGGCGCTTCACGCTCCGCGGCCGGCACAACCTTGCGAATGCGATGGCGGCCGCGGCTGCGGCGCTGGCGATGGGCGCGGGCGCGGCGGCGATCGAGTCGGCGCTGGCAGATTTCAAAGGACTGAAGCATCGCATCGAATTTGTCGCCGAAAAGCGCGGCGTGCGTTACGTCGATGATTCCAAGGGCACCAACGTCGGAGCCGCGGTCGAGGCGCTGTATGCGGTCGAGCCTCCGGTAATCCTGATTGCCGGCGGCGTCGACAAGGGCGGCGATTACGCCCCGCTCCGGGCCGCCGTCCGGGAACGGGCGCGGCTGGTGATTTTGAACGGCGCGGCGCGCGAAAAAATGCGCGCGGCGCTGGCCGGCGCGGCGGCGATCGAAGCGGCCCCGACGATGGGCGAGGCGGTGCGAATCGCGGCGCGGCGGGCCTGTCCGGGCGATACGGTGCTGCTGTCGCCGGCCTGTTCCAGTTTCGATCAATTCAAGGATTATGCGGAGCGCGGGCGCGTATTTCAGGAGCTGGTTCGGGCGCTTTGAGGCGGTCGCGCCCGAGCGTCCCGATCCGTGGCTGTGGGCCCCGGCCGCGGCGTTGGTCGGGCTCGGCCTGCTGATGGTTCTGAACACGACCTATTTTCTGGGCCAGGAAAAAACCGGCGACGCTTTCCATTTCTTCAAGCTCCATCTGATTCATATCGCGGCCGGATTGGTTGTGATGTTCGCGCTTTCGCAATTGTCGCTCGCCGGTCTCAGGCGGCTGACCGGGCCACTGATGATTGTGTCGGTCGTCCTGCTGGCGTTGATCTGGATTCCCGGTCTAGGCGTGACGCGCGGCGGCGCGCGCCGCTGGGTGCGGCTTGGCCCGCTGCTGGCCGAACCGTCGGAACTGGTGAAATTCGCCGTGGTATTTTTTCTCGCCGATTATCTTGCGCGGCGGCGCGAGCGGATGGCGGACTTCAAGCGCGGCCCACTGCCCGCGATGATCGTCGTCGGACTGATCGCGCTGCCGGTGCTCAAGCAGCCCGATTTCGGGACCACCGTGATGCTCGCGGCGATCCTGTTCGTGATGCTGTTCGTGGGCGGCGCGCGATTGATAGACCTGGGCCGCACGGGCGCCTGTGCGGCGGCGCTCCTGGCGCTGCAGGCAGTCGCGAAACCATATAGAATCAAGCGGCTGGTGACGTTCGCCGATCCGTGGCGGACCGCGCGCGGCGCGGGATTCCAGCTAATTCAATCTTTGATCGCGCTTGGCGAAGGCGGCGGATGGGGCGCTGGACTCGGCGCGGGCCGGCAGAAAATGTTCTACCTCCCGCAGGCGCATACCGATTTTGTCTTTGCCGTAATCACCGAGGAATTCGGTCTGGCGGGAGCGTTGGTCGTGTTCGCACTGTTTTGCGCGATTCTGGTCCGCGGACTGCGGATTGCGCATGAAGAGCCGGAGCCGTTCGCCAGCCTGCTCGCGGTAGGGCTGACGACGATGATCACGCTGCAGGCGCTGGTCAATATCGCCGTGGTGATCGGACTCGCGCCGACCAAGGGCCTGCCGCTGCCGTTCGTCAGCTACGGCGGAACTTCCATCTTGATGGCGATGGCGACGCTCGGCGCGCTGCTTGCGCTCGCGCGCAGACCGGCGGTGCGATGAAGGTGGCGATCGCGGGCGGCGGCACCGGCGGCCATCTGTTTCCCGCCGTAGCGCTGGGTGAAGCGATGCGCCGCCTGCGGCCCGATGTGGAGATTTTGCATATCGGAACCAGCAACGGCCTCGAGGCGTCGTGGTTGCCGAAGAGCGGCTTGCGCTACGAACTTTTTCCCGTCCATGGGCTGCGCGGCAAGGATCCCCTCTCGCGGATGCGTGCGCTGGGCGAATTTTTCGCGGCGATCCGCCGCGCGCGTGGAACGCTCAACGCGTTCGGCGCCGACCTCGTCGTGAGCGCGGGTGGGTACGCATCGGCGCCGACCGCGGTCGCGGCGATCATCGGACGAATTCCGCTCGTGCTAATGGAACAAAATACGCGACCTGGATTGTCGAATAGAATTCTTTGGCGCTTTGCGCGGCAAGTTTGCGTAGGTTTCGCCGATACTGCCGCGTGTTTTCCTGCTGGCCGGGCGTTCGTGACCGGCAATCCGGTGCGTCTGAGGTTCATCCCGGGGCGGCTTCTGAAAATCTCCAGCCCAATTCAAATCCTTGTTTTAGGTGGTTCGAGCGGCGCGCATCGACTTAATCTTGGCGTACTAAAGGCTTTGAATATTCTTGATAATGATGTTATAAAATTTACTGTCACGCATCAGACGGGAGGCGCGGACGCGGAATTGGTCGCGGCACGATATCGCGATTTGGGGGTCGCCGCCGAGGTGACGCCGTTTATCGACGACATGGCGTCGGCGCTCGACCGCGCCGAATTGGTAATCGCGCGCGCGGGAGCCATGACGGTTTCGGAACTGGCGTTGGCCGGTCGTCCCGCGCTGTTCGTGCCGTATCCGTTTCATCGCGATCGTCAACAGGAATTAAATGCACGCGTGATCGAGCGTCTTGGCGGAGCGTTAATCGTTATGGACGACGATCGCTTGGGCGAGAACCTGGCTGCACGGTTGTGCGAAATCGCCGCCGAACCGTCGCGCTTGATCGCGATGGGCGAGCGGGCGCGCGGGGCGGCTTATCCCGACGCCGCCGCGCGCATCAGTCATATCTGTTTCGAAATTGCCGGAGGGGAACGCGCGGCCGCATGAGCCACAACGGAATCGCATCGGGTCTGATGACTCGGCCGCGGCGGCTGCATTTTATCGGCGTGGGCGGCGCCGGGATGAGTGGAATCGCCGAGTTGTGCCGGCGCCTCGGCTTCGAGGTCGGCGGATGCGACCTGCGCGAGAGCGCCACGACCGTGCGGCTCGAGCGGCTGGGCGTGAAAATCGCTCGCGGCCACCATCCGAGCCATCTCGGCCCCGACCTGGATGCGGTCGTGATCTCTTCGGCGGTGAAATTTTCGAATCCGGAGGTCGCCGCCGCCCGCGCGCTGAAGATTCCGGTGATCGCGCGCGCCGAGATGCTGGGTGAATTGCTGCGTCTCGCCCGCGTCGGCATCGCGATCGCGGGTACGCATGGCAAGACCACGACGACGTCGCTGGTCGGGTTGATTCTAGAAGAAGCCGGCCTCGATCCCACGGTCGCGATCGGCGGAAATCTCCGCGCGCGCGGCTCCAATGTTCGGCTCGGGCATGGCGAGTACATGGTCGCCGAGGCCGACGAGAGCGACGCGTCGTTCCTGCTGCTGATGCCCACGCTCGCGGTGGTGACGAACATCGATCCCGAGCATCTGGACCATTACGGGTCTATGGAGCGGGTGCGTGAAGCGTATCTGAATTTTATCAACCGGCTGCCGTTCTATGGCGCGGCCGTGCTGGGTATTGACAGCGTCAACGTCCGCGGACTGCTCGAAGCCGCGCGCAAGCCGGTGGTGACGTATGGCGTAGCCGCCGATGCTGACCTGCGCGCCGAAAACATCGTTATCGACGGACTCGCGACGCGCTTCGACGTGCTGCGGCGCGGAGTCGCGTTGGGCGCGGTCGCGATTCCATCGCCGGGCCGTCATATCGCGCTGAACGGACTCGCGGCGATCGCGGTCGCGCTTGAACTGGGAATTCCGTTCGCTACGGCGGCGCGCGCGCTCGAGTCGTTTTCGGGAATCTCGCGCCGTTTCGAAATCAAGGGCGAGGCCGCGGGCCGGCTCGTGCTCGACGACTATGCGCATCATCCGGCGGAAATCCGCGCGACGCTGGCCGCCGCGCGCGCCGCATTCAAGCGCCGGATTGTCGTGCTCTTTCAGCCGCATCGGTACACGCGCTTGCGGGATTTGTTCGACGATTTTCTGGAAGCTTTCGACGACGCCGACGTGCTTTATCTTGATGACGTCTATCCGGCTGGAGAGGAGCCAATCGCCGACGTGACGTCGCGGCGGCTTTGCGAAACGCTGCGCGCGCGCGGCCATCTGGACGTGCGGTTTATCGGCGGCGAGGGCGCTCCGGAGCGTCGGCTGGCCGAGGAGACGGCGGCGGGCGATCTGGTTATCACCGCCGGCGCCGGCGACGTTTACCGGATTGGCGAGCGCCTACTGGCGGAGTTGGGCGAGGCGGCGAGTTCCGATGAACGCGCTTGAACAGGAATTGACGGCGCATTTTGGCGATCGCGTCGGACGCGGCCGAACGCTGGCCGATTTGACGTCGTTTCAGATTGGCGGGCCGGCCGATCTGTTCGTGACCGTCGAAACCGCCGAGGAGCTGGCGCGCGCGCTCGCCGCGGCGGCCCGCAATCGCGCGCCCGCGATGTGCCTGGGCGCGGGCACGAATCTTCTGATCAGCGATCGCGGCGTGCGCGGGCTCGTCGTCAAGCTGGGCGAAAGCTTCAATTACTGCCGGATCGAGCAGACCGGAGTCGAGGCGGGCGCGGCGATGGCGTTCGGCGCGCTGGTTGAAACTACGGTCGATCGCGGACTCGCGGGCCTCGAATTCGGCGAAGGCATCCCCGGCAGCGTGGGCGGCGGATTGGTGATGAACGCCGGCGCTTTCGGAGGCGAGATGGCGCGCGTCGTGACCGCTGTGCATGGAGTTACCGGATGCGGCGAAATCCGTGTTCTCTCGAGGGACGAGGTTGGCTTCGCGTATCGGCGCACCAATCTTCCGGCGGGGTTTGTGATTACGCGCGTTGATTTTGAACTTGAATGGGGCGATCGCGACGCTCTGCGCGGGCGCGTCGCCGAGCTGCGTGCGAAGCGCGCCGCGCGTCAGCCGCGCGGATTGCCCAACGCCGGATCGATCTTCAAAAACCCGCCCGGCGCATTCGCGGGGCGGTTGCTGGAAAGCGCCGGACTTAAGGGCGCGCGGCTGGGCGGCGCGGCGTTCTCCGGCCAACATGCGAATTTCATCGTGAACCTGGGCGGCGCACGCGCGGACGAGGTGCGGGCGCTGATCGAGATGGCGCGGAATCGCGTTAGGGAAAACAGCGGCGTCTGGTTGGAGCCGGAGGTCAGATTCGTCGGCGAGTGGTGACGGGTTGGGATGGCGGTGGCGGCGGCAAAAAGAAAACGAACCGGCAAAACCTCGGCGAGCCATTGGGGAATGCGGCTCGCGGGCGTGGCGTTGTGCCTGTTTTTCGTGCTCGGCGTGATGACCGGCCTGAGCAAGCCCGGGCGCGCGCTCGCCGCGCGCGTCGAGAGATGGATTGAGCCGCGTTCCGCGCTCGGGCGATCGGGAATATTGCCGGCGCTGTTCGCGCATGGCGCGATGATCGCGCCGCCGGCGGCCGTCGCGCCGCTCGCGCCGGCGAATCCTATCGCGTTGGTCCAGCGCGCCGATGGATTTTGCGTGCTCGACGGCCGCGGCGTACTGCGCGGCCCGGTCGCGCCAGCCGCGCAGGGCGACCTGCCGATTCTTTCCGGCGCCGAAGTCGGCGGCGCAACTCCCGAGGCGTTGCTGGAAGACGCCGCGATGCTGGTGCGGGCCGAGGCCGATCTGAACGAGGTCGTGTCCGAGATGCGGGTCGATGGCGACGGCGTCGCGACGCTGTATCTCGAACGCGAGCCGATGGAGATTTCGTTCGACTTCGACCGAGCCGGCGTCGAGCTTCGCCGCGCCGTGCGGATTATCGGCCTGTGGCGCGGCCACGAGCGGATGATCGCTGCGATCGATTTGACCGAAGACGACGCCGCAGTAGTGCGGATCCGGCGCGGCGAGACGGAAGGCGCGCGCCGGCTTGCCGACATGCGCGGGGTCGCGTATGTCGCGCGGGAACGACAAACGCCGCGAACGGGGGCCAGCCGATGAGGAACGCTCTGGCGGGACTCGACGTCGGCACGAGCAAAGTCTGCGCGCTGCTCGCTGATCCGGGAGCAGACGGCGGAATTGAAGTTATCGGCTACGGCGTCGCGCCGTGCTCCGGCTTGCGCAAGGGCGTTGTGGTCAATATCGAGGCGACGGTCGAAGCGATTCGCGCCGCGATCGATCAGGCCGAAGCCGCGGCCGGCGCGCGTGTGGGAACGGCGGTCGTGGGCGTCTCAGGGGCGCACGTGCGCGGCCTCAACAGCCACGGAATCGTCGCGGTGCGCGGCGGCGAGGTAGGAGGGCGCGACGTCGAACGGGTAATTGACGCGGCGCGCGCGGTCGCGATCCCGCTCGATCGCCAGGTGCTGCACATTCTGCCGCAACAATTCGCGGTGGACGAGCAGGAGGGCGTGCGCGATCCGATTGGCATGGCGGGCGTGCGGCTGGAGGCGCGGATTCATATCGTCACCGCGGCGCAGAGCTACGGACAGAATCTCGCCAAGTGCTGCGAGCGCGCCAACGTTACGTCGTCCGCGATGGTCTTCGAGCCGCTCGCGTCGGCGGACGCCGCGTTGTTTCCCGAAGAGCGCGAATTGGGCGTCGCGCTGATCGATATCGGCGGCGGCACGACGGACGTGATCGTCTATCTGAACGGCGCCGTGATGCATACGGCGGTGCTGCCGATCGGCGGCAACCATATCACCAGCGACGTCGCCGCCGGGCTGCGCACGCCGCTGACCGACGCGGAGCGGCTCAAGATGAGCCATGGCGCGGCCACGAATCTGATCGTCGGACGGGAAGAAACGGTGCAGGTTCCCGGCGTCGGCGGCCGCGAGCCGCGGGTGATTCCGCGCCGGCTGCTCGGCGAAATCATCGAGCCGCGTATGGAAGAGATTTTTTCGCTGGCGCAGCGCGAGCTGTATCGTTCCGGCGCTTCGGAAAGCCTCGCGTCGGGCGTGGTGCTGGTGGGCGGAACGTCTTTGCTCGAAGGCACGCAGGAGTTGGCGGAAAGAATTTTCGGGCTGCCGGTGCGGCGCGGCTTGCCGATCAATCTCAAAGGCATGCCCGAGGAACTGATGAAGCCGATGTACACGACGGCGGCCGGCCTGCTGATGCGCGCGACCGACGACCGCGGCCATCATAACGGATTCGCCCGCAATGGACGCTGGGGCCGCCTGCGCACGCGGGTCAGCGATTGGATGAGGGATTTCTTTTGAGCCAGAAAATTTTCAGTGGCGGAGAGCGCGGTGATTCGCGCGAGAGGGGCGGAGGAGGTTCAGAAATGATCGAATTGGTTGAAAACGTCGATCCCGGCGCGCGGATCAAGGTGATCGGCGCCGGCGGATGCGGCGGCAACGCCGTCAATCACATGATCGCGGCCGGCCTGCGCAATGTCGAATTCGTCGCGTGCAACACCGACACGCAAGCCTTGCAGGGCAATTCCGCGCCGATCCGGTTCCAGATGGGCACACAGCTCACGCGCGGCCGCGGCACCGGCGGCAATCCCGAGATCGGCCGCAAGGCCGCGCTCGAGGACGAGGAGCGCCTGCGCGAACTGATCGGCGACGCCGAGATGGTGTTCGTCACGGCCGGAATGGGCGGCGGCACCGGCACCGGCTCCGCGCCGGTGATCGCGCGGATCGCGCGCGAGTCGGGCGCGCTTACTGTCGGCGTCGTGACCAAGCCGTTCCAGTTTGAGGGCCGCAAACGGATGGGCCAGGCGGAAGAAGGTTTGCGCGAGCTGAAGAACGCCGTCGATACGCTGATTACGATTCCGAACCAGCGATTGCTTTCGATCGCCAGCCGCACCACGTCGCTGAAGGAGGCGTTTCAGCGCGCCGACGACGTGCTGCTGCAGGCGGTCCGCGGCATCTCGGAACTCGTCACGGTGCACGGGCTGATCAATCTGGATTTTGCCGACGTGCGCTCGATCATGGCTGAGATGGGCATGGCGATGATGGGCGCGGCGCGCGCCGGCGGCGAGAATCGCGCGGTCGAAGCGGCGCAGCGCGCGATTTCAAGCCCGTTGCTCGAGGACGTGTCGATCAAGGGCGCACGCGGCCTGCTGATCAACGTCACCGGCGGACCCGACATGTCGCTGTACGAAGTGAATGAAGCGGCAAGTCTGATCCAGGAAGAGGCGCACGAGGACGCGAATATCATTTTCGGCGCGGTGATCGACGAGAAGATCAGCGACGAGATTCACGTCACCGTGATCGCGACCGGCTTTGGCGATCGCGATCTCGAAAGCCGCATCCTGCCGCGTTATTCGCCGTCCGGCGCGCCGATCACGGCGCCCGTGCAGTCCGCGATGACGCGGCCGATGGATTCGCCGCAGCAACCGTTGATTGCGCAGCCTGCGATGACGCACGCGGCGCCGATGCCGCCGGTTCAGGCGGCGCGCGCGGCCGCCGCCACGTCAGCGTCGCGAATCCCGCCCAACGCGACTTCGTTCGGCGGCAAGCCGGTGCGCCGTCTCGGTCTGATCGTCGACGAGAACAGCCTGGATATTCCGGCGTTCAAGCGGCGCAACAGCGAGGCGGAACAGCAGCGCAATGCGGGGCCAACCCGGCTCGGCGCGAACGACGCGGCCGAGGCGGAAGACAAGCTCGATATTCCGGCGTTTTTGCGGAAACCCACCGAGTAGCGGCGCGCGCCGGCCGGCGCGCCGCCTATTCGCCGAGGATTCGTTCCGCGCGCGCGAGCGGCAGCACGACCGCGAACGCTCCGACCGTCAGCGCCATCGTGAAGGCGACCGCGATGCGATAGCTGCCGGTATGATCGATCAGCGCGCCGCATACCGGCGGGCCGAGCAGGGTTCCGATCGCGCTGCTCGTGTACAGCATGCCGAGGATTACGCCAAGCCCGCGCGCGCCGAAAAGTTCGGCGAGGACCGCCGGCGTGAGCGCGACCGCGCCGCCGTAGCTCACGCCCATCGCGAGCGCGAACGCCGCCAGCGGCCAGTACGATTCCGCGCCCAGCCACAAAGCGAAGCTCAAGCCGAGCGCCAGGATGCAGGCTTGGAACGCCCGGATGATTCCATACCGGTCGGCGAGCGGGCCAAGCCCGACCCGGCCCGCTGTGCTCGCAAAGCCGATGATTCCCACCAGCGCCGCCGCCGCAACCGGCTTGATTCCGATGCTGTGTGCGAAGGACGGCAGAAAGACGAAGGGCACCGCCGTCGCGACCGTCCACAGCAGGCATCCCGCATACATCAGGCGAAACGGCGCCGAGCGGAAAATCTCGCGCATCGGCGCCGCTGGCGAATCGAGTTCGATCGGCGGCGGTTCCGCCAGCCACGCGCAAACCAGCAGGCTCGCCGCCGCTCCGACGCCCAATATAGTGTAGGCTTCGCGCCAACCATAATGCTTGATTAGCGCTGCGGCCAGCGGCGCGACCCCCAGCGTTCCCGCCCCGATTCCCGACACCGCGATTCCCAGCGCGGTCGTTCTCCGCTGCAAAAACCATCCGCTCACCGCCGCGACCAGCGGCACATAGCAGCACGCGATGCCCACGCCCACGCCGAGGCCGTAGGTGAAGTAGGCTTCGGCCAGCCGATGGATCGACGCGGTCATGACGAGGCCGGCGCCGGTCGCTAGCGCGCCGACCGCCGCGACCGGCCGCGGCCCGAAGCGATCGGCGAAATGGCCGGTGACCGGGCCGAGCATGAAATAGACGAACGCGGTGATCGAAAAGATCGCCGAGGTCGCGGAGCGGCTCGCGCCGAATTCCGCCGCGATCGGGCGGAAAAACGCGCCGAAGCTGTAAGCCACGCCGAACAGCGTGAAGGTCGCAAGGAAGCCCGCCGCGACCATCCGCCATGCGTATGGCGAATCGCGCTCGTGGCGCGGCTTCGCGCCCGGAACGGCGGATTTTGAATCGAAGCCGCGCTTGCCGCCGTACGGCGCCGCGCGATCTGAACTGTCGCCAAGCATCGCGCGCACTATAGCTTTGCGCGCGCGCCCAGGTGAAGCGCGCTGGGATCGGCTGGCGCCGCTTATTCGAGCGCCGCGGCGAGCGTGCGATGCTGCCGGCGCAACGCTTCAGGCAGCGCCGTTCCAATCTTGTCGAAGAATTCGCCCGCTGACGCGAGCTCCTGGCGCCATTCGCCACGGTCAACGGCGAGCGCCTGGCGCAATTGCTCCGGCGATATTTCCAGTCCGGTGAGATCGAGGTCTTTGGCATGCGGCGCGATGCCGACCGGAGTGCGAAAGCCGTCGGCGCCATTGTGGATTCGGTCGAGCATCCACTTCAGCACCCGCAGGTTATCGCCGAAACCCGGCCACAGGAAATCGCCCTCGGCGCTCTTGCGGAACCAATTCACCATGAAGATGCGCGGCGGATTTTTAAGTCGCCCGGCCAGTTCCAGCCAGTGGCCGAGATACTCGCCGATGTTGTAGCCGCAGAACGGCAGCATTGCCATCGGATCGCGCCGCACCACGCCGACTTTGCCCGCCGCCGCCGCCGTCGTTTCCGATCCCATCGTCGCGCCCATGAAGACGCCGTGCGTCCAATCGAATGACTCCAGCACCAGCGGCATCGTGGTCGCGCGCCGGCCGCCGAAGACGATCGCGGAAATCGGCACGCCGCGCGGGTCGTTGGCGTGCGGCGAGAGCACTGGATTGTTGCTCATCGGCGCGGTGAAGCGGCTGTTCGGATGCGCCGCTTTGGCGCCGGATTCCGGAGTCCACGGCCGTCCCTGCCAGTCGAGCAATCCGGCCGGCGGCGCCGAGTCCATCCCTTCCCACCAGATATCGCCGTCCGGCGTCTGCGCCACGTTGGTGAAGAGCGTATCGTGCTCCACCAGACGCATCGCGTTGGCGTTAGATTTCGCGCTGGTGCCGGGCGCGACGCCGAAATATCCCGCCTCGGGGTTGATCGCCCACAGTCCGCCGTCAGGGCCGATGCGGAGCCAGGCGATGTCGTCGCCGACCGTGAACACTTTCCAGCCTTTGAGCGCCGCGGGCGGCGTAAGCATCGCAAGATTCGTCTTGCCGCATGCGCTCGGAAACGCCGCCGCGATGTAGCGCGTTTGACCGGCGGGATTCTGAATCCCGACGATCAGCATATGCTCCGCCAGCCAACCTTCTTTGCGTCCGAGCGTACTGGCGATTCTGAGCGCGAAACACTTCTTGCTGAGCAGCGCGTTGCCGCCGTAACCGCTGCCGACCGACCAGATCGTATTGTCCTGCGGGAAGTGGCAGATAAAGCGCTTCTTCGGATCGAGATCGAGCGTGCAATGCAGGCCGCGGTTGAAATGGTCCGAGTCGCCCAGCATCTCGAGCGCCGCGCGGCCCATCCGGGTCATGATCCGCATACTCAGCACCACATAGATGCTGTCGGTGATTTCCACGCCGACCTTGGCGAAGGGCGACCCGAGCGGCCCCATAACGTACGGAATCACATACATCGTGCGGCCCGCCATCGAGCCTTTCAGCAACGCGCCGAGCTTCGCATACGCTTCGTCCGGCGCCATCCAGTTGTTGGTCACGCCGGCGCCGTCTTTGGTCGGCGAGCAGATGAAGGTGACTTCTTCGGTCCGGGCTACGTCGTTGGGGTTTGAGCGATGCAGATAGCATCCGGGGCGCTTTTCGTGATTCAGTGGGATCAGAACTCCGGCGGCCACCGCTTCGTCCGTCAAACGGCGGCGTTCGGCCTCAGAGCCGTCGCACCATACGATTCGATCCGGATTCGTCAGGCGCGCGCATTCGGCGACCCAGGCGGCGAGGGCGCGGCTTTTGGTGTATGTTTCGGCGGCGGGATAGCTGGTCACTCGATTTCTCCCGAACAATCGCTAACGCGTTCATGGCTGGGCCAATGAACGCGCCATGTTACGATTGGGTTACCCGACCACGATATCACCGGAATTAGCAGAAGGCCATATCAGCGTTCACGATTATTAGGATTTCTTCAATTTTGGTCATGTTCGCGACCGCGCGCCGGCGCGCCGTCGGGCGTGGGTGCGAAGCGGCGGCCGCCGCGCCGAAGCGCGCCGGCCGCCGCCGGTGAAGTAAGCGCGGCGCGATCGCGCCGCGCAGGCCAATTTATTTTTTGACAAATCGCACGTCGGGATTGCCGTTGCTGTTGTCGCCCCACGCCATCAGCAGATTCAATCCATTGTTGCTGATCTGATTGTAGTCGGCCATGTAGCAAGTGGCGACAAACGGATCGACGTTGACCACGACCGGAAATGGACGCTGGGTAAGGAAACTCTGCGTCCAAGTGGTTCCGCCATTGATGCTGGCGGCGAGATCGAAATCGACGTACCAGTTGTTTTGATCGCGGCTGCGATCGTAATAGGTTACGCCAAGCTTGCCGCTTGGCAGGACTGTCACCCACGGGAAGAACTGATCTGTGTGTGCGCCATTTTTGTTCACCATCAAAGGGTTCGACCAGCTCGTTCCACCGTCGGTCGATTTGGTGATGAAAATGTCGGGATCGCCGTTGCGCTGATCGTTCCAGACCACATAAATAGCGCCTTTGTTTTTGCTTTTGGCTCCCGTATCGATTGCGATCGAGGGAAAGTCGTTAACCCGTATGCCGCCCTTGAGCGCGGGGCGATTGCAGATGAAATCTGAAGTGCCCGGATCCTCGATCGGGATTACGTTTGTGATTTGCGATGGCGCGGAAAAAGTCTGGCCGCCATCGGTCGATTTCGAAAAATAAAGCGCATCGATGGGGGTCGCGCCGCCGCCGGTCGTAAATTGCTCCCACGCGACATACAGATTGCCGTTGGCGTCGACCGCGGGCATCGCGCCGCTGGCCGCTTCTTGCACGATCGGCACGCAGGTTTTCGCAGGCATCGTGCAAACATAAATTGGCGAGATTACTCCAGACGAGAACGACGTTACCGCCGTGTAAACGTTGCCGCGATACCGACTTGCAGGATTCGTGTCAACCGTCGTCAGTGGTTTGTCGAGCACATTCCCGGATGCGGCGGTTATCAATTCGAACGGGTTGAAAGTCTGGCCGCCATCGTTCGATTCAAAAACCGTTGCATAGCTGTCGCCGTTATTGAAGTCCTCCGCGATCGAAGAGTAGAAGACGTTGCCTTGGCCGTCGGCCGCCAGCGAAGGATCGCCGGCCGGCCATACGGTATCGCCATTTGGGGCGCTCAAGAGCGGAAGTCCGCCCGCGACTTCGGTGAAGGTTTTTCCCCCGTTGAGCGAGTAGGCATAGCCCGAATAACTGCCGCCGCTCCAGAAATCCGCCGAACTGTTGTAGGCGACGACGATATCGTTGGCCATCGGTTGCGCCACAGTGGTTTCGCTCTCGGTGAACGCGAAGGTCGTATCAAGCGCGCGGTTGTTGACGGTGGGCAACGTCTTGATCAACGGCAGAACCGCGCCAACGACTCCGTTTGCTTGCGCGCCGCCATTTTCATGCTCGGCTGCGTACTGGCTGCGCATATCCGGGTTGCTCCGCCATTTGCCAAAATACGCCGATTCGGCGGCGCCGGAGAGATGAGACCGCGCTTCATCCGACAAGATCGGTGACGGCGCAGTATTGGTTAATTGAGGCGATGAGTTGATCAACACGGCCCGCGTGCTGACAGACACCTCGGACCTGCCGCCCGCTTCGGCGGGCATGGCCAATGCCAGCCCTAGCATCGCCAAGGATAATTCAAGGACAAAGAGCCTGATTGGCGAATCATAATGGCGTTTTAGAATCATAAAACTGATTCCTCCCGATGAATGCAGAAATTACACGCAAAATTTGAGAATTGCTAGATACTGATGCAGATTACGCGTGATTACATCTTTTTGATGCAAATGTTCTTTGTCGGCACGCTGGTTTTTGCAGTTAACGCGATGAGTGCGTCTTTGCCCGCAGTCTCAAATGACGCTGCCACATTGCGCCAATTGCCAGCTACGGCCTTCGCGTTTGACTCGAATCGATTAGATACGTGCATTGAACATGCTTTGCATCAGCATGGCGACATGGCATCGTCGATGCGGCAGCAAGATCGGCAGGTCATTACGACGCCGTTCGAGTGGGTGTCGGGCGACGGCTTAAAGAAAATTGCGCGACCCGACAGAATCTCGACCGGCGAGTGGATCGGCGGCCGCTATCGGATGGTGTTCGTCATCGTTCCGGAACACGGCGGCCATTCACGGCTGACGATAATTCCGGAAATTTTCGGCGAACCGGCGCCCGGTCCCGCGAAAACGCCGCAGTTGATGGGGCCGGTTGACGGACCGATGCGCGGCGTCGCGGTCGGTTCGAACGGCGCGTTGGAACGGCGCTGGCTGGAAATCGTCAAGCAAAATTGCGGTGGATGAGACGAAAAGCGCACGTCTTCGTCCGCATGATTCTGAAAGACGGCATTGAGCCTCTCAGCCGTGTACGGATGGGCGGCGGCCCGCCGTTTCAGCGGGGCGCGCTCAGCGATGCGCATGCAAACTCGGAGCGCTCGTTGAGCTCCCGCGGCTGTGCAGGACAACCGTTCGCCTCCTCAGAATCCTCAGGCCGGATTTAGCCGAAAATCAAACGCGTTGGGCGGCCAGCGGCGGCGAAATAGTCAATTTTTCAATTTCCAAATGACAAACGGCCGTTTGGAATATGCAAATGACTATTTGAATGGCTAATCGTCGCCGACGCGTGAGCAATGAATAATCGGGTCGTGCGGAGCGTCATAAAAGGTGGCATGCGGAAGAGTTCGCCGCGCATGGCGCCGCGGGAGCGCGGCGAGCCGCCGCAATCAGCGCCGGAGGCAAAACGGGAAAGGCTTCGCACATATCAACTTCAAATCATCAAAGAGGTGAATTGATGAAAAACATGCTCAAACAGATCGTAACGGCCGCAATCGCGGGCGCGTTTATCGCCGCCGCGGGCGGACCGGCGTGGTCGGCGGCGCAAGCGACCGGAGCGTCAGCGCAACCGGCCGCGCGCATGATGAGCGATCAGAACGGCGCGAATCCAGCGCGGAACCACCGTCCGACAGGTGCGGTGATTCCCACGACATTGCTCGGCAAACGCGCCGATTTTCCCGCTTGCAGGTCGGGACATTATTACAACGCCAATGACGTGGTTGGAAATCACAATTCCTGTATCGTGAATGAATTCGCGACGGGCGTGGCCGCGCCTTAAAGCGGGGCGTTGACCAACGCGAAATGGACTTTCCCGTCAAACTGAACTGGTCAGCAAGCGACCGCGGCAAGAGCGGAGTGTGCGCCGTATCCTGGGGGACCGGCGGCGCTGCTCCGCGTTTTCAATACGCCGCGCTTTTGCGCGCCGCGGCGACAAGCCGTTCGATTTCTTCCTCGGTGAATCCAGCCAGCAAGCGGGCCTCGCGCGCGATCGTCACGATGTTTTCGTTACCGTCGCGTACGTCCTCGATCGCCCGCCGCGTGCCGCGAAAACTGAATACCTCGTCGATATTTTCCTGAAATTCCAGCGCGCGCTTGAGGCGTTCGGGATCGCCCTCGGTCAGCTTGCGCATCCACTTCGAACCCATCCGCACGTGCGTGATTTCGTCGGCGAGCACGTAATCGACCGCCCGCTCGATGACCTCGTCGCCGTTTTTCTGCGCGATGCGGATGAGCTGTTCGAAGACGTCGCAGGCGAGGCCTTCGAGGCCGCGGTTGATGCCGGCGACCCGCGCGGCGGGGTCTTCCGCCTGAGTGCATCGCCACAACACTTCGGTCTCGACGTAATCGCCCGGTTCTGCGCCCATGTAGGCGAGCAGGCCTTCGAAGATTTCGGTGTGGCGCGACTCGTCCCATACCTGGCGCGCCATATCAAGCTGGAATTCCCACGGCGCGTCGGGGAAATCGAAGAGCGTGCGGCCCGCCGCCTCCATCGCCTGAACTTCGCCGCAGAAAATTCCATGCAGCCGCGCCCGCAGGGCTTCTTCGTCGAAGGGAAGCACGCGGTCGTCGAGATTCTGTTCCTCGCGGATTTCGCGGGCTTTGCGGGCGCGCAACAGCACGAAACGATCTTCGCGCGCCAAACGTTCGACCGGAATCATTCGTTGCATCGCAAATTCTCTCCCGCAGCGCCGATTCAGTACGCCGCGCTGCGCGCGGCGCTGCGCAACAGCCGCTCGATTTCCTCGTCGGTGAAGCCGGCGAGCAGGCGCGCCTCGCGCGCGATCGTCAGGGTCGCGTCGAAATCCACTTCACGGCCGCCGACGTCGAGCGGCGCCTGCGGCGCGTCGGCCTGCGTAGTTCTGCCGCCCTGAAAATTGAACAGGTTGTCGATATTTTCCTGAAAATCCAACGCGCGCTTGAGGCGTTCGGGATCGCCCTCGGTCAGCTTGCGCATCCACTTCGAACCCATCCGCACGTGCGTGATTTCGTCGGCGAGGACGTAATCAACGGCGCGCTCGATCACTTCATCGCCCATCCGCTGCGCGAGCCGGATGATCTGCTCGAAGACGTCGCAGGCGAGGCCTTCGAGACCACGGTTGATGCCGGCGACGCGGCAGGCGGGATCGTCTACTTGAGTGCACGACCATAGCACTTCGCTTTCGGGGAACTCGCCGATATACGAGCCAAGATATTCAAGCAACTTGGCGAAGATTTCAGTATGACGCGATTCGTCCCATACCTGGCGCGCCATGTCGAGCTGAAACTCCCACGGCGCGTCGGGAAAATCGAAGAGCGTGCGGCCCGCCGCTTCCATCGCCTGCATTTCGCCGACGGCGATGCCGTGCAGGCGGCCCTTGAGAAAATCCTCTTCATGAGGCATCGCGGCGGTCGGCGAAAAACCCTGATCGACGCGCGCCTGAAACATCCGGTCGAGCGGAACAAGGATATGGTTGTCTGGCCGAGCCAGCCGATCGACGGCAATCATCCGTTCCATTGTCTCTTGGCCTCCGTGCGGCTTAGCGCGTCCATGCGGTTCTGCCGCCGCTCAGATCCATCGCCTCCCAGATCATCCAGCGGCCGTCCTGCCGGCCGAGGCGATATTGAACGGTGAAGGGTTCGGCGCGGTCTCCGAACAGTCGCGCCTTGATATAGTAATGATAATTCAGACGCGCCGTGGCGATTATCTGATAGCGTGAATAATTGCCGGGCTTGATCGCCCTTGCGAGCTGATCCAATTCGCCAGCGGCGGCCGGCGTGGCAAGCGCAGCCAGCGCGCCGAAATCTCCAGACGCGAGGAGGTCGAGGACATGATTGGCCGCCTCGAGCAGGTCCGGCGGCACGCTTGAGCGCGCCGCGCGCGGCTGCGGTCCCATCACGTTCGCCCGTTCACCGAGATCAGGCATCGGCGTTCACTACAATTGGCTTATCCGGTTTTTTCCACGGCGATTTGACGCCGAGGTCATCGCATTCGATAAGCCGCCAATCGCCGTTGGCGGTACGGCTCCAGCGATTTTGCAGGATCAGATCGCCGGATCGTCCGATGAATTTAACTTTGACCAGATAATGAAATCCCAAACGGGCGCGCGCCAGCACTTCGTAGCGTATGAACGGACGCAACGCCCCGGCCCGTCCCAAGGCGGCCGCGACCGCCTCCGCCGCACGCGCATCGATGTAGCGGCTCGCCTCCGCCGCGTCGTTCACGACCGTCGCCGCGGCGTGAGCGGCGACCGCTTCATTTAGCTCGACAGGGACGACGGTACGGCGGATCTTGAGCGCCATCTCAGCTTCGCCCGAGCTTGAGCGCGTCGGGCTCCTCCGCCTCAAAACCGGTGACGCCGCCAGCCGCGGCCAGCAATTCTTCGAGCCGACCCTGCCAGCGCGCGGCCCGCCGATGCGCCTCGGGTGAATCGAGCAGATCGTTGAGCAGGACGAGGCCGCGCTCGACGTGGCGTTTTTCGTCATCGACGAGATGGGCAAGGATGCGCAACGTGGGCGGTTCATAGATAGGATTGGCCGCGCTCACGTGGCTGCTGTAGTGGGCAATCAAATGCGGCTTCAAGACGCGGTGGATGCCGACCAGCCGCTCGATCGTTTGCTCCCATTGCTCCTGATCTTCGATTTCATTCATAAAGCCGACGAAGGCTTCATTGGGCGGGCGGGAAACCTGCGCCTGGCTGCGCAATTCGGCCAGGCGCTTGCCGAGCGCGTCGGCGTGGAGGGCGCATTCATAGACTTGGCGCGCCATCTCGATTTTCACCGGCAATTGCGGCGTCAGGGCGATCCATCCCGCCATCATGCGCATCATCCTCTCCTCGGCGTAACGATAATTCATGATGAAGCGGGCGCTTTGCCTGACGCTGTACACGCCTTCGAGCGTGCGCCGGTCATGTAATGCCATGGCGGTTTACGGTTCTCCCTATGACGGCGAATCAGGATCGGCGGTTCGATCCGGCGCCGGCGCGAAAAACCGTCCGCGAACGATCGCCGCTATTTCGCGCCAGTACGTCTCTTTATCGGTTTTGGCCAGCATGCTTGCGCCCATGGCCAGGCCCGAGCAGAGCATGTGCAGGGCCTCGACCACGCTGTACAGATCGCCGAAATGAATCACGCCTTCGGCCTTGCCCCGTTCCAGCGGGTCGGCAAGCGCGGCCCGATATGGCCGCAGGACCTCGCGCAGCCGCCCGCGGTATTCCGGCCGTTGTTCGAGGTAGCGCAATTCGTGATTCAGCACGGCGAAGGCTTCCCGGTAGCGGTCGATAACGCCGAGCGCGGCATGCATGACCGCCAGAATCTCGCCGCGCGGGTCGCCGTTATTTTCCGCGCGAATCGCTGGCAGCGCGTCGGTCAGCTCGCCGACCATCGATTCCGCGATTAAGAGCAAGATTTCGTCCTTACCCGAGAGATAGACGTAAATCGATCCCGCGGCGAGGCCCGCTTCGAGCGCAATTTCTCTAACGGTGGCTTCGTGGAATGATTTGCGCGCGAGAATCCGCGTAACGGCGACGAAAATCTGCCGTTTCCGCGCCCGTGCGAGCGCATCGTCGATAGCAGGATTGCGCAGCGCTTCGGTCATGGCCGGATTCCACCAGGCGCCGAATTTTCAGCCATTATGCTGGACATTTTGCCCGTATTGTGGCGCATCGAAGGGCCGCGCGAAGCGCTGGCGGCGACGATCGCAAGGTTAATGAATGAATGTTCATTCCGTCAAGCGCATTCTTTGCGCTTCTCGCATTCATGTTCGGAATTATCACAACTTTAACCGCCTCGCGCATCCGATTTTCAAAGATTGATCAATCGGCCGATTCTCATGACGCTGCAGACGGCGCGCGGCCATCCGCGGCTTGTGACAAGCTGAGTTTGTATTCGACGATCTCAGATCATGCGACCGCAAGCGCTTTCACGTGGCCGAAAACCTTTCGGGCCGATTGGCCGAACGCCACGGCAGAGGGCCGATCCGAGCGCTCGGGCGGCGGGCTTCAAGGATTTGCAACTGTGCGGCGGTGATGCGAATCTAGACGGCGCGCATTTGAAAATTCGGACTCGGACGAGCCGAAATTCAACCAGGTGAAAAATGGATAACGCTCCGGAGAAACCGCTCATTCAAACCATGAACGCGCGTTCGGCGCCGCGCCATCCTCAGGAATATTACGAGGAAATCAAGCGCAAGTTCGCCGAAGAACGCGACCTGCGACTGGGCTATCGGCCGCACGGGCTGAGCCAGTACACTTCGGACCTTTCCGGGACTTTTGCAAGATACGAAATCGACCCGTATGCGAGCGGATCGGCGTCGCGCGAACCGATTAAAGATACGGTGGAATGCCTGTTTATCGGCGGCGGCTTCTCCGCGCTGCTGACTTCCGCGCGGCTGCGCGAGTGCGGCGTCGAGAGTATCAGGATTGTCGAGCGCGGCGCGGACGTCGGCGGCACATGGTACTGGAATCGCTATCCCGGCGCCGCGTGCGACGTGGTCGCGTACGACTACCTGCCGCTGCTCGATGAAACCGGATACGTGCCGACCCGGCATTATGCGAAGGCGCCGGAGATCTTCGCCTACTGCCAGCTAATTGCGCGCAAGTACAATTTGTACGAACTCGCGGTTTTCCAGACCACCGTCACCTCAACAGTCTGGGACGAAGGCGAACGGATGTGGCGGATTGGAACCGACCGCGGCGACGAGATCAAGGCGCGTTTCGTGATCTGCGCCAACGGCACCCTCTCAAAGCCCAAGCTCTCGAAGATCAAAGGGATGGAGACATTCAAGGGCCATTCCTTCCACACCTCGCGATGGGACTATGAGTACACGAAACCCGACTTGTCGGGACTGGCGGATAAAGTAGTTGGCATTATCGGCACCGGCGCCACTGCGGTCCAGGCGATCCCGCGGCTGGGCGCCGCGGCGAAGGAACTGTATGTGTTCCAGCGCACGCCTTCGTCGATCGATCTCAAGGACGACTGGCCGACCGATCCGGAATGGGCGAAGAAGCTGCAGCCCGGATGGCAGGCGAAACGGCGCCAGCGTGCGCGAGCGGAAGCGCGGCGGATGGAAGAAGGGCGCGAACTGCGCGGAATTTCGCGCGAGGAAAAAATCCGCCGGCAGGAGAATGCGAATATCGACTACATGATGCGCATCCACAAGCGCATCGAGGAGATCGTCAAAGATAAAGCGACGGCCGAGGCGCTCAAGCCCTGGTACATGTTCATGTGCAAGCGGCCGTGCTTCGACAATGACTATCTTCCGACCTTCAACCGTCCGAACGTCCATTTAATCGACACGCATGGCAAAGGCGTCACTGAGATCACGGAAAACGGGCCGGTATTCGAAGGCAAGGAATATAAACTCGACCTGCTGATCTATGCGACCGGTTTCGAAGTGCAGAAGACCGGCATCTACAACCGGATAGTCGGGCAGGGCGGCCTCGATCTGAACGACAAGTACGCCGAAGGCATCCGCACCTTGGTTGGGATCCATTCGCATGGATATCCGAATCTGTTCATCATGGGCGGCTATCAGGCGTCGTTTCAGTTCAATTTGACCGACATGCTGCAGGTGCAGGGCGATCATATCGCGGCCTGCATCGATTACGCGCGCCGCAACGGTTACCGCACGATCGACGCCACGCCCGCGGCCGAGGAGTGGTGGGTCAACGAGGTAATAGAGAATCGCGGCAAGACCGGCCGCAACCAGGAATGCACGCCGGGCTATTACAACTTTGAAGGCGAATTTCAGCGGCGGCAGGACGGAAACTATAACGGCGGCTTCAACCGTTATTGCACGCACATGGAAAACGTACTGGCGCGGATGGAGGAAAATTTCATTTTCACGAAATAGCAACTCCGCGCTCAAGAGATAGAAAGCCCGCCGGGCGCCGCAAGCGCCGGCGGGCTTTTCATTTGGCGCGGCGCATCAGCCCTTTTGGAAATGCCTGACCACTTCCTCGCCGAGGCGCTGGATGCACTCGAGAAACTCGGCATTCTCCGGATAGCGGCTCGACGACGGGCGCGGATTGCGGGTGCGGAGGCAGATGTAATCGGGCTTGAGGCGTTCCTGAACGGCGCCGAGCCGGTCGATCCATTTTTGCGCCGAACCCAGAATGAGGAAGGAGCGTTCGAGGCGCTCGGTCGGGAGTTCCTCGATATCCGGCGTCATGCCGTGCGATTCGTAGAACTTGGCTTCCTCGACCCATCGCGGCCCGTGGCGGCGGCGCACCTCATTTTCGTCGTCGCCGATCCATCCTTCGTAGGCGAGGCCGATCGTCCAATGCTTGCGCCCCTTCTTGTAAGCTTTTTCGCGCCAGAATTCGATCTTTTGCGAAGCGCTGTCGAGGTCCGTGGGGAACCACCAGACCCATCCGTCCCAATCCAGCGCCCGTTCGATTCCCTTGTCGTAAAAGGCGCCGATCCAGATGGGCGGGCGCGGTTGCTGGTAAGGTTTGGGCGTGAGGCGCGCCTGATCGAATTCGAAGAAACGGCCCTTGAATGAAAAGCGATCCTGGGTCCAAACGCCCTCGATCACTTTGAGCGCTTCTTCAAAGCGCTTTCCCGCCTGCTTCATCGGCACGCCGAAGAGCCGGAAATAGTCTTCGTGATAGCCGACGCCGGCGCCGAAGATAAGCCGGCCGCGCGAAAGTTGATCGATCAGCGCGAGCTGCTCGGCGAGGTGCACCGGATGGTAGTAGGTCGGCTGGATGACGGTCGTGGCGATTTGCACGCGAGTGGTCCGCGCCGCTATCGCGGTCGCGAGCACCACGGGCGAGGGAAAATAGGTTTCGGTCCGGGCGTGACGCTCGGGCAGCCAGATGGCGTCGAATCCGACGCGTTCCGCGGCTTCGGCTTCGGCCAGCAGATGAGCGGCGGCGTCGGCGACCTCGCGCCGCGCCGGCATCGCGCCGTCGTAGGGACCGAAATGGGTGTCGGGCATGTAGGCAATACGCAAAACAGTTCACCTCGCGCGGAAAATCACGCATTACGATTATCGGGAAAATCGCCGCCGGAACAATCCCCGCGGCCGCGGCGGCGCGAGCGCATGGCCGCGCCGCAGGCGCGCGGAATCAGCGACTAATCAGACAGATTCGCGCCACGCAAAGCACGGGCTATTACGCGAAGGATTTTATTCTCAAGATGGAGGTAGAAGTGCGCGAATATCCCGAAGGCGACGACGACCACGGCGAGGACCAGGACGAATCCAAGGAAGTTCGATTTCGCGGCCGATGCGAAACCAATGGTTTCGGTTTCGGTTTGCTCGGCCTCAAGCAACTCGTGCCGCCGCGCGAATTCATCGCGCGCGCCCGTGCGCTCCGGAGGATCGCATAGTTGATCATCGTCCCGCATCGCCGCGCCGCCGATCGATTATAACGTTCGCCCGGCGAAAAATAATCGGCAGGAAAATTTGACTGACTGTACTTGAGGGGCCGTTCGCAGCGGCGCGGCGCCGAAATCATTTCACGTTGACATGCGCGCGCCAGCGGGTGAGAACAGCCTCAGCCTGAAAAGAATTTGGATGGAATCGCGCCGGAGCGACGGCGCAAAGCTTTGGATGGAATTTTCCGCGGAATCGCAACCCGAAGCGGCGCCGCCGCGGGCGCCGCGGCTTGGCGTACAAGTCAAATTCTTTTACGGATTGGGGTCGGTCGCGTTCGGCGTCGAATCGGTCGCCCTCGGTTCGCTGGTGTTGCTGTATTTCAACCAGGTGATTGGATTGCCCGCGTCGTGGGTGGGCGCCGCGATCATGGTGGCGCTGATTTTCGACGCGATATTCGACCCGTTGCTGGGCCATTGGTCGGACCATCTGCGCTCGCCATGGGGCCGGCGTCATCCGTTCATGTACGCATCCGCGGCGCCGCTGGCGGTCGCATTCTATTTTCTTTGGCGTCCGCCGCGCGGATGGTCGAACGAGGCGCTGCTGGCGTATCTGCTCGCGGCCCTGGTGTCGGTGCGATTGCTGGTGAGCCTGTATGAGATTCCCAGCGCCGCGTTGGCGCCGGAGCTCACGCCCGACTATGACGAGCGCACCTCCCTGCTCGCGTACAGATTTTTCTTCGGCGTGCTTGGCGGAACGGCGATGTCCGTGGCGGCCTTCCAGATTTTTTTGCGGAAAGACGCGGCGCATCCGCTGGGCGTGCTGAACCGCCGCGGTTACGAACAGTTCGGGATGCTGTCCGCGATCGTGATGTTCGCGGCGATTATCGCGACGTGCGTCGGAACTCACGGCCGCGGCGTCGCCGCGGCCGTGCGGGACGAGGTCGACGATTTCCGCGACAAAATGCGGGAAATACGGACAGTGCTCTCGAACCGTTCGTTTTTCGCGTTGATGATGGCGGGCATCGTCGCGAGCATCGCGGTGGGACTGAACAGCGGCCTCGGTCTCTACGTCACCACGTATTTCTGGGAGCTGACGCCGAAACAAATTTCCTATCTCGTGAGTTTCGGTTTCGTTTCCGCGATTCTTGGCGTGTCGCTGGCGACGCCCGCGTCAAAATGGCTGGGCAAGAAAAAAGCGATGCTCGCCTTGTTCACGATCTCGGCGATCGCCGGTTCGATTCCAATTCCTTTGCGCCTGATCGGATTGATGCCGGCGAATCATACGGATGCCCTTTTGGCCGCGCTCTTCGCCGACGGCGTCGTGCGCGACACGCTCGGCATCATGGGGTTCATCATCGTCGCGTCGATGATGGCGGACGTGGTCGAGGATATCGCGGTGAAATCGGGCCGGCGTTCGGAGGGACTGATCTTCGCCGCCAACGGTTTGCTGCAGAAGTGCGTCACTGGCTTCGGCACGTTTCTGTCAGGACTGATGCTGGGATGGGCGCATTTTCCGCAGGGGGCGATTCAGGGGCATGTCGCTCAACCAATCCTGCGCCATCTCGTTCTTATATTCGTGCCGGTTTCGGTGAGCTGCAATGCGATCGCGCTGATTATTCTGACTTTTTACAACATCGATCGCGCCGCGCATCAGCGCAACTTAGCGCGCCTGCGCGACGCAGCCGCGCTCGCGCAGTTGGGCAACGTCGAGGCGGAGGAGGGCGTTCCGCCGGCGACGCGAGTGGTTTAGCGTCGCATCGCGGTTTACAGCGGGTCGCTCGGGATCAAGTTTTGCGCCCGTCGCCGTCGATCGTAGCCTTTAGCTACTTGATCGACCGATTAGCCGAGAACCGGCTGCGCGACGAGGTCGTCGATTCGATGGCCTTCGAAAAAAGTCACGCGGCCGTCATTCAGCGATTTCTTGTACTGTTCCCCGGTCAGCACGCTTGGGTTCGCTTCTTTCGGTTCGGTCCGGCTGTGTTGATAGGCGCACGCGCGAAACTCAGAACGGATTGTCGGTCGGCAATCCCAGCGCGTTGCGCCCGATCTGTTCGCTAACGCGATCCGGATGCGCGTTGATATGCAGCGGCATCGCCTGAAAATCACGATATCGCCGCTCGAAGGACTGGCCCTCGCGCAGCCCGTTTCCGCCAAGCACGCGAAGAATAAGCCGCATCGCCTCGTCGCACAACCGCAGCGAAATCATGCTGGCGCCAAGCTGTTCGAGATAGTCGTCTTCGGTGGGAATTTGAGCCGCTTCGATTCGCGCGTCGGTTTTGCCGCAAGCGTCGTAAATCGCGGCGCGCGCGGCGGCGATCAGCGCGACCGCATGACCCAGATTCACATGGACGGTCGGCCGCTCCGCAACCTTGACTCCCATAATCGCGACGCGGTCTTTGATGCCGTCGCAAGCTTCCTTCAGGGCGGCGTCGGCGAGGCCGACGGCCATGCAGCCAAGCCACAGATCGGAAAGCGCGACCCAGTCTTCCCGATAGCGATGGTTGATTACAGGATAGGCCGGATCGCGAAACAAAATACGATGAGGCACGGGATACGCGACGACGCTAGTGCGCGGGGCCCGAGCATTTTCGTAATGAACGTGATCGGTCGCCGACGCCCGCAGGCTCATCGCTTGCCATGTTGGCTCGATGCGGACTCCAGCTCGATTCGTCCGCAGCAACGCAAGATGAGGTGCGCGCTCGCCTTCAAATACGAAAGTGACTCCGACGTAATCGGCATAGCGCCCGCCCGAACCGAACGTCGCCACGCCGTTCAGTTCGACTTCTTCTCCCGCCAGCTTGCCGCGAACGCCGGTGCCGGCTCCCGCGGGAAGGCACACCCACTGCCGGATGGCCGTTATCTCGCGCAACCGTTCGACATGCCCGGGACCGAACAGTCCGCAGTAGAAGTGAAAGACGCAGAGGTGGTTCCAAAGACACCATCCGGTCGATGTGCAGGCCGCCGCCACGGCCTCCAACTCTCGTCCGATGGCGGTCACGGAGCTTTCAAGTCCGCCAAGCTCCCGCGAGGCTGACATCCGCATCACGTCGTTGGATTTAAGCGCGGCGATTACCTCTGGAGCGACCGATCGGGTAGCGTCTGCCGCGGCCGCGTGCTCAGCGATGAGAGAGAGAATTGGAGAAACGTGAAGATTGGCGGATCGATCAACCAGGCGCGGCGTTTCGGCGTCTGGCCTGAAAGTTGAATCCGGTTTCATGTCATCCATTGTAGATGCGGGAAATAGATCTGTCGCGGACGCAAACCATGCGCTGAAAGCGATCCTTGTCGCTGCGCCGCTCAGAAAGTGATCAGCGGTTTGATGATTCCGTCGAGCTTTTTGTCCATCATTTCGAAGGCCTTTTCGAGCTGATCGAAGCCGAACGTATGCGTGGTCATCCGGGTCGGATCGACGCTGCCGGTTTGCAGCAGCCTGAGAAGCCGTTCCATGCGGAGGCGTCCTCCCGGACAGAGGCCGGTGCGGATGGTTTTTTCGGCCATGCCCACGCCCCATTCAAGCCGGGGAATTTGTACGAAATCGCCTTTCCCGTGATAACCTACGTTAGAGATTGTTCCGCCCGGTTTCGTGACCTTGACCGCGCATTGAAAGGTTTCGTCGGCGCCGAGCGCTTCGATCGCCGCGTCAACTCCCTGGTCCGCGGTAAGCCGTAAAATTTCCTTCACCGGATCCGCGCGGGAATAATCCACGATGGCGTTGGCGCCATAGAAGCGGCCAAGTTCCTGCCGTTTGGGAACCGAATCGACGCCGATGATCAGGCCGGCGCCGCGCAGCTTCGCCCCGACTATCGCCATCAAGCCGACGGGACCCAGGGCGAATACCGCGACCGAGCCGCCTATCGGGATGTCCGCGTTCTCGGCGCCCATGAAGCCCGTTGAGAGCATGTCCGCACAGTAAACGGCGGATTCGTCGGATATGCCGTCCGGGATCAGGGCCATGTTCCCGTCGGCGTCATTCACGTGAAAGTATTCGGCGAACACGCCGTCCTTGATATTTGCGAATTTCCAGCCGCCCAGCGCACCTCCGGATTGCGACGCGTGACCCGCTTGCGAAGCTGGATCGCTCCAGTCCGGAGTGATGGCTCCAACCAGCACGCGGTCGCCAGGTTTGAACCGCCTGACCCCGCTTCCCACCTCGTGCACGATTCCCACCGCTTCATGTCCAAGCGTAAGGTTGCTTCGCGGACCGATCGCGCCGTGCACCGTATGCGAATCGGATGTGCATATAAGCGCGCGCGTGGTCTTTACGATTGCATCGTTCGGTCCAGCTTTCGGAATGGGTTTCTCGACGAAACCAACCTGATGGAGTTGTCTCATGACGAATGCTTTCATGACTGCTGCTCCGTATCGGTGCTAAATCCGCGGATATCGGCCAAAATTTCGCCTCCAAATTTCCCAAGTGGAAATTTCATCGGCGAACCGGGGCGAATCTCGTCCTTAAACCTGACCCATTCAGGCAGACCGGGTTGGGCTGTATCACCCAGCCGCCGCTGAGCGATTTCTTTCGTAGTTGATCGGCAAGAGATAGTCGAGCGCGCGGCGGCCGAGATTGATCGGGCGGATCCGGGCGCTCGGCCCGGCGTGCGCCGCCGGCCACGATTCACGGCCAGCGTACCAGCGCGCCCGGCAATGTTCGTTTGCCAAGCCATCGAGTTCAATGCGAGGCTGGCCAGACAATATAAATTTCGGATACACCGCGCATACTGGCGCGCCAGCGTTTAATCGAGGTTGAAGGGAGAAAAGTTGCGATGCGATTCGACGGCAAAGTGGGCCTGGTGACGGGTGCGGGCTCCGGAATCGGCAGGGCGACCGCGCTGGGTTTTGCTCAACGCGGCGGCGCGGTGGCTGTTGTCGATATCAACGGTGACAACGCCAGCCGCGTCGCCGCCGAAATAGCGGCTGGCGGCGGAAAAGCGATCGCGATCGTCGCCGACGTTACGCGCGCCGCCGACCTCGAGATGATGTTCGCGCGAACCACTGGGGAGTTCGGTCGGCTCGACTTTCTGCACAACAACGCCTTCGGCTTCGCTCCGATGCCGGACGTCTCGCCAATCGCGGCGACCGCCGATACCGACGATCGCATGTGGAACGCGACTCTCGACGTTGGCCTGACTGCGGTGTTCCGCGCAATCAAGCTCGCGGTTCCAATCATGCGCTCGCAGGGCGCCGGCTCGATCGTTAATACCGCGTCGATTTCGGGGCTCTACGCCGATTACGGCATAGTCGCCTACAACGCCGCCAAAGCCGGTGTGGTCAACCTGACGAGGGTGGCCGCGATCGAGTATGCGCGGATGGGCATCCGCGTCAACTGCATCTGCCCAGGAGCGATCGACACGCCGCTGTTATCAGGCGCGGCCCAGCCCGCGATGATCGAGAAATTCCGCGAGATCATCCCGATGGGCCGGCTGGGCCGGCCGGAGGAAATGGCCAACGTGATCCTTTTCCTGGCTTCCGATCTGGCCTCGTTCGTGACGGGCTCAGCCTACGTAGCCGACGGTGGTCAGACCGCCAAAACCGGCAGCCCCTCATTTATCCCGGAGTGACGCCGGCTCGGCGGTCGCATTGGCGAAGGATTTTGATCATCGACGGGTAAGAGGAGCAGGCTTCACGATCGCGATTCAAGTCGCAAATTTTCTCCGGTACGCGCGAAACCATCCGCCGCGGCGAACAGTAATTCCGCGCGGTCGTCGATAAATACGTTCTCGAAGTCTTCAATTCTAATTGCGACTATTTTATCGATTACGCCGAAAAGCCGCGGGTTACCGCCCGGCGCGATGGGCCACGACCCACCCGCTGGCGCGGAACCACGGCGGCTGCATCCATGCGGTGGGACCGCATCGCGCAAGCTCATGCTCGTTGCACCGCAGCTCATCGGAAGGCGTGATGCGGCACGTCCAATAGCCGACATCCACAACGTGCAGGAACATCATGGTCATGTAGCTGATCGTTTCACGTAATTCGATTGTCTCTCCATGCGCGCCCATCACGTCCCAACGTTGCGCGACGCGGCCGCCGTAATGTCCATGCGCCATGGTCAGGGTGAGCGGTTGTTCGCCCATCCGGCGAAAGCACCAGCGGAGCTGGATCGGCGTGCTGCGCCCCGAAACCAAATTTGGGCAACCGCCCAAGTACTCGATGCTTGAGTCGCCGCTGCCTTGCCAGCATCCTTCGATCGCCCGCGGAACCCAGATGGTGCGGCCGTTTACGCCAACCGCCGGAATGGTCTCCGTCTGATGGCTCTGCTGCGCCTGTGGGAGCGTAAGTGAATTTGCTCCGTGCGGTTGCGCGGAAGGCGGCATGACGGGGCGCAATACGGCGACGGCATTATGGGCAGGCGTGGGGGCGGGAACGGTTGGCTGAAGCGCAGGAACCTTCGAAAGCGCCTCAGGAGTCGTTTGTGGCGAGGAAGCGAATGAAGACGCGGCCCGTGATAGGAGATCGGATGACGGCGCCGGGCGATCGGTCGACACAGCGTTATCGGCCGCGGTGACGAAAAACGGAACTGGAAAGATTGACCATTTGTACCATTGATAGCCCATGCCGAGCGCGATGCCGGCGACAAATGGAATCGCCGCCACGGCGATCAATTTGAGCCTACGTGTCTTTGACTTTTTCATCGGCTCTGAGGTGATTCTGCGCGGATGGAGCGCATCCGTTCAAGCGGGCGCCGAGGTTTGTGTCAGCGCTATGGATGGGCAGATTCCTTCATGGGCGCATGAGAATGGCGACCGATTCCACTTGTGAGCCGGCCGTTATCGGAGAACGTACCAGTTTCACTCGCCACGGCGGCCATATTTGCCATTGAAATAAAACGTGACGGTGAAGATGGGGCCGATGGTCTGGGGAAAATCCCATTCATAGGCTGGCAAAACGGCGCCCAAGCCCCAGGTGGTTTGGAAAGTCGCCGTGTTAGGCCAGGTGAACTCGACCGTCGGCGAAGCCCACAGATACGACCACGCCGGCGCATTGGCGCGGCCGAAGAAAAGGCTATGCCGGCTCTGCGACTGGCCTGTCAACTCTAATACATAGCCCAATCCGTATTCGCTGTTGATCACATGCTCAAAGGCGAAGCCGTAATAAAGCAAATTGCCGTCGGTCATGTGCAGCGATTGTCCGTAAGGAACCTGCGTAATGCCGTTGTTGAATTGATAACCGCCATGCACCTCGGTCGGGAATTGCACGATCTCGTCGAATTCGCCATACAACTCGAACGGTTTGAAACGTTTGCGCACGAGCAAGCCAACCCCCTGGTTCCAGGTGCCGTTGCCGAATTGATCGGTGTTGTAGGCGCTCGGACTCAAATGTTGATAGTTGCCGTTCGGAATCCAGGTGATGGTTTTGATCGACAACGACGGCAATGCCCACAGATGATAAGTGTCGGCGTCGTTGGTGAGTCCATATTTCAGCTCGAAATGAAGATTGCCGACGCCCATGTGGGCGGTGGATTTGCCCGGCGGCGTGGTCGGCGGCTGAGCCGTGTTCAAAAGGAAGTTGGGATAGGCGTCAAGTTCAAGGTTGTACCCGAGACCGAGCGCAAACCGTTGCGGCATCGCCAGTTCCCAAGTGCCGTAGCGCAGATCGTGATAGCCATAAAACCACGGTTCGAGATACCAGGAACCGGCGGGTTCGACTTCGGCCGTACCGGTAAAGTTTGGACCGCTGGTGGCGGGTCCCCACGACTCCGAAGCGTGGGCCGCGAACGGTTTGCCAAATAGAATTGTAGCGGTGCAGAAAGTTAAAATAGCCGCTGCCTTTGAACTGGCGCGCGACGCTCCGCCGCGCGGCGAAAAACCAAATCGCATGGACGAATCTCCCTTCGGCGCGAACCATCCTGCTCGCGTTGACAAGCGATGGTCCGGCCGAACGCTGGGCGCGAAAAGCAGGTCGCGCTCAGCGCGCTCGGTTAAACGCTTGATCGGGAAGTGTTTGAGGAGGAACGATTCAGACTTTCGGCGGCGCGCGGGGAGAGTGCAGGTCATCGTGCCGCGGAGCGGTGAAGGCTTGGCGCAACCGCAAGGCGCATAGCCATGCGGACGGCCGCGGCACGCGGCGGGTCTGAGGCGGCGGCGCCAGCCAGCGGCGGGCGTGATCGGCCGCCATCGTCCCGCTGGCCTGAATGTTCGGCCGAGTTTGAACGACAGGGGCCAGCGGCCGGAGATGCTCGAACAGGAGCGGCGCCAGCAACGCGGGCGCGCTAATGTGAGAAACATCCGCTCGGGGCAGGGGCCGCAGGAATAGAGACAACGCCAGCAGCGCGAGCGTCGCTTGCGTCAGGGCGCGTCTCGCAATAGAGAGGATCTTCGTGCGCTTAGCGCGTCTCCCGCTGGTCTGCGTCAGCCTCATAATCGCGCTCCTCGGCTGTGCGCGCCGCCCGACCCCAATCGCGACTTACGATCGCAATCACGACGGCCGAATCGACGAGTGGGTCTACCGAATCAGCGCTTCCGAAACGGAATACGCTTTCGACACCAACGCCGACGGCAAAGTCGATTTGATCAAAATGTATGTCAACGGGGCGCTGGTCAAGATCGAACAGGATCGCAACCACGACGGCCGCGTCGATCTGGTGCAAGAGTACTACGATGGCAAACTGTCGCGGGTGGTTCGCGACGACAATTACGACGGCAAGCCCGAAACCATAGAGACCTATCGCGATGGAAAGCTGGCGATGGTTGAGCACGATTCCGCGGGCGATGGCGCGGCGGACAGCGTCGATTACTACGAGAACGGCCGTTTGGCGCGGACGGAGCGTCTGCGGCCGAAACCGTGAAGATTTGTGCTGGCTTGGCGCACGGATCATCAAGGATATCCGGGCGGCGATTTTTAACCAGAGAAAAATTTGAATATAGCGCGGGTTGGCGCCGTCAAAGCGAGTTGAGTCACGAGGGCGCTCTCGACTGGAGCGTGGGCGCGCTCGGGCCGCGGATTCGGACAGATGTGGGTGGGCGGCAGGCATAAGTTTAGCAAACGCCTGATTCTTGGCGCGGCGGTTTGCGTTCTGTTGGCGCTGTCAGCGCGAGCTGCGATCCATGCGGCGGCGCGCAGTTCGCCGCATCGTGAGTCGTCGCGGCGCGTTACGAGCCAGTTGTACGACGATTCATGCAGACCGCTTGCTGGCGGCGAGAAACTGCGGCTGCAACCGATCTTCGCCGTGCGGATCGAGCCTTCCGCTGGCGCCGAATGCTGGCGGACAAGGCGGCCTGTCCTTGGCGTCGGCCAATATTCGCTTGGCTATATGAGCGCTCGAAAGCTGCTCATCGCTCTTCAGCGATTGTCTTTAAGCGACTCTCCTCCCGCTCGCGCGTAGACGCGTCATTACTCGATTTCAGACATTTTCCGTTTGCAGGGCGACTGAATTCGATTGACCGGCGCAAGCCGATCGAATTTGGCCGCATGGTCGGCGGCCGCTCACGGGCGACTGAATCCTCGAACTAGAGAGGCCGCGCCGCGCGCATTGAATTTAGGGTGCGTTGATGCCGAGTTTTTCGCTGAGGAATCCATATCTGATTGTGGTTGGGGCGTTGCTGGTGGCGATATTGGGGGTGACCGCTTTTAAGCGCATGCCGGTGGACGTTTTTCCGCGCCTGCATATCAAAGCGGCGGTGGTCGCAACCTTTTATCCGGGCTATGCGCCGCTGGCGATGGAGCAGGACATCACCAGCCGCTACGAGCGGTTCTTCACGCTGGGCAGCGGCATCGAGCACATCGAATCGCGGTCGTTGCCGGGGGTCAGCCTGGTCACGGTGTATTTCCACAGCGACGTCAACATGGACGCGGCGGCGGCCAATCTGGCGACGCTCGCGATGGGCGACCTGGGCCTGATGCCGCCGGGCACGCTGCCGCCGCTTGTGCTCAAGTACAACGCGTCGTCGTCGATTCCGGTCATTCTGGTGACCGTCACGGGCCCTTACGGCCAGACCGAGTTGCAAAACCAGGCGCGCTACAACGTGCGGAATTTCATGGCCACGGTGCAGGGCGCGTCGGTGCCGTATCCGTTCGGCGGCAAAATCCGGCAAATCATGGCTTACGTGCACAGCCAGGCGTTGCAGGCGCTGGGGTTGACGCCGATGGCGGTGGTCAGGGCGATCAACGCGACCAATCAGATCCTGCCCGCCGGGGACGCGAAAATCGGCCCGTACGACTACTACATTTACGCCAATGCCGAAGTGCCCACGCCGAAGGACATCGATCATGTGCCGGTCGAACTTGGCCCCGGCCGCACGCCGGTCATGTTCGGCAGCATCGGCCGCGCCAAGGAGGCGGCTGAAATCCAGTACAAGCTGGTTTTGATCGACGGCAAGCCCGCCGTCTATATCCCCATCTTCAAGCAGACCGGCGCCAACACCCTGCAGGTCATCAAGGGGGTCAAGCAAGCCGTTCGCGGCGTCACCGGCTTAAGCGCGGGCGAGAAGGTTCATACGCTGTTCAGCCAGGAAGACACCATCCTCGACGCGGTCCACTCGCTCGAGCATGAGGCGGCGTCCGGCGCGATTCTGGCTTCGCTGATGATTCTGATCTTCCTTGGCAACTTCAAATCGACCTTCGCCATTTTTCTATCGATTCCGCTGTCCATTCTCGCCGGCGTCATCGGTCTCTATTTCTCCGGGGCGACGATCAACATCATGACGCTCGGCGGCTTCACGCTCGCCATCGGCCGCTTAGTCGACGATTCGACCGTGGTGCTCGAAAACATCAACCGCCATCTGGCCGCCGGCGAGCCGCCCGAAGTCGCCGCCCGCGAAGGCGCCGAAGAAGTCACCTACGCTGTGCTCGCTTCCACTATTACCACGATCGTGGTGTTCCTGCCCGTGGTGTTCCTGTTCGGCGTGGCCAAATATCTCTTCAGCGCGCTCGCGCTGGCCGTGGTGTTTTCGATGGCGGCGTCGTACGTCGTGTCGATGTCGATAATTCCGCTCTTCTGCGCCCGCTACCTTACCGCGGAGGACGCCGAGAACCGGCCTGGAGACGACGACCAGCGGCGCGGCCTTCTTGCCGCCTTCGACCGGGCTTACGAACGCTTTGCGGCACGTTTCGCCCGGCTGCTCGACCGAATTCTCGATCACAAGACGGCCCTGATCGCGGGCGTCAGCGCGTTGTTCGCCGGTTCGATGCTGATGTTTCCGTTGCTGGGCCAGCGGCTGTTTCCGCGCACTGACGCCGGCAAGTTCGTCATCGATATCCGCACGCCCGTCGGCACCCGCCTGGAACTCACCGAGGCCGCCGCACGCCGGCTGAACGACATTATTCACCAGATCATTCCTCCGCACGATCTCAAAACGGTCGTAGCCAATCTCGGCGTGGTGCCCAACGTTTCGGCGATCTACACCAGCAACTCGGGCGAGGACACGGGCGAGGTGATGGTCTCGTTGAAGGAGGGCCACAGCCGATCGACCTTCTATTATGAGAACCGGCTGCGGCGCGCGTTTGCCGAACGCATGCCCGACCTGCATACGTTTTTCGTCTCCGGCAGCATCATCGACGCGGTGCTCAACTTCGGCTCAGCCGCCCCGATCGACGTCCAGTTGAGTGCGCCGATGACCGAGCCGTTTCCGAAGATGTTCGCCTTCGCCCGGCGCATCGAGCGGCGAATCGAGCGGCTGCCTCAGGTGCGCCAATCGGAGATTCGTGAGATCGCGGATTATCCGACTTTGGTGGTGAACGTCGATCGCGCCCGCGCGGCGCGGCTGGGCGTGACCGAACGCCAGGTCGTGACCAACCTCATCACCGCGATCGACAACAACGAAATGATCAAACCGTCGATCTGGATCGATCCGATCTCCGGCGACGACTACTATCTGAGCGCCCAATATTTCGAGAAAAACATCGACTCGCTCGAAACCCTGCGCGACGTTCCCGTCGCAAGACGGGTAGATCCGGCGTCGGTCTATAACTCCAGCTTCGCGCCCAATCCAGGCGGTCCGTCCACCGGCGAGGGCCATGAGCAATCGGTGTTGCTGCGCGACGTCGCCACTCTTTCGCACGCCGCCTATCCCTCTGAGGCCGACCATTACAATATTCAACGCGTGGTTGACGTGATGGTCGCGCCGCGCACCTCGGACCTGGGCGGGACGCTCGAGGCCGTGCGCCATGTCGTACAAAAGCTGCACGCGCCCCGCAACATCAAAATTTACTATCGCGGCTCGGTCGAAATGATGGAAAAAACCTTCGCCAGCTTCAAAAGCGGCTTCATTCTCGCCATCGTCGTCGTCTATCTGGTGGGGGTCGCTCAGGGCCGCTCGTGGCTCGACCCGTTTATCTTTCTTTTCTCAATTCCGATGGGATTGATCGGCGTGGTCTGGATGCTCTGGGCGACCGGCACCACGATCAATATCGAATCCATGATGGGCGTTATCGTGATGATCGGGATCGTCCACTCCAACGCCATCCTGCTGATCGATTTCGCCAATGAGCGCCGCCATCAAGGGATGGGATTGCGCCGCGCGGCGGTCGAAGCCGCGCGCATCCGCATGCGGCCGATTCTGATGACTTCGCTGGCGACGGTGGCTGGCCTGCTGCCGGTGGCGATGAAGCTCGAAGCCGGTTCCGAGGCGTCCGCGCCGCTCGCCCGTTCGGTGATCGGCGGGCTGTCGGTATCGACCGTGATGACGCTCTTTCTGGTCCCGGCCCTGTGGGAGTTGTTTTATTCGTGGAAAGACAAACCCGAGAACGGAGCGGCGACGTAATCTGGCGCCGGAAACTGTTTTTGCACGAAAGTCTAACCAGGAAAAGCGACGCTTCCAGGCTGGCTCTATGCGTCAGGCGCGCGGGCGCTTCGAGAGATAAACCTGAATTATTCGCGGGAAATCTGGCGCCCCCTGCGGGATTCGAACCCACGACCCCAGGATTAGGAATCCTGTGCTCTATCCATCTGAGCTAAGGGGGCGTTGGAAATGATTCTCGTCGGATACAGTCGGCGCCGTCAATCGCTCGCCAATTATGTCGGTAAATCGTATTTCCGTGTCGAGGAAATCGTAATTTCATTGGTGGGCGGTGCAGGTTTCGAACCTGCGACCCTCGGCTTGTAAGGCCGATGCTCTACCGCTGAGCTAACCGCCCGGGTTTCCGCGCTAGGCTTGGGAGCGATGACGCCGCAAGCCTCATGCGGACGTGGTCGTCAAATTAATAGCGAAGATTATTCGGCCGCCGGGCCAGATGGTTGAGCGGCTCCATCGGATTCGTTGAGCGAATCCTTTAGCTGTTTGCCCGGTTTGAACTTGGCCGATCGGCTGGCCGAAATCTGAATGGTTTCGCCGGTTTTGGGATTGCGGCCGGTGCGCGCGTGGCGGGTCGATACGGAAAAGGTGCCGAAGCCCGAGATATTCTCGCGCTCGCCCTGCTTGAGCGCGTTGATAATGTCGTCGAGGACGATATTGACTGCCTTTTCGGCTTCACCTTTATGAAATCCCAGCTTGTTCGCCAAATCGTCCACTAGGTCGGCCTTGGTCATGGCGTCGCTCCGGCGTTGAATTTGTTTGGACAGTTAATAATGTCGCCGGCGGATCGTCAAGTAACGACCCGCCGGCGATGGTGAAGAAAAGCCTAGCTAAATCAGGACAAATTGGTTGATACCGGAGCGCTCTCCTCGTCTTCGTCCTCGACTATCTGATCCTTCTCATCGGGCTCCGCCGCAAAAACCGGCTCGACCGGCGGAGTTTTGAAGAACGCGTCGGGGTCTTCGAGCACCAAGGCGTGCCGCAGCACCTGATCCATGTGCTCGACCTTGATGAGCGCCACGCTCTTCAGCACCTGCTGCGGAATTTCTTCGATATCCTTCTCGTTTTCCTTTGGAATAAGGATGGTTTTGATGCCCGCGCGATGGGCGGCAAGGACCTTTTCCTTCAGGCCGCCGATCGGCAGCACCCGGCCGCGCAGCGTTATCTCGCCGGTCATCGCGAGGTCGTTACGCACCGGCGTGCGGCGCAGCGCCGAGACCAGCGCCGTCGCCAGCGTGATTCCGGCGGACGGTCCGTCCTTGGGGATGGCGCCTTCCGGAATGTGGATGTGGATATCGATTTTGTGGAAAGCAGGCGCGATGCCGAGCGCTTCGGCGCGCGCGCGTACATAGCTCAACGCCGCCTGCGCGCTTTCCTGCATCACATCGCCCAACTGGCCGGTGATCGTTAGCTTGCCGCGACCCGGAACGATCGTCACCTCGACGCTCAGGATTTCGCCGCCCAACTCAGTCCATGCCAGCCCGGTCGCAGCGCCGATTTGCGGCTCCAATTCGGCCACGCCATAGCGGAACTTCGCTGGTCCGAGGTATTTCGGCAGGCTCGACGCGGATATCTTCACTCGTGCGTTGCGATCCGTCTTGACGACCTCAACCGCGACTTTGCGGCATACGGCCGCGATTTCCCGCTCCAGGTTGCGCACGCCGGCTTCCCGCGTGTAGTGCCGGATGATGCCGAGAATCGCCTTATCGGAGAACTCGATGTTTTCTTCCTTGAGGCCGTTCGCTTCGCGCTGCTTGCGCATCAGGTACTTCTTGGCGATTTGCAGCTTCTCGGCTTCCGTGTATCCCGGAATCCGGATGATCTCCATCCGATCCTGCAGCGGACGCGGAATTCGGTCCAAGGTGTTCGCGGTCGTTATGAACATCACCTTCGACAAGTCGTAGTCGCAATCCAGGTAGTGATCGTTGAAGGTGTTGTTCTGCTCGGGATCGAGCACCTCAAGCAGCGCCGACGACGGATCGCCGCGGAAGTCGGTTGACATCTTGTCAACCTCGTCAAGCAGCATCACGGGATTTCCCGAGCCGGCCTTGCGCATGCTCTGGATCACCTTGCCCGGCAGCGCGCCGATATAGGTGCGGCGATGGCCGCGGATTTCGGCTTCGTCCCTCACGCCGCCCAGCGAGACGCGCACGAATTTGCGTCCGGTCGCGCGCGCCACCGATTTCCCCAGCGACGTCTTGCCGACGCCGGGAGGTCCGACGAGGCAGAGAATCGGGCCTTTGAGCTGACCGACCAGCGTCTGCACCGCCAGATATTCGAGTATTCGCTGCTTGACCTTATCGAGGCCGTAATGGTCCTCCTCGAGGACGCGCTCGGCCTCCTGAATATCAAGCTTGTCTTCCGTGTATTCGAACCAGGGCAGGGCGAGAAACCAATCGAGATAATTGCGCACGACCGTCGCCTCGGCGGACATCGGCGACATCATCTTGAGCTTCTTGATCTCGCGCTCGCACTTCTCGCGCGCCTCCGCCGGCATCTTTTTTTGGCGGAGCTTTTCTTCCAGCTCCTGAATCTCGTTCTTGAATTCGTCTTTTTCGCCCAACTCCTTCTGAATCGCGCGCATCTGCTCGTTCAGGTAGTACTCCTTCTGGGTCTTTTCCATCTGTTTCTTGACCCGGGAGCGGATGCGTTTTTCGACTTCGAGAATCTCAAGCTCCGAGCGCATGTACCCCAGAATGCGTTCGAGGCGCTCGGCCGGATTGGCGCATTCGAGCAGCGATTGCTTATCTTCGAGCTTGATACCGAGATGGCCGACGAGCTTGTCGGCCAGATAGGCCGGGTCGTCAACGGCTGCAATCGACGTAACCATCTCGGGCGGAATCTTCTTGTTCAGCCGGACATAGTTGTCGAAGGTCGCGTTCACCGAGCGCATCAGCGCTTCGACCTCGGTGGTGCGGTCGCAAACCTCTTCGATCTCCTCGACTTCGACCTTGAAAAATTCGTCGTCAGCGACGTAGCGCAGGATGCGCGCGCGCTTTTTGCCTTCGAGCAGCGCCTTCACGGTTCCGTCGGGCAAACGGAGCAATTGCACGACGACGCCGAGCGTGCCGACGGCATAGATGTCCGACGGACCGGGATCGGCGACGCGGGCGTCCTTCTGTGCGGCGAGCAAAATCGGTTTCTTCTGCGCCTCGGCGACTTCCAGCGCCTTGATAGATTTTTGGCGGCCGACAAATATGGGATAGACCTCGTGCGGAAAGACGATCAATTCGCGCAGCGGCAGAAGCGGAAGTTGATCGTTGGCCGTGGTGTCGCGGTTGTGTTTCTTATCGTTGCGGAAAAGCATTTCCGTGAATCCCGATCTCCTCGCTATGCGGTTTCGGCGGTCTTCTGATAGACCAGCAGAGGCTGTTCCTTCTGGGTCACAACCTCCTCGGAAATCACCACCTCCTTGATATTCGGCTGCGATGGAATCTCGTACATCAGGTCCACCATGATCGCTTCCATGATCGCGCGCAGGCCGCGGGCGCCCGATTTGCGCTTGAGCGCCTCGCGCGAGATCGCCCGGAGCGCGCCCTGGGTGAACTTCAGATGCACGTTCTCCATGTCGAACAGCTTCTGGTACTGGCGCACCAGCGCGTTCTTCGGTTCATTGAGAATCCGCACCAGCGCGTCTTCGTCGAGTTCGCCCAGCGTGGCGATCACCGGCAGGCGGCCGACGAATTCGGGAATCAAGCCGAATTTGAGCAGGTCTTCCGGCTGGACCTCGTTCAGCAGCTCGGAGACGGTGCGCGGATCGCGATGGGTCAGGTCGGCGCGGAAACCCATCGTCTTGCCCGCGATTCGCCGGCGTATCAGGTCGTCGAGGCCGACGAAAGCGCCGCCGCAGATGAACAGGATATTGGTCGTATCGACCTGCAGGAATTCCTGCTGCGGATGCTTGCGGCCGCCCTTGGGCGGAACGCTCGCCATCGTGCCCTCGATGATCTTGAGCAGCGCCTGCTGCACGCCCTCGCCGGAAACGTCGCGCGTGATCGAGGGATTGTCGCCCTTGCGCGCGATTTTGTCGATTTCGTCGATATAAACGATGCCGCGCTGGCAGCGCTCGATGTCGTAATCGGCGTTTTGCAGCAGGGACAGGATGATGTTCTCGACATCTTCGCCGACATAACCCGCTTCGGTCAGCGAGGTCGCGTCGGCGATCGTGAACGGAACCTGCAGAAATCGGGCTAAGGTCTGCGCTAGCAGCGTCTTGCCGACTCCGGTCGGGCCGATCAGCATGATGTTCGATTTCTGCAGCTCGACGTCGCCCGTCACCATCTGCGAATCGATGCGCTTGTAGTGATTGTGTACGGCGACCGAAAGGATTTTCTTGGCGCGCTCCTGCCCGATTACGTATTGATCGAGCACGCGTTTGATCTCGGCCGGCTTGGGCACCGCCGAGCTCTGGCTGAAAGCCTCCTCGTTGTCGGTTTCTTCGGCGATTATGTCGTTACAAAGATCGATGCACTCATCGCAGATATAGACCGTCGGCCCTGCTATCAGCTTGCGGACCTCGTCCTGGCTTTTGCCGCAAAATGAACAGACGAGGTTGCCCGAGCGGTCGTCATGCTTGGCCATATTGCCGCCTCCCGCGGATCACTTGGAGGGCCTCCGATTCACGATTACCTCATCGATAAGTCCGTATTCAACCGCCTGTTCGGGGGGCAGGAACATATCGCGATCGGTGTCCTTTTCGATTTTTTTCAACTGCTGTCCCGTGTGCCGTACGATGATGGCGTTGATTTCCTCCCGTATGCGCAGAATCTCCCGCGCCTGGATTTCGATGTCGCTCGCCTGACCCTGCGCTCCGCCCAACGGCTGATGGATCATGATGCGCGAGTGCGGCAGCGCATAGCGCCGTCCCTTGTGGCCCGCCAGCAGCAGCAGGGCGCCCATGCTCGCCGCCTGTCCCAGACACAAGGTCGAGACCGGCGGCTTGATGAACTGCATCGTGTCGTAAATCGCGAGTCCGGCGGTGACTGATCCGCCAGGCGAATTGATGTAGAAATTGATCTCTTTTTCAGGATCCTCGGATTCGAGGAATAGAAGCTGCGCCGTGATCAGGTTCGCCACTTCATCCGTCACCGGCGTGCCAAGGAAAACGATCCGGTCCTTGAGCAGGCGTGAATAGATGTCATAGGAGCGTTCGCCACGTCCCGTCTGCTCCACGACCACCGGCACAAAGCTGCTCATCGGTCTTCAACTTCTCCGCTCGACGCCGCGCAGCGAAACGAAACCTGCTCACCACGCTTTCAAATTCTAACCCGTTTGCAATACATCGGCAACCTGAGAGTCACGCGACGCGGCGAAAACGAACGCCGCCGATGCGCGGCATCGGCGGCGTTCGGCGAACTGCGCGAACTTAGGCTCAACCGTCAGCCCGCGGTTCGCCGGAATCGCTCGCGGCGGGAGTCTCGCCGCCGCTCGCGGCGCCTTCGCTCTGCGCCCGTTCGAGCAGGCGATCGAGCGTCTTTTCGCGGCGCATCGTTTGTTTCAAGGCCGCACGATTTTCCTCGCTCCGATAGTGTTCCGCGATCTGCTCGCGCGCCCGCCCGGCGTAGGTCACGATCTGTCCGATACGTTCGGCAACTTCGTCGTCGCTGACCTCGACGCCTTCCTGGTCCGCTATCGCATCGACCACCAGCGCGCTGCGCGCGCGCTTTTCGGCCCGCGACTTGATTTCTTCGGCGTTTTCGCGCGCCTTGGCGTGCGCCTCTTCATGTCCCATCCCGGCGGCTTCGAAATTCGACGCCAGTTCGTGCTCGACGTTGCGGATTTCACGCGCCACCAGCGACTCGGGCAATTCCACCGGATTGCGCTCGATAATCAGATCGAGCAGACCCTGCCGCGCGCGGGCGTTCGCCTCCGCGCGGGCCCTCGCAATCAGCGTCTCGCGCACGCGCGCGCGCAGCGCATGGAGGTTTTCGAAACCCTCGTCCTTCGCGAATTCCTCGTCAAGCTGGGGAACTTCGTGCGTGTAAATTTCCTTTACCGTCGCCCGCCATTCGACGTTCTTGCCGGCGATTTCCTTCTCCGCGTAATCGGCGGGATAGTTCCGCGCTTGGCGCGTTTCGTGTCCGACCTCCGCTCCGGCCAGCACTTCGTCCAGCCCGTGCGCCAGCGTTTCTTTGGAGACCTTCAGCAGCCGGTCCTCGACCTTGGTGCCCGCAATCGGTTGGCCGTTCTCAAAACCCTCGAACGCCACGATTACGAAATCGTTTTCGGCGACCGTATTGCGTCCCTCGACCTTCTTGAGCACGCCGTGCCGCTCGCGCATCCGCGCCAGCTCGGCCTCGACCTGCTCGTCGGTCACGTCGATTTGCGCGGGCTGGACCTTGAGGTCCTGATAATCTTTGACCGCCAGCTCGGGCTTCAGATCGAATGTCGCGCTGAACTTGAGCGCTTTCTTGAGGTCGGTTTCTTCCGTGACGATCTCGGGCTCGACCACCGGCTTGAGCGAATTTTCCTCCAACGCCTTGTCGGTATATTCCTTGACCAGCTTGCGAATCACTTCGCCGCGCACCTGGTCGCCGAAAAAGCGCTCGAGCAGGCTGCGCGGCGCGCGCCCGGGCCGGAAGCCCTTGAGCACGACCGATCGTTTCAGCTCGTTGTACGAGCGATCGAGTTCGCGGTTGATTTCGTCGGGTTCGACTTCGATTGTGAGCTTGCGCCGGAGCGCGGAACTGCTTTCGATAGATACGTTCATGGCCGTCCGTCCAGATAACCATACGCATGCCGCGACGATCAACATCGCGGCCGCGCCGGCTCATCACGCGGGCGCGCTTCAGGCGCGGCTTGCGCGCGGCCGCGCGTGCTGGACTTCACGGTCCGGAAAACCTAAACTGCGCCAGATATTCGGCGTCCTTATTCGCGTCGCCAGGGGAAAATGCTTCGATGGCGTACCGGATGTCGCCAATCGAATCCATAAAATATCGGGAGACTGAAGTTCGATGAGCGAGGCAAAAATCGTTCTTCCAGCCTTGACCAGCGCGCAGCTCGCAATCCTGTGGTGCGTGCTGGGCTCGGCGATTCTGTCGCTCGCCTACGGCGGGTGGCTGGTGCGCGTGGTTCTGAACGCGGACCCCGGGCCTAAATCGATGACCGACGTCGCCGACGCTGTGTACGAAGGCTCGATGGCGTATCTCAAGCGGCAGGTGAAGACGATGATCGTCTTCGTCATCATTATCGCCGCCGCGCTGTTTCTGATGTACCGCTCGGTCTATCCGACCCGGCTCGATCTCTCCCTCGGCATCGCCGTCGCCTTCTTTCTCGGCGTCAGCGCCTCATACGGCGCCGGTTTCGTCGGGATGTGGCTTGCGGTGAAAGGCAACGTGCGCAGCGCCAACGCCGCGCTTACCAGTTTCAAGAACGCGATGGAGTTGGCGTTCAAGGCCGGCGGCGTTTCGGGGATGTTCACCGTCGGCCTCGGCCTGTTCGGCGCGACCGTCATCTTCCTGTATTTCCAGCAGGACGCGATGAAGGTCCTTGTCGGCTTCGGCTTCGGCGGCTCGCTGGCGGCGCTCTTCATGCGCGTCGGCGGCGGCATCTACACCAAGGCCGCTGACGTCGGCGGCGATCTCGTCGGCAAAGTCGAAGCGGGCATTCCCGAAGACGATCCGCGCAACGCCGCGACCATCGCCGACAATGTCGGCGACAACGTCGGCGACTGCGCCGGGATGGCGGCGGACGTGTTCGAATCCTACGAGGTAACGCTGGTTGCGGCGATCATTCTGGCGGCATACGCGCTCGAGGATCCCAAGTTCGTCGCCACTTACGGCGGCGCGGCGGCGGCCAGCGCCTTCGCGATGAAGATGATCATCTTCGCGTTGATTCTGCGCGCCGTGGGCGTCGTTTCCTCGATTCTCGGCATCATGGCCGTGCGCGTGCCCGTGGGTTCCGCGATGCGCGACCCGATGCGGCCGATTAACGCGGGTTATTACACCTCCTCGATCACGTCGATTATCGGCTTCTTCATCGTCAACTATTTCTATATGACGGGTCCCGACGGCCGTCCCGACTGGCGTTTTGCGATCACCGCCACGCTCGGCATCCTGCTTTCTATCCTGACGCTGTGGCTGACCAATTTTTTCACCCATCCCGACTACGGCCCGGTTACCGAGACCGCCAGCGCCGCCCGCACCGGTCCGGCGACCCTGATTCTATCCGGTCTCGGCGAAGGGCTCGAATCGTCGGTCTGGGCGCTGATGGTGATCGTCGGCGTGATTATCGGCGCCGTCGTCATCTTCCGCGAGTCCACGGCGCTGCAGTTCTACGGAATCGCGCTGACCGGTCTCGGCCTGCTTACCACCACCGGTTTCATCCTCGCGATGGACACCTATGGGCCGATTACCGACAACGCCCACGGCATCTTCGAGATGGGCGGAGTGCATCAGGAAGAGGCGTCGCGCACGCTTTCCTGGATGGACGCGATCGGCAACACCACCAAGGCGCTGACCAAGGGACTAGCGATCGCGACCGCGGTTATCGCGGCGGTTTCGCTGTTTCGTTCGTTTATCGACGAAGCGCATCTCGGCATCGCCGGCGTGCAAATCAACACGCCGACCGTTTTCGTCGGCTTGCTGGTTGGCGGCGCGGTGCCTTTCCTGTTCAGCTCCTTCGCCATCAAGGCGGTCGGCCGCGCGGCCTATCAGGTCGTGTTCGAAGTGCGCCGCCAGTTCCGCGAGCATCCCGGAATCATGGAAGGCAAGGAACTGCCCGACTACGGCCGTTGCGTCGATATCGTCACCGCGACCGCGCAGAAAGAGCTGCTCAGCCCGGCGATCCTCGCGGTCTTCGCGCCACTGCTGGTCGGCTTCGGCCTCGGTGCTGGCGCGCTCGGCGGTTTCCTCGGCGGCACGATCCTCACCGGCCAGTTGCTTGCGGTCTTTATGTCCAACGCCGGCGCCAACTGGGACAACGCCAAGAAGAAAGTCGAAGACGGCTTCCTCGGCGGCAAGGGCACCGATGTCCATAAGGCCACCGTGGTCGGCGACACCGTCGGCGACCCCTTCAAGGACACCGCCGGCCCGGCGCTCAATCCGATGATCAAGGTGATGAACCTGGTTGGCATTTTGGCCGCGCCGTTCACCACCACCGAGGTTGGCGTAATCAGCGCCGGCGCACTCGGCGTTGTCATCCTTGCGCTGGTCGCTCTGTCGATTGCGGTGATTCTCTCCAAACGCGGCTCGATCGCGGAGGAGGGTGGGGGTGCTGGCCAAGCCAAAGCCGCAGCCTGAAAGCGCGCGCTGACAATCGGGACAATCACGGCCGGAGGGGCTTTGCCCCTTCGGCCGTTTTCTTTGCGCTCGCAGCCTGAAGCCGCGAGCGCGATTAATTCAAACTCACTCAGTCCCAAATTTGCTTGGCTAGGCGGCGATTGCGCAAATTGTGGCTGATAGCGCAACGTCGTTGCAGTTTTGCAACGGCGCGATTATTTTTGACACTAAAATACCTTCAATCTATCGAAAATCACCAATAATTTAATATGTAAGATGTTTGGCACGGAAGACGCATCTTCTATTACGCTATATTATCTTTTAACCATTTGGCGTCGCCGATTCGGAAGGTTCGCACTATGAAAGTTCAATTGATTCGCCGTGACGGATTCTTCGTTCGCGACGGAAACGACGACATCCTTTTCCTGCCATCTCCGGCGGCCGATTTCGGCTATGTCATGAACGAGATTTCCGAAATGGAAGGAATCATGAGATTTAGCCGCCGCTGGGGCTGGGCGGAGGTGGCCGCAGTGTTTATCGTCGCGCTGTTTGCGCGCGCTCTCGGGCCGCTTGCGATGTTCGCGGGCGCGGCGGCGTGCCTCGTCGGATCGGCTTGCCTTTATCGCGTGGTGCTGGAGCGGAAGCTGGCCGGCAAGCCCCGCGCGCCACGCACGCCTCAGTCGGCTGCAGAGCCATTTCAGCTTGGCGTCGAATTGCTGGAACGCGCGGCGGACGACGCGCCTCCGGCGCTGTTCTGGATTTCAGGCGTGATGGCGACGGCACTCACGCTCATCTCCATGGAATTCGCCGCACGCGCCCGCTCAGGCGATCAGCTTGTCGCCGCCTGCTGCGGCATCGTGCTATTCGGCTCGATGGTGATGATCAGCGCGTGGCTGCTGGCGCGGCGTCGGCACGCGTTGGCGTCGCGGGATTTGGCTGCGGCCTTGCGTGCCGAACGGCGGGCTCGAACCGTCAAGAAAGCGCCGAAGCATTCAGTCGCTGGCGTGGGGACGGAGAGCGAGTAACGCCCGCGCTTTGGCTGCTGGATCGGTCGCGCGCACGACGTCGGTTATGATTGCGGCGGCGTCGGCGCCGGCGGCCAGCACCGCCGGCATCGTCGCTTCGGTGATTCCTCCGATCGCGACGATCGGAATGTCCACCGCGGCGCGAACCGCGCGCAATCGCTCAAGGCCTTGCGCATTCGCGACGTTTTTTAGTCCGCCCGAGTAAATTGCTCCGAAACCGATATAATCGGCGCCATTGGCCTGCGCCGTCCGGGCCTGTTCGACGTTGTGGGTGGAAACGCCCACGATTCGTCCGGGACCGACGACTTCGCGCGCCATCCGCGCGGGCAAATCTTCCTGTCCGACGTGCACGCCGTCGGCCTCCGCCAGCCGCGCGATATCGGCGCGGTCGTTGATGATCGCCAAGGCGCCGCGCGCGCGGCATAGCCGCACCATTTCGCGTGCGACGGAGAGGAATTCGCGGCTCGTGGCCTCTTTGAGCCGAAGCTGAAGAATCCGCGCGCCCGCGTCCAGCAGGAGCGCGGCGAGCGCGACCGGTTCGTGGCCGCCGGCCGGATCGACCATCGCATAATAAACTGAAGGCATCTTCATGGCTGCTGCGGCGTCTTTTGCGGCACTATACGATGCTCGGTCAGTTTCTTGCGCAGAGTATTGCGGTTCAACCCGAGAATTCTGGCCGCGTGCACTTGGTTGCCGCCGGCTCGTGCCAGAGCCTGTTCGATTAGCGGTTTTTCCAGCTCGGCGATGAGCTTTTGATAGAGATCGCGCGCGTCAGCGCCGTCTCTGTCGAGCATCTCTCCGATTCGCAAGGCAATCAATTCCGTCAGCGGCGCGTCGCTTCCGGCCGCCAGGACTTTGGCCCGCGTTCCGCCCCGGCCCAACTCGATATCCTCGGCCCGAATCGTATTGCCCGGCGCCAGCAGCGCCGCGCGCAGCACTGCGTTTTCGAGTTCGCGCACGTTGCCCGGCCACTCGTAGGAAAAAAGGCGGGCGCGCGCCTCGGGACTGATAAAGCGCGCATTCGCGCCCATTTCGCGCGTCGCCTTGCCCGCGAAATAGTCGGTCAGTTCGGGTATATCTTCGCGCCGCTCGCGCAGCGGCGGCAGATCGATCGGTATGACGCGCAACCGGAAATAGAGGTCTTCGCGGAACTTTTTGGCCGCCACCGCCGTCTCCAGATCCTGATTGGTCGCGGCGATAATCCGCGCCTGCATCTTGAGCGTTTCGAAGCCGCCGACGCGCGCGAATTCCCGCTCCTGCAGCACGCGCAAAAGTTTCGGCTGCAGTTCGACCGGCAGATCGCCGATTTCGTCGAGGAAGAGCGTGCCGCCCGCGGCCTGCTCGAATTTGCCCGGCCGCCGCTCGGTCGCGCCGGTAAACGCGCCACGTTCATGGCCGAACAGTTCGCTTTCGAGCAGCCCGTGCGGAATCGCGGAACAATTGACCGCGACGAACGGTCCGCGCCAGCGCGGCGACTTGTAATGGATCGCGCGCGCGACCAGTTCCTTGCCGGTGCCGCTTTCTCCGCGCAGCAGCACGGTTGCGTCGTTGTTAACCACGCGGCCGATCAGTTTGTAAACTTCCTGCATCGCCGGGCTGCGGCCGATGATTTCGCCGCCGACCAGTTGCCGGTTGAATTCGTCCTTGAGCCGCGTCAGGTCCGCTGTTTGCGCCGCGATTTCGACCGCGCGCGCCACGGCGGCCGCCACCAGATCGAGATTCTCGAATGGCTTGGTGAGGTAGTCGTGCGCGCCGCGCTTCATCGCCTCGACCGCGTTGTTCATCGTGCTCGCCGCTGTAATCACGATGATCAGCGTGCGCACGGCTTCGTTTCGCGCTTCGCTCAGCACCTCCAGGCCCCCGGCGCCCGGCATCATGATGTCGAGCAGGGCCACGTCATGCCGATTGCTCAATAACGCCGCTAGCGCGGATTGGCTGTCCGCCGACTCTTCGACCGCGTACCCGGCCGCCTCCAGGCGATGACGCAGGACGAGCCGGATCGCCGGATCGTCGTCGGCGATCAGCACGGAGGCCCGGCGTGAATCGGCGCCGGGCGCAATTTTTTCGTGATCATCGGCGGCCATCGTTTGCGCAGCGAATCCCTCCTTATCGTGCTGGATCAAGCTTGCGTTCACCCACGCCGCGCTGGCGGCGGCTCGATTCCGGTATTTCAAAATGACGCATTCATTCAGGTCCGATCGGCAAAGTCAGGCAAAAAGTCATCCCGGGCGGAACCGTCCCGGCCGCGTGTTCATTCGGGATGCCGGCGCCGTCCCGCGGCCGTCCGTGCGTGGCCGGCGTCGCCGCGAGCGCGCCCTCCGCGCGTCGGTCGATTCCACCCCGTTCCGCCCATAGTTTACCGCCATGGAGTGCAATAATCCGCTGGCTTAGCACCAGGCCGAGTCCGGTTCCTGACGGTTTGGTCGTGAAAAACGGCGTAAATAATTGCTTCATCTCGTCCTCGCGCATCCCTTTGCCGTTATCCGCGATTTCGACTCTCAGATACTGCCGGCGCCGGCCATGCGAGCTGAGCCGGAACTGAGTCTCGATCGCGGTGCGCAGGCGAATTACGCCGCGCTCCGTATTCGCGCCGGATGCGGCGTTTTCGGCCGCGGCGCGTGCGGCCGACTGATGCATCGCGGGTCCGTTTCGGTGTGCCGCTTCGACCGCCTCGTAAGCGTTGCGAATAAGATTCAGGAAAACGCGCTCGAGCGCCGCCGCGTCGCCGTGCACCTCCGGCAGGCTGGGGTCGAACTGCTGCTCAATGGCTACGTTGGCGAGTCCGGTATGATTATCGCCGGGGAAAATTCCCGCGATTCTGAGCGCCTGATGAAGCACCTGATGGATATTGACCGGAACGCGCTTGAGACGTTGCGGGTTGGAGACCGCCAGCACCTGTTCGACCAGCGCGGCGATGCGATTCACGCCGTCCTGGATCAGTCCGCAGTATTGCTGGGCGCGCGCGTCGCCAGGGAACATCGCGCCGAGTAACTCCGCCGCGCCCTTGATTCCGGTGAGAGGATTTTTCACCTCGTGGGCGAGTCCGGCCGGCGACAGGCGCAACACGTTTTCGCCCATCTCGAAAGCCTGCTCGGCGCTCTTTTGATGCGACAGGTCGTGAAAGAGCAAAATCGCGCCGGCGAGCCGGCCCGATGAATCGATTAAAGGCGAAACCTCGGCCCGTACAACCAGCGAACGACGTTCGAGCGTCAATGTGGCTTCGGGATTGTCGAAGGTCTGCCCATTTGACAGGCAATCGTCGACCATCCGGCGCAGCCATTGATTGCGCTTGAGCAAGCGCGCGACCAATGATTTGCCGACCCGCGACGCTTCAAGCATCGCCTCGCCCGCAGCGTTGACCGCAAGCGGTTCGTCCGCCGCGCCGAGCGCAATGACGGCGTCGCTAAGGTTGTCGAAGATTTCACGCCATAGATCCACACGGATATGGAGAAGACTTGCTTCGTTTCAGGCTAGCACACCTGATCGAGCCAACTAAGCGTGCGCTTTACGGTCGGTTTGGTTGCGAAAGCGTCGTCGTCATGAGCCTGGCTGACGGACAGAATGCGCGAATCGCGCTGTGGATATGTTTAGGTTTTGTTAATTTCTTTTATCAAGAATTAGATTTTTTAATTCAAAAAGGGTTGATCGAGCCATGATCGGCAGTTAGGGTAGGCACGGTTTGGAAAGAAACGGATGCGGGGTAGAAAGTTAAAGCATAGCTATTTGGTGTCGTTCGTCGCCTTGCTTGCGGTGATGGTCTGTGGATGCACGCAGGCGGTTGCGTTCAATCGATCACGGCCAGCGCGTTAACATCTTGTGATCGGGCGGCGGTTGCCCGAGCGCCGGTCCAGAATCATTCGGGCGACTCGAGTCAGCTCGTGATGATGCCTGAGAACGAGATGCCGTTTGTGCGCAGCCAGCCCAAGTCGGTCCCTCCATTTCCGCTGGTGCTCAATCGCACCGTCCAGCATTACGTCAATCAATATCTCGATCAGCCACAAGGACTGGAACAATCCTTTCGGCGCAGTCGGCCTTTCATGGGTCAGATGGTCCAGGTGCTGGAAAGCGAAGGCTTGCCGCCGGATTTAGTCTATCTCGCGTTCGCGGAGAGCGGTTTCTCTCCGGATGGCGACGGTCCATGGCAGCTCAGCCGCGCGACCGCGCGGCGCTACGGCTTGGTGATCAATAAATGGGTTGACGAGCGGCGCGACCCGATTAAATCGACCCGCGCCGCGGCCGAATACCTCGCGACTCTGCATGATGAAGCTCGCTCCGATTGGCGTACGACGCTGGTTGCGTGGAACAACGGCGACGCCACGATCGACCATTATCTCAGGCTGCGCAAGGCCAGCTACGAGAAGTTGATGACGCGTCTGCCGCGACATACTCGCGCGCTGATGAATCGCTTCATGGCAGTTGCGCTAATCGCTCGTCACGCACAAGACTATGGACTGACCAACGTTACCTACGTTGAACCGCCGCACTATCGCGTTGTCCGATGCTCAGGCGGGACTCCGTTGAGCCGAATCGCGACGCGCACTGGCGTATCGGTGACAGCGCTGAAAGAGGCTAACCCGGCGCTTTTGCGCGACCGTGTTCCGCCCAATTTCGCGACGTACGACATTCGTATTCCTGACGACGAATTGCAGGCCCAATTGGCCGAGTTCTAACCGTCGCAAGCGTTGCCGCTTTCCGCGCGCGCCCGTTTAAGTTTGCGCGGTGCGGCGATATGCTCGATCGCGTGATGATTAGCGCTGACCAAGCCCTGCGAATTGTTCTTGAGAATGTTGCGGAAATCCATCCGGAACGAGTCGCGCTGACCGCGGCGCTCGGGCGGGTGCTGGCCGAGGAAATCCGTTCGCCGCGCGATATTCCCGCCTTCGACAACTCCGCGATGGACGGTTACGCCGTACGCGCTGCGGACGTAGCGCACGCCTCTGCGGATAATCCAGTTCGGCTGACGGTGGTCGAGACGGTTGGAGCGGGCGCGATGCCCACGCGGCGGGTCGAGCCGGGCCAGGCAATTCGCACGATGACCGGCGCGCCGCTTGCGGCCGGGGCCGACGCAATTGTGCAGGTCGAGCGGACGCGTGAAGTGGAGGGCGGCGCGGTCGAAATACTTGCGCCGGCCGAGCCGGGACAGTTCGTCAGGCCGCGCGGCGAAGACGTGAAACAGGGTGAACCGCTGATGGCGCCGGGCCGCGTGCTGACGCCGTCGGACCTCGGCATGCTGGCCTCGCTGAATCGCGTGATGCTCGACGTTTACCGTCGGCCGCGGGTTGCGATCGTCGCGACCGGCGACGAGCTCGTCGATATCGATACGCCGCCGGTTGGCGCCCAAATCGTGAATTCGAGCGCTTACGCGCTGGCCGGAGCGATCGCCGAAGCTGGCGGCGAGCCGGTGATGCTCCGGGTCGCCCGTGACCGTCCCGAGGCGGTCCGGGAGCGGCTGGAAGAGGCGCTTGGATGCGACGTCGTGTTGACGACGGGCGGCGTTTCCGTGGGACAATTCGACCACGTCAAAATCGTCATGGACGAGCTTGGCTTGCGCCAGCATTTTCACGGAGTTGCGCAACGGCCGGGCAAGCCGCTCAAGTTCGGTACGCTGCGCGGACGGCCGGTTTTCGGATTGCCGGGAAATCCGGTCTCGACGATGGTTTGCTTCTACCTCTATGTGCGTCCGGCGCTGATTAAAATCGGCGGGCGGCCGGCCGTCGGGTTGCCGCGCGTGACCGTCCGCTGCGCCTGCGATATCCGCACGGCGGCGAACCTTACCGAATTTGTGCGGGTGCGCCTGACTCGCGGCGAGGGCGGACTATTGGCCACGCCCACCGGGAATCAAAGCTCGGGCGTGTTAAGTTCGCTCTCGCGGGCGGACGGACTGCTGATCGGTCCGGCGGCGGCGACGGTGCTCAAGGCGGGCGATCAAGCGGTGGTGCTGCTGCTGGCGCCGGGCGCGGGCGCGGATTGCGCGACGTTCTTCGAAGAACGGCTCTTGCGCCAGTAATACTGGATAATCAGCGTAAGCGCCGCGCCGACTATCGCGGAAGCGACGACAATGGTCGAAACCTTAAGCTCAGGCTGGACGAGCCACGGAATAATATGGATCGTCACAAGTTGAGCAAGGTTGGAGCCGATTATGTAGGCGAGCCATAAGACGATGATCGCGGCTGCCCAGAATTTCGGCTGCTTCCAGAACTGGGGCATCGGGTTTCCTCCGCAAAGATACGTTAAGAGCTTGGAGGCTCGCCGCCGCCAAGTCAACTTTTGGCTGGGTTACGACCGCGCGAACAGGACGGCGGAAGCATGAAAACGCGGGCAGGGCAGGGTTTCGATTTTCATCCTTTGGAACAAGGCCGCCGACTGGTGTTGGGCGGCGTCGAAATTCCCCACGACGCGGGCCTGCGCGGCCATTCGGACGCCGACGTCGCCGCGCATGCGCTGGCCAATGCGATTTTGGGCGCGCTTGGGCTTGGCGACCTCGGACGGCATTTCCCGGACAATGATCCGCGCTACAAGGATGCCGACAGTATCGCGCTGCTCGAAACCGTGTGGAAACGCGCGCGCGACCTCGGATGGCGGCTCGGCAACGCGGATGTGACGATTTTCGCGGCGCGTCCGAAGCTGGCCGGATATCTGCCGGCGATGCGTTCGCGATTGGCGGCGGCCTTGGGAGCGCCAGAGGCGGAGATGAACGTCAAGGCGTCGAATCCGGAAGGGCTGGGCGCGCTCGGCCGCGGCGAAGGAATGGCCGCCGCCGCGATCGTGATGCTGGAGCGGGAATGAAACGGCCAGCGAGCGCGCCTGCCGGCCGCCGGGTTAATTGGCGGCGTGCATCGCCGTCCCAGCGGGCGCCATCGCATCCCAGTAGCTGGCCGGTTGACTTGCTATAAATTGTCGGAGCGACTCGATCGCAGGGTTGATTCCCGCGCGCAACATTTCCGGATAGTCAAAATCACGACCTAAGTTATAATACATACCTTCAGTTTTGGAGTAATGTTCTTCGATATCGTAGCGCCAGAGGACTTGTTGATTAGATTGTTTCAAAAGCTCCAGATGTAATTTCAAGGCGTTGTATACGGATCCCATCGGTAATCCAAGGAGAATCGGTAAACCCCTGGAAAGGCCTAATAGGTAAGCATAGCCTTCGCCTCGCCATTCTGTATTTTCAATGACGCCGCGCAAGACGAGTTGCGCGCCCGGACCGAGGCTCTTTTCGGTCACGTCAACCTCGCGGAAAATCGCCGCCTGTCGCAGTTCAGTCGCAACCGCGTTTGCCAGATCGTCGCTCGGTCTGAAGTTGTAAGTCAGCACGGTTAGAAAGCCATTGTTGGTGTCCGGGCGATCATACTCAGCCGTGCACAAGAGAATCGCCGGAATTGCACACAGCCACATATGGTTGTACTTCCGATCGCCGCGTTGATCTTTGAAATATTCAACGGCGAGCGTGAGCGGAACGTGAATAGACGAAGGCGTCGCACTGTTGGGCGTGTAACGCCAGCTTGCTAAATCAATGCATCCGGAGATTGTGGCTGCAAATACCAATGCAAGAATAACTATTCTGAGGAGCCTTGATGAATTCATCGTCTGAATACGCATGTACCGGGCGGCCACGATATCCGCAATACCTGTAAAGCGCCGCAAGAAGTGGGCGTTAATGTTTCAGATTTAATTTGAATATTCAAGTGAAAATTATTCTGTCTTAGACCCGGCGCGGATCAATTGCCGATTCTCAGGAATCGAAAAATCGGTCGTCTCATTTTTGGAGCGGGTGGGGTTGCGAAAGAGCATGTGGAGGGGCGGCACCTAATCCGCAGCGCGCGTTGGAGGGATCGCGGTTCAGGCGGCGGCGCGGTCGAACCGCGGACAGTCGAGCGGAGCATTGAGATCGACGCGTAAGGGGCGCGGGACGGATCCATGGATCGGAGCGACGCTTCATTGAGTGTTCGGTTATCAACAGGTTAGTATGTCGTCTGCCGTTACCATCGAATCATTGCTAAGGGAGAATTTTTGATGCATCCGACTCCGGTGGAAATCCGTCAACTGACCAGAGCGATCGCACCCGAGCTTGCCACACGCGCGCCAGCTTGCGTAGCCGCGCGATGCGTCGTGCCGGAAAGCATGGCGGCGATGGTCGAGGCGGGGCTGTTCCGGACGCCCCAGCCCGCGCGCGTGGGGGGTTACGAGCTGCCGCTCGGAGTGTTAACTGACGCGGTGACCGCCGTTTCCGAGGCCTGCCCGTCGAGCGGATGGGTGCTGATGGTTATGGGCGGCCATCATTTCTGCCTCGCGTCATGGCCGGAACAGGCGCAGGAAGACGTCTTCGGCGATGGGCGCGACGGACTAGTCGCAGGCGCGCTCTCGTGGCAGGGCAAAGCGCGCAAAGTTAACGGCGGCTATCGCGTGGACGGGCGCTGGCAGTTTTGCAGCGGCGTCGATCGGGCGGATTGGGTGATGCTGGGATGTGCGGACGCCGAAGCGGGCGGTCCCGGAGTGCATGTCGTCGCGCCGCGCGAAGAGATTATCGTGGACGACACCTGGCATGTGCTGGGCTTGCAGGGCACGGGCAGCAAAGACGTGGTGGCGCGCGATCTCTTCGTGCCGAGCCATCGCGCGATCGACAGCCGCGCGATGATCACGGGCGCGTCGCCGCATGTGAGAAATCATCGCACGAAGCGTTTTCAGGTCGCGGTGGGGTCGATGCTGGCGACGGTCGGAGCTTCGGCGATTTTGGGTTCGGCGCGTTTCGCGCTGCAGAAATTCATCGAACGCACGCGCGAGCGGCGGGTGATTATCACGGGCGCGCGCAAGGCCGAGCATGCGCCGACGCGGATCCGGCTGGCCGAGGCGTCGGGCGAAATCCAGTGCGCGGAACTTCTAGTGCGCGACAGCCTGGAGGTGATCGACCGCGTCTGCGAAAGCGGAATCGATCCGACCGAGCCTGGATATCGCGCGCGGGTGAAATGGCAAACCGCCTATGCGGTCGAACTATGCCGGCGCGCGGTGTCGCGGCTGTATGCGGGGTCGGGCGCGCACGCGGTGTACGATTCGAGTCCGCTGCAGTTGGCGTTTCGCAACGTGAACGTCGGCGCGCAGCACGCGACGCTCGATTTCGAAACCGCGGGCGAAATCTACGGGAAAATGCGCCTGACCGAAGACGCGATTAAGCGCGACTGATCGTCAGCGCGCGACCCAGCCGCCGTCGATCGCCAGCGGATGGCCGGTGACGAACGACGCGGCGTCCGAAGACAGCCAGACGACGCCTTCCGCGATCTCTTCCGGCTTGCCCATCCGGCCCACCGGCTCGCCTTCTTCGAGCTCGGTCTTGCCGTATTCGGGGCTGGAATCCATCAGCCGCTCGACCATCGGCGTATGGATCACGCCGGGGCATACGCAGTTCACGCGGATATTCTTGCGCGCGAATTCCAGCGCCGCGACGCGCGTGAGTCCGACGACTCCGTGCTTCGACGCGGTGTAGGCGGAAAGCCCGGCGAAGCCCGTAAGTCCCGCGACCGACGCGGTGTTGACGATCACGCCGCCGCCCTGCTTGAGCATCTGCGGAATCTCATGCTTCATGCAGAGCCATACGCCCTTGAGATTGATCGCGATGATGCGGTCGAAATTCTCCTCGGTACAGGCGACGGTGTCGGTCGCCTTGCCCTCGATGCCGGCGTTGTTGAAGGCGCAATCGAGCCGGCCGTAGGTCTCAACCGTCTTCGCGATCATCATCTCGACCTGTTTCGGAACCGAAACGTCGGCGTGAATGAAAGCGGCGTCTCCCCCCTTGGCCTTGATTTCCTTGACGGTGCGCTCGCCGCCGTCGGCGACGTAGTCGGCGATCATCACTTTGGCGCCTTCGCGGGCGAAAGCGTGCGCGGTGGCGCGGCCGATTCCGGACCCGCCGCCGGTGACGAGCGCGATTTTACCTTGGACTAATCCGGCCATGATTCAATCTCCCTGGAGTTGGCTAAGGCTCTCCGAGGGCTTTTATTGATCCGGCCGCCGCCGCATTGCAAACCGGCCGTTTGGCGGAGGTGCGGAGATCGAAGCGGATGGGGCGTCAGTCGTCAGAGATCGTCGCTGTCGCTATCGTCGCTGCCGTCGCCGTCGAAGTCGCCGGTCGCTTCCATTTCATCGATCGCTTCGTTGAAATCGTCGCCGGCGAATTCCTCGCCCATCTCGCGGCCCATCTTGCGCATCATCCGGGCGATGCTTTTGGGATCGTTTTCGTCGAGGTCGCCGAGGCGCGAGGGATCGGCGAGCGCATCGAGGCGCGCCTCTTCGCTCTTCGGCATTGCGAACCGCGACAGCACGCGGCGCATCGCGGCCGATCCGCAATGCCGGCATTTGGCGTCGGCGCGCTCGCCGACGCGCATCGTCAGCACGCTGGTCAGCCGGCCGCATTTATCGCATTCAAATTCGTATATTGGCATCAGACACCCCGTCGGCGTTCCGTAATGCTTGGCGTCGGATACAAATTTAACGCGCGACAAATTGGGGGCAATACGGCGGCGGGCGGCTGAAGCGTGCGTTGCGGGGAGGGGTGGAAGCGGAAAGTCGCGATCGCGTTGGCGGTAGTGGCGGCGCGCACGGCGGGCGGGGTGTCGCCGGCGATCAGCGCGATCGCCTCGAACGTCCGCGCGATCATCCACGGCTCGGTCAAGCATCCGGCGAACGGCCCGCGATGGGGCGCCGGGCCATCGGTTTCGACCAGCAGATTCGACAACGGAACGGCCCGCGCGAGGTCTTGATCGCGATCGCGATAGACGGCCTCCGGCGTGAGCGAAATCATGTAGCCGGCGTCCAGAATCGCGCTGGTGACGCGGCGTTCGGATTTGTGCCAGTGGAAAACGGCGCGCCTGACGCCGGCCGAACGGACGATTTCCAGCGCCGGGCCGGCCGCGCCATGCGGCGCGTGCAGGATGATCGCGAGGTCGTGGCTCGCGGCGGCGCGGGCGAACGCGGCCAGGTGGTCGCGGGCGGCCGGCGTCGCGGCGGCGGCGCGCTCGCCGTACCACGGCAGTCCGACCTCGCCGACGGCGCAGATGCGATCGCGATTATCGTGAATCTGGGCGAGCGCCAGTTCCAGATCGGATTCATTCAAATCATAGGATTCGGGATGGAAGCCGAGGGCGGGATGAACGAAGCCGGGATAGGCGGCGGCCAGCGCGAGCACGCGCGCGTTTGAATCCGGAGAAACGCCGGGTACTACTACGCCGCGCACTCCGGCGCTGCGCGCTCGTGCGATTACCCGATCGGGCGCATCGTATGGTTCGGCGTCGAGATGAATGTGGGTATCGATCATGGCGGCTGGATACCCCCTTGCGCATTTGTAACACTGCGCGCGAAGGAGCGGGTAACGAAATCACGCGATTCAAATCGCTCAGATTTCGATCTTAGCGTCTCGACAACGTATGCCAAGGAAAAGCCCGGGTTCGCGCGATGCATGAATTGCGCCTGATGTGGCGCAACACGCGGATGGTTGTGCTGTGCGCGATATCCGCCGCGTTGTATGCGGCGGTGCTGGTGCCGTTCAAGGTGGTGCCGTTGATTCCGGGCGTGACGGAACTGCGTCCGGCCAACGCGATACCTATCGTTTGTTCGTTTCTGTTCGGACCGGCGGCCGCGTGGGGTTCGGCGATCGGCAACATGATCGGCGATTTCTTCGGCGGCGTCGGGCCGGGCGATATCTTCGGCTTCGTCGCCAACCTGATGTACGGCTATATCCCCTATAAGGCGTGGAGAATTATCGCGGACGGCCAGAGTCCGGTGATGCGCACGCCAGGGACGATCGCGAAGTATGTGATGGTTTGTCTCGCGGCCAGCGTGCTCTGCGCAGACCTGGTCGGATGGGGCGACAATCTGCTCGCGTTCCGCCCCTTCAGCATCCTTGGCAACATCATCATCTTCAATAATATGATTTCGGCGCTCGTGCTCTCGCCGCTGATTCTGTACGGCGTCTATCCGCGCGTGCGCGCGGGCCGGATGCTCTATACCGACGTGATGCCGGAATTGCGCGAACGGCCGCGCGCCATCCGCCTCGCCGGCTTGGCCATGCTGCTGGGAGGCGAACTCGGCGCGTGGGCGGTGGGCAATCTGGTTTCGACCGGCTATTGGATACCGGCGTTTCTGCCGGCCGGCTTCGCGATTTCGCCGTACGACAAAGCGATCGCCGTGACTGTCAGTCCGTTGATCCTGGTCGCGCTGGCGGGGGCGTGGTTGATGTGAAGGCGCGAGGCCATTTCCAGCGCGAAGACGCGATAACGGAGCGGAACGAAACGTTGGTCGTGACCGCGGAGGCGGGTTCGCAGTCCGCGGCGACCAGTGGCGCGGACGCGCCGGTCGCGGCGCTCGAGGAAGTGGCTTTCGCGTATGCGGGATCGGACCATCGCGCGCTCGACGGCGTGACGCTCGAACTCAGGCGCGGGGAAACGATCGGCTTGATGGGCGCTTCGGGCGCGGGAAAATCGACGCTGGCAAAGTGCCTGAACCGAATCGTTCCAGCATTCGAGGACGGCGATTTTCGCGGGCGTGTGACGATCGGCGGCCGCGCGATCGACGGGTCGCAGGTGTGCGAACTGGCGCCGCGGGTGGGGATGGTTTTTCAGGATTTCGAGGCGCAACTGTTCTCCACCAACGTCGCCCACGAAGTGGCGTTCGCGATGGAGCAGGCGGGAATGGCGCGCGCGGAAATCGCGGCGCGCATCGGCCCGGCGCTTGAAGCGGTAGGGTTGAAGGGCTTCGACGACCGCGATCCAACCTCGCTCTCGGGCGGCGAGAAGCAGCGGCTCGCGATCGCTTCGGTGCTGGCGATGCGGCCCGATCTGATCGTGCTGGACGAACCGACCACCGACCTCGATCCCGAAGGGCGGGCGGAAGTCTTCGCGTTGATTCGGCGGTTGCGCGCGGAGGGACGCACACTGCTCGTGATCGAGCACGAGGCGGAAGAGCTGCGCGGATGCGATCGGATCGTGATCCTGCGCGACGGCGCGGTTATCGCGGAAGGCGAGCCGGCGTCGGTGATGGGACGGCTGGAGCTGCTCGAAACGTCGGGAGTGCACCCGCCGGACCTGAATCGGCTGCTCGGGATGCTCGAAATTCGCGAGCATGCGGAATCGATCGACCACGCGGAAGCGATTATCCGCGCGCATTTTCCGGATTTGCCGAGGGTGGAGCGTTCGGAATCGGAAGCGGTGGAAATAATCGCGGAAGTTCGCGCCAGCGTGCGGCCTGAAACGGCCGCCGCGCCGGAGCCGATCGCGCAACTCGAGCGCGTCAGCTTCGCCTACCCCTTCGGACCGCGCGTTCTGGATACGGCTGATTTGACGATAGCGCCCGGCGAATTCGTCGCGGTAATCGGTCAGAACGGTTCGGGCAAAACGACGCTCGCCAAGCATCTGGTGGGGCTGCTGCAGCCTGAAACGGGCCGCGTGCTGATTGCCGGACGAGACCGCGCCGGCCTGGCGCCCGCGGCGACGGCGCGCGAGGTCGGCTACGTTTTTCAGAATCCCGACCATCAGATTTTCGCCGGCACGGTCGAGGAGGAAATCGCGTTCGGACCGCGCAATCTTGGACTCGGCGCGGACGAGATAGCGCAGCGCGTCGAAGAAGTGCTCGCGGCGGTGAATCTCGGCGCGATGCGCGGGCGCGATCCGTTTTTGCTCAGCAAGGGCGAGCGACAGCGGCTGGCGGTCGCCAGCGTGCTCGCGCTCCGTCCGCGTCTGCTCATCCTCGACGAGCCGACCACGGGACTCGATTATCGCGAGCAGCGGAAGATGATGGCGCTGGTGCGCGCGCTCAACCGCGACGGCATCGCGATCATGATCATCACGCACACCCCGTGGCTGGTCGCCGAATTCGCGCGGCGCGCGGTGCTGATGCGGCGCGGCCGGGTGGTCTTCGACGGAGCGGTTCGCGAACTTTTCGCGCGCGACGATCTGCTCGCCGGGTCGTCGTTCCGCGCACCGGAGGCGACCGCGCTCGGCCGGCGCTTCGGTTTCGTCGCGCTCAGCCCCGAGGAGCTTGCCGAACGGATTCGCGGGTTCGCCTGATGCCGATTTATCTTTACATCGACCATCGCAGCGCCATCCATCGGCTCCATCCGACGGTCAAAGTTTTCGCGCTGTTCGTGATGTTCTGGTCGGTCTATTGGGTGGACCATCCGCTGGCGCTGCTGCCGCTCGGCATCCTGATGGTCGCGCTCGCGCAGACGACAGGAGCGTGGCCGAATTTCTACCGCCTGCGCTGGCTGTTCATTCTGCTGATATTTTTCACGACGCTGGCGTGGATGGTGTTTTATCGGCGCGGTCCGGCGCTGATTAATCTGCCGATCATCCATCTGAGCCGCGCGTCGCTGGTCTTCGGCTTCGGCCGGGGGCTCAAACTGGCTGAATTGCTCGCGACCTCGGTGCTGTTTTTATCGACGACGAAGGTCGAAGAATTCACCGCGGGACTGCAGCGGATGGGCGTGCCATATCGGGTGGGATTCGCGATTACGCTGGCGTTTCGGCTCGCGCCTTTGTTTATCGATTCGGCGCTGACGGTGGTGCAGGCGCAAAGCCTGCGCGGTTACGATTTCAATCGTGGCGGGCCGATCGCGCGTGCGCGGCGATACGTGCCGGTGGTGATTCCCGTGTTCATGGGCGCATTGCGCAAGGCGAACAACATGGCGATGGCGCTGGAGGCGCGCGGCTTCGGAATCAGCGCCGCGCCGACCAGCTATATCGATTTTCCGATGCGCGCGCGGGACCGGATGGCGTTCGCGATCGTGGCGGGAATCGGCGTGTTGTACTTTGGCATTTACTATTTCGGTTACGGTGCGATCGCGGTGAATTAGCGCCTCCGATTCGCGTCTATCGCGGCTGGAGCGCGGCGGCGCGAGCGTGCTACGTTAGCCTGAACTGCCGCGAAGGGGTCGTGCGCGATGCTCTACGTTATAATCGGACATGACGGACCGAACGGAGCGGCGCTTAGGCCAAAAGTCCGGCCTGCGCATCTTGAGAATATCCGGCCGCTGGTCGAGCGCGGGCAGGTGTTCGTCGGCGGGCCGTTCACGGACGGCAGCGGCAGCCTGATGGTGATTGACTTTCCCGACGAAGCGGCGGCGCGGGCGTTCGCGATGAGCGATCCTTACGTCACGCAAGGCGTATTCGAGCGCGTCGAAATCAAACCATTCCGCAAAGTCGTGCCGTAGGAGCGTCGAGAGGGAACGTAGCCACGATGGCGGGAGCGTTATCCAGCCTCAAGATTATCGAGATCGGCGAGTTGGCGTCGGCGCCGTACGCGTCGAAGCTGATGGCCGACATGGGCGCCGAGGTGATCAAGATCGAGCGTCCCGGCGCGGGCGATCGCGCGCGGACGCGCGGACCGTTTCCCGGCGGAACGCCGCATCCGGAAAAGAGCGGACTGTTCCTCTATCTCAACGCCAACAAGCTAGGAATCACGCTCGATATCGCGCGGCCGGAGGGAATGGAGCTGCTCGAGCGGCTGGTGGCCGAAGCCGACGTGCTGATCCACAACGTCTGGCCGCCCGAGATGGATCGCGTCGGGTTGAGTTTCGATCGGCTGAGTAAAATCAATCCGCGGCTGGTGATGACCTCGATCACCCCCTACGGATTGACCGGACCGAAGCG
>JADBKU010000023.1 GCA_014896235.1 bacterium | reverse complement strand
GCACGGTGCGCGCGAGCTTTTCCGGCATCCATTCGTCGTCGGCGTCGAGGAAGGCGAGGTATTCTCCGGCGGCCAGCCGCGCGCCGACGTTGCGCGCGGCCGCCGGGCCCCGGTTCGGCTGATGGATTGTGCGGATGTGATCGCCGAAGCCGGCAAGAATCGCGCGCGTCGAATCGGTCGAACCGTCATCGACGACGATCGTTTCGACCGCGCCGTCGTATCTTTGGGCGAGCACGCTCGCGACCGCGCGGGCGATCGTCGCCGCGCCATTGTAAACCGGAATTACCGCCGACACCCGCGCCATCGCGGACGAATCTAGCATAGCGGCCGCCGCCGGAGCGGCGGGCCGCGCCAGCGCGATGGCAAATCGTGAGCGGCGCCGCTAAGCTCGCGCCGGGGGAGAACGCGGGGATGGCCGAGACGCAGGCTTCGATTGCGATCGCGCGGACGGAAGCGGTCCGCTGGCCGCGGCGATACACGGTCGTTCTGATGTTCGCGCTGGCGACGGCGCTCTGTTACGTCGATCGCACCAATATAGCGATAGCGATTATCCCGCTCGCGCGCGATCACGGTTACGATCCCGAGCAGACGGGGCTCGTGCTGTCGTCGTTTTTCTGGGGCTACCTCTGGTTGCAAATGGCGGGCGGATGGATGGCTGATCGCTTCGGCGGCAAGCGCGTGCTCGCGGCCGGGGTCGCGCTCTGGTCGTTGGCGACGTTTCTGACGCCGCTGGCGGCGTCGTGGTCGTTCGGCGCGCTGCTCGCGATGCGCGCGCTGCTGGGCGCGGGCGAAGCGGTGAATTTTCCGGCGGTGCACAGTATCGCGGCGCGCTGGACGATTGCGTCCGAACGCGCGCGGGCGATTTCGCTTCATTTCAGCGGCGTCGCTTTCGGCACGGTCGTCGCGATGCTGCTCAGCCCGCTCATCATCCTGAGGTATGGATGGCCGGCGGTCTTTTATATTTCGGGCGCGCTCGGCGTCGCATGGCTCGCGGCGTGGCAAATCAAAGCGGCCGACGGGCCCGAGGAATGCCGCGGCGTGAGCGCGGCCGAGATGACGATCATCGCCGCCGGACGGGCCGATCAGATCACGCTGGCCGATTCGATTCCGTGGCGCGCGATCATGCGTGAAAAAGCGGTGTGGGCGATCGTGATCGCCCATCTCTGCAACAATTTCGGCTTCTACATAATCCTGCTGTGGCTGCCGAGCTATCTGAAGGCGACCTTCGGCGTGACAATGGCGCGGCTTGGGTTGTTCTCGGTCGTGCCGTGGATCGCGGCGTTTATCATGCAGAACCTGAGCGGATGGCTTGCCGACGGATGGCATCGGCGCGGAGTTTCGCTGACGGTGGTGCGCAAGTCGATGCAAGCGGCGGCGTTTACGATCGGCGCCGCGCCGCTGCTGTTGTTGCCCGCGATGCGTTCTCCGGCGGCGGCGGTCGCGCTGGTCACGTTGTCGCTGGCTGGCACCGCGATCGGCTCCGGCGCTTTCGCCGTGAACCATCTCGACGTCGCGCCGCGCTACGCGGGCATCCTGATGGGCCTGTCGAACACGGCGGCGACCGTGCCGGGAATCGTGGGCGTGGCCGTGACCGGATTCATCCTGCAACGCACCGGTTCGTTCGACGGCGCTTTTTACCTGACCGTCGCGATCTATCTGACCGGAATGGTTTGCTATCTCGCGATGGCGAGCGGCGAACGCAAGATCTGATGCGCTCGCGCCATGCGAGCACGCGCCGAATCAGTGCTTGCGCGGCGCGCCGATCAGCCCTTCGAGCGCGGCGTGCAGATGGCCGTTGCTGGCGACCAGGCCGGGCACCTTCACCGACTTTTTGTTGAAAACGATCGGCTCGCCGTGAACGTCCGTGACCATGCCGCCGGCCGCCAAAATTAGCGCCGCGCCGGAGGCGATATCCCATTCGCTTTTCGGCGTCAGCGTGAAGGTCGCGTCCGCCCGTCCGGCGGCGACCAACGCGAGCTTGTAGGCGACGCTGCCGATCGCCCGCACGGTCATCGAACCCTCGTACGCTTTCCATTCTCCGCGCGAGGTTTCGCTGCGGCTGGCGAGGATCGTCGCCCGCTCGAGCGTGCGGGTGGAGCTTACCGCCGCCGGCGCATGATCGACGAAGCATCCGAAACCCACGCCGCCGGCGAAGAGCTCGCGCTTGATCGGGTTGTAGGTCACGCCAAGCACTGGCGCGCCAGCTTCGGTCAGCGCGATCGCGACGACGAATTCCGGAATGCCTTTGATGAATTCCTTGGTGCCGTCGAGCGGATCGACGATCCATACGCGCTCGCGGTTGAGCCGGTCGCCGTCGTCGGCGGTCTCCTCCGAGAGCCATCCGTATTCGGGAAAGCCTCCATGCAGAAGCTGTTTCAGATGCGCATCGGCTTCGAAATCCGCGGTGGTGACGGGATTGTCCTTGCCTTTGGAATCGATGTCGTAGCCGTGTTCGCGATAGTAGCGCTCGAGGATCGCGCCGGCTGCGAGCGCCGCCTGCCGGGCGGCCTCGAGTTCGCGCGCGAATTTCCAATGCCCGGCGTCGCGGGCGGCAGTTTCAGCTTCTTTCATTCCGCGGTTTTCCTTTTCGCGCCGCGCGCCGCTTTGGCTTCGGCGGCGGCGCGCTTGCGCAGCACTTTTTCGTACGCCGACTTGAGCCGCGCCATCATCTCGTCGCGCCGCTCGTACAGCCGGCGCGGTTTGCGCGCCTTGCGCCGGGCGAGCGCGTAGGCGGTGATCAGGGGCAGCGCGACCGTGCTGTCAACGTAGCAGACCACCGAATCGGGCAATCGATCGGGATCTATTTTACCCCAACTGACGGCTTCGGCCGGGGTCGCGCCCGAGAGTCCGCCGGTGTCGGGCCGCGCGTCGGTCACCTGCAGGAAATAGTCGTGGCCTTTTTCCGCCACGCCCATCACTTCCTGAATCTGCGGCTCGGTCTGCAACATGAAATTTTTCGGCGATCCGCCGCCGAGAATAAATACCGCCGACTTCATCCCGCGCGCTTTCGCGTCGTACACGATCGCGGCGGTTTCGTTGACGTCGGCGAGCGGGTCGATGCGCAGTTCGTAGCCCTCGAGTTCGAGCGCCGCGAGATTCATTCCGATCGACGAATCCCCCGGCGACGAGGTGTAAACCGGCAGCGCATGTTTGTGCGCCGCCGCCAGCAGCGAGCGGCGTTGCAGCTTGAGCACGCGTTCGCGCTCGGCGACGTAGCGGCCCGCCAGATAATGGAATTCCGCCGTGCCCATCGCGCGCTGAAACTCGGGCTGGCGCGCGATTTCGCGGAAGAAGGCGTCGGTGGAGAGCAGCACCCGGTAATCGAAGAAAATATCGTAAATCCGCACCACGCCCGCTTTGCGCAGGGCCACGTCGTCGGCCTCCGCCGAACCCTGGTACATCTTCAGGCCCAGCCCGAAGTGGGCGTCGTGGTAGAGATTGGCGCCCGTCGAGACCATCCAATCAATGAAGCCGTTTTCGATCAGCGGGATAATGCAGGACATCCCGAGTCCGGCCGGCGTCAAGGCGCCGGTCAGGCTGACGCCGACGACCACGTCGTCGGCGAGCATTTTTTCGGCGAACAGGCGGCACGCCTCGCGCAGGCGGCGGCCGTTGTAGGCGAGAAAGGCGGTATCGACGAGATCCGCCGCGGACATGCGTCCGGTGACTCCGGCGGGATTGATGCGAGCGCCGGCGATCCGCTCGACTGACGGTGTATTTCGGGCCATCGAAGTTCCGTAAAGCCGGCCTCGGGCGGGCCGCGGCTGGCGCAAGAGATTAAGCCGCTATCGTACCGGTCGTCGCCGGCCGATTCCATGCGTCTGCGTCGTTGGCGGATTATCGTCGTGATGCGTCAATTTCGACGCGTCAGACGAGTTTGGCTGGTTTGCGCATCCGTCGCCATCGCCCTAAGATTGGCGACGGGGACAGCTTTCGGGGGTTCATATGGCGATCATCGCGATTACCCAGCATATCGGCACGCGCGCCGACGAGCTGGGCCGGCTCGTCGCCGACCGGCTCGGCTATCGGTTTCTGAATTCCCAGATGGTGATCGACGAGGCGGCGAGCCGCTTCAAGGTTACGCCGGAACAACTGGTCATTGTCGATGAACGCCGGACGCATTTCTGGGAGCGGCTCAAGACCGACACCGCGCGCTTCATTCCATTGTTCCGCGCCGCGACGCTCAAATTCATGGCGGCGGATAATCTGGTGATTCTCGGCCGGTCGGTCGCGATCTTGCTGCCGGAAGTCGGGCTGGGCTTGCGCGTGCGGCTGGTGGCGCCGATGAAGGAACGGATCGCGGCCGTCGCCGCCGAGGAAAAACTCGCGCCGGCCGTGGCCGAGCGCCGGGTGCGCGAATATGATCGCGAAGTCCGCGCGCGCATGCAGACGTTATTCAATGTCGATATCGAAGATCCGCTGACTCATCATCTTACGCTCAATACCCACTCGACGCCGCTCCCCGCGCTCTTGAAAATGCTCAGCGAGGCGGCGGCGGAAATCGACCGGAGCGCTCCGGCGGACAGCCGTCAAAAATTGTGCGACGAAGCGCTCGCGGCCGAAGTCCGCGCGGCCCTGATGTCCCATCCGAAGATCGGCCACGCCCCGCTCGAAGTGAACTGTCTGAGCGGAAAAGTGCAGGTCAACGGTCCCGGATTGGTGCCGCCATGGGACGACCTGATCGGGAGCGTGGCGCGCAATGTCGAAGGCGTCAGTGCGGTCGAGGTCAACGCCGAAGAGAGCGCGGCGCCAGTCCGTCCCGCCTGATCCGCGGCCGCGCCGCGGAGCGATCCTTGGGCCGGCGCCGCGGGCTGCATCGCCGCGCCGGTAATGATATCGTCGGCGCGCCGTGCGCAGCGTAACTCGCGGAATCCTGATGTTCCTGGCGACCGGCGCCGGCGCCGGCTACGCGCCGATCGCACCGGGAACCGCGGGATCGCTCGTTGGGCTTGCGCTTGGCTATTTCGTCCTCGCGCCGCTTTGGCGGGCCTATCCTTTGGGATTTGCCCTGTGCTTCGCAATTGCGTTCGCCGGCGGATGCGGCGTCGCCGGCGCCGCCGAACGGATTCTGGGCGAGCATGACAGCTCGAAAATCGTGCTGGATGAAATTTTCGGGATGGTCGCGGCGATGTTCCTGAATCCGACCGGCGCGTTGTGGGTCGGAGCGAGTTTCGCCATCTTTCGTTTTTTCGATATTCTCAAGCCCTTTCCGGCCAATTACTTTGATCGCCGGGTCGGCGGCGGCGCGGGCGTGATGCTTGACGATTTGGCCGCGGGCATCTATGCCAACTTGGTGCTGCAGGCCGCGCGGCGGCTGCTATAAGGTCAGTTTGGCGGCGCCGACGGCCGCCCAGGGAGCGAGCCATGATCGAACGTGCCGTGATTCTTTCCACCGGCGATGAAATCACCACCGGCAAGGTGCTTGACAGCAATTCCAATTATCTTGCCGACAAGCTCAACGAAATCGGCGTCGATTTGATCGCCGTGATCACGGTGGGCGATGTGCATGAACGGCTCGAATGGGCGTGGCGGACCGCGATGGAAATGGGCGATGTGGTGATCTCGACCGGCGGTATCGGACCGACGGCCGACGATTTGACCACCGAGACGATCGCGCGCCTGACCGGCAAGAAATTGTGGCGCCACGAGCCGTCCGTCGAACACATGCGGCGATTGTTTGAGTCGGTTGGCCGCGTCATGCCGGAGAACAATATCAAGCAGGCGCTCTTTCCCGAGACCGCTGAAGTGATTCCAAATCCGCTCGGAACGGCGCCAGGATTTCGGATGCCCGTGTTGATGAAGGACCATACGGTGCATCTGGTCGTGATGCCCGGCGTGCCGCGCGAAATGAAGCCAATGTTCGAGAACGAAGTGATCCCCTGGATTCGGCAGAACCGCGGCTCGGACAAAATCTTCGCCACGCGGATTTTCCAGACCTTCGGCATCAGCGAATCCGGGCTGGACCAGGCGGTCGCGGGCTTGATTAAGCCGGAGGAGGCCAAGGTCGGCTTTCGCGCCAGCTTTCCCCAGATTTCAATGAAGGTGATGGTCGAAGACACGCCCGGTCGCGCCGAGCGGCGATTGGAGGAATTGAGCGAACGGGTGCGCGCCCGCGTCGGCGAATTCATCTACGCCGAAGGCGAACGCTCGATGGAAGAAGTGATTGGCGAGCTTTACACCGAAAAACGGCTCAAGCTTGCGATCGCCGAATCGTGCACCGGCGGCCTGATCGGCCATCGCATCACAAACGTCGCCGGCAGTTCAGCCTACTTTTGCGGCGATTTCGTTACCTATTCGAACGAGTTGAAGACGGGATTGCTTGGCGTGAAGGAAGCGACGCTCAGGGAATTCGGCGCGGTCAGCGTCGAGTGCGTGCGCGAGATGGCGGCCGGAGCGCGCGCCGCCGCCGGCGCGGATGTGGCGATCGCGACTTCCGGCGTCGCGGGACCGACCGGCGGCACGCCCGAGCATCCGGTCGGCACGGTCTGCGTCGCGCTCGATTCGGAGGCGGTCAAAGCCTCGCGGCGTTTCAACCTGCGCGGCAATCGCGAATGGATCAAGCTGTTGACTTCGCAAGTCGCGCTGGATTGGCTGCGGCGCTTCGCGCTGGGGATGCCGATCGGCGAGTCGGCGCTCTTCCGCAAGTAATTCCGAGGGCCGCGCGCGCCGCCGTCCGCCCGCGCGTGGCGCGCGCCAGCGAGATTCGATCGCGCCGTGAAATTGCGGCGGCATAATTCGGAATTTCCTATCGATTAGCTCGATTTATCGAGCGATGTTCAAACCCATTCTCGCCCAAACGGTTTCATGATCGTCAAATCCAGTTGCGTTCGCTTGATTGTCTATTGCCGCACTCCCAACTAGCATTTTGATCGGTGACGCAGCGTTTCTGCATTATTTTATTTGAGGGAGGAACCGAATGGCTCGGCTAGATCGGATCATCGCGCCGTGGTGACGGTCCTCGGCGGGCTTTTGATTCTCGCGGTCCTGGCGGGATTTGTCGGTGCGCTCTCAGGACTGGGCGGCGGCGTTTTCATAGTTCCCGGCTTGGTCATACTTGCTCATGTACCGATGCAGGTCGCGGTTGGCGCGAGCCTGATTTCGGTAGTGGCGACCAGCGCGGGCGCAAGCGTCGCGTTCGTGCGCGACGGCTGGACGAATCTGCGCGTCGCGATCATCTTGGAATGCGCCACCGTCACGGGCGCGCTGACTGGCGCATATCTGGCCGGCGTGATCTCGCAACCGGTGCTCGAACTTCTCTTTGCTCTGGTGATGCTGCAATCCGCATATTTCTCCATCAGCAAGCATGGCGACGAGATGCTGCCGAAGTCGGATCCGCTGTGCGAACGCCTGCGGATGGGCGGAGAAATTCCCGGCGACGACGGCCGGATGACGACGTACGGAGTGAGGAATCTCCCCGGCGGCGCCGTCTTGATGGTGCTTGCGGGAATCATGTCGGGATTGTTGGGTGTCGGCGCCGGCGCGGTCAAAGTGGTCGCGATGGATACGCTGATGAAAATTCCGCTTAAAGTGTCGAGCGCAACCAGCAATTTCATGATCGGCGTCACCGCCGGCGCCGGCGCGCTGGTCTTTCTGTCGCGCGGCGACGTCGCCGCGGTGGTCGCCGCGCCGGTCGCGCTCGGCGTCACCGGGGGCGCATTGATCGGCAGCCGCGTGCTTCCGCACGCCAACGTCAATTCATTGCGCAAACTTTTCGCCGCGATCCTGGTCTTGATCGCGGTTGAGATGGGATGGCGCGCGCTTGCGGGAATATGATGAACCAGCCTGAACATTATTCGCCGTCGTCGGTGGATGCTGAAGAAGACCGGATCCTGCGTACCTGGACGCCGCTGATGCTGCGTACGATTCTGATTGTCAGCACGATTGTGCTGATCGCCGGGATCGTCGCCACCATCCTGCACTCGCCCGGCTTCTTTATCGACCGGTTTCACGCCGTGCAAAAAAGCCAGCTTCATGACGCTGAGGGATTCTCGACGTTGCTACGCGGCTCTTTCGCCGGCGATCCCCACGCCATCATGACCATCGGGCTTTATATTCTGACGCTGGTGCCGCTGGTGCGCGTCGCGTTCACCTTTGTACTGTTTCTTAAAGATCGCGATTATGTTTACGTCGCGGCCACGGCGTATGTTCTAAGCGGGCTTCTGTTGGGCATGGCGCTGGGGCGAATCGGTTGAGCCCGATTCCGTGAGGCGCATTGCTGTTCGCTACGGTCGGGAGAGGGAACCATGGATGTAAAGGGCAAATCGGCGGTTATTACCGGCGGCGCATCGGGAATCGGCCGTGCGACGGCGGAATTGCTCGCGCGCAAGGGCGCGTCCGTGGTGATCGCCGACCTGGTCGAAGCGCAAGGCGTCGAAACCGTCAAGGCGATCGAATCGGCCGGCGGCCGCGCCGTTTTTATCAAAGCCGACGTCACCGACGAGGACGATGCGCGCCGGATGCTCGAGCTGGCCGTGAACCGGTTCGGCAGCCTCGACATCCTCTACAACAACGCTGGCATCGCCGTCGGCCTGCCGGGCTACCCATTGGCGGAAATCAAACGCTGGCGGCGCGTGATCGATATCGATTTGCAGGCGGTCATTCTCGGGTGCCATCTGGCGGCGCCGATGATGGATCCGAAGGGCGGCGTGATCGTCAATACCGCGTCGATGGCCGGTCTGTATCCGTACAAGGAAGATCCGGTTTACGGCGCGGCCAAGGCGGGCGTGGTCAACTTCACCTATTCGCTGGCGCCGTGGGCGTCGAAGCGCAATATCCGGGTGAATTGCGTATGTCCCGGAGTGGTCGATACTCCGCTGGTGCGCCGGGGAATCGAAGCGGCGAAGCGAGCCGGACATACCGCCGGAATTCCGGCCAAGATTCTACAGCCGATTCAGATAGCCGAAGCGGTTTTGCGGCTGATCGAAGACGACAACCTGTTCGGACGGGCTATCGAGGTCCGACCTACCGGCGCGCGGCTGGTTGAAGTCCCCGCCGCGCCCGGATCGCGAAAGACATCCTGATCGTGAACCGCTCCGGCTGTTTGATATCAGACGCGCAACCGGGCTGGAACGCAACAGAAAGACGATCGCCGTCAAGCTAATCTCGGCGGCGATCGCTCATAACAGGTTGAATTTTCAGTTGCCGCGCATCGGCTCGTCGGCCGGCTTCATGTTGCGCTCAAGGCACCAGCGATCGATTACTTCCGCATTGAAGCGCCAATCGGTTCCAATCCGAAATCCCGGCAGTTCGCCACGACGCAGCAGTTTGTAAATCGTCGATGGATGAACGCGCAAGTACGCCGAGAGTTCTCTGACCGTCATCACGCGGGGCAAATTGTATTTAACTTCCGCCACGGCTTTTCTCCGATCGCCACCACGACTTTCACGGCTCGCCTGGCCATGGGGTCGCAGCGGTATTTTGACTTTCCAAACCTCAAGGCTGAATTAAGCCTGTTTTGACAACATCAAACGTAACCAAAAGTACAATTATGGGTCAAGAGGGAATTTTTGGCTTATTCGAGCTTTATCGATCCGCAACGAACGACGCCGATCTCTCCGCTTGACCTTGGCAAATGAGCCTATTTCAGATTATTGCAGATTTGCAACGGTTTTTAACGGGGTGACAAGCTTATGCGCCGACAAATACTGGCATGCGCAATCGCGGCAGGAATCTGTGGATTAATGTTTGGCGGATTAAAATCGGTTAATGCGCAATCCAGCTCGTCAAAGTTCACGCTGCGCAGCGCCGATTTCGCGCCCGGCGCCCGGATTCCTACGGCCGACACCTGCTCCGGCTCTAATCGTTCGCCGGCCTTGATCTGGAGTGGCGCGCCTGCCGGCGTGAAGTCATTCGTCTTGCTGGTGACCGATCCTGACGCGCCGATGGGGGTTTACAAACACTGGATCGTTTACAACCTGCCGCCGACTACCGATAGCCTGCCGGCCGGCTTGCCAGCATCGCCGACGCTCGCCGCCGGCGGCGCTCAAGGCACCAACGAGCGCGGCACGATCGGCTATCACGGGCCATGTCCTCCGCCCGGCCCAGCGCATCATTATCACTTCCGGCTCTACGCGTTGGACACGACGCTCGACCTGAAACCAGCGGCGACCTATGAGGAAGTGGCCGCAGCGATAAAGGGCCACGAATTGGCGACAACCGATCTGGTCGGTACTTTCGCGCGATAAACGCCGGCGCTTTTCGGCGAAGCCGGACCAGAAGCAACTGGCGCGCCGCCAAAAAGACCGCACCGCTGCGCATAACCCGGCGCCATGCTAAAGATTGTTGGATGCGGTTAGACGCTGATTTCGCCGCCTCCGCGCTCGAATATTCCGCCTGTCCGCGCTGGCCGCGCGCTGAAGTCGCGCTCGCCGGACGGTCCAACGTCGGCAAGAGCTCGCTGCTCAACGCGCTCGCCCAAGCCAAAGGGCTCGCCCGCACCAGCAAAACGCCCGGCCGGACGCGCTGCCTGAATTTTTTTTCTGTAGGCGAGGAGTTGGCGCTGGTCGATTTGCCCGGTTATGGCTATGCGCGGATGGGACGGGCGGAAGCCGCCAAAATCGCCGCCTTGATGCGCGAATACCTGCGTCGCCGTCCAAATCTCGCCGCGCTGGCGATCTTGATCGACGCGCGCCGCGGCCCCGAAGCCGAGGAGTTGGCGTTGGCGGCTGAAATCCGCGAACGCGGGCTTGATTTGATCGTCGTCGCCACCAAATTCGACAAGCTCAAGAATTCCGCGCGCGCCGCCGCGCTCAGACGCTTCGCGCCGCTCGGCGCGGAGCCGATCGCCTGTTCGGCGCTGACCGGCGAGGGAATCGAGCGCTTGCGCGGCCGGATTCGCGATTGCGCGCGCCGCGCGCCGGACGGCGGCCAGCCCAAACCGATCGCGGCGGCGTGACCCGCTGCGCCGTGCACACATGGTTCCCGCGGTAAGCGTAATTATCCCGACCTTCAATCGGCGCGCGATGATGGGGGAGGCGGCAGCGTCCGTACTCGCGCAACGCGGGGCGGAATTCGAATTGATCGTCGTTGACGACGGCTCGACCGACGGAACGTGGCGCGACCTGCTGGAAATCGCCGCGCGCGCCAACGAAGGCGCGGGACGCGAGGTCGTGCGCGGCCTGCACATCGATAATCGCGGCGTCGCCGCCGCGCGCAATGCCGGCGTCGCGCTCGCTCGCGGCGAATATCTGGCGTTTCTCGATTCCGACGATTTATGGCGTCCGGACAAGCTGAACCGGCAACTCGCGCACATGCGCGCGAATCCCGCCTGCGCGATCGCGCAATGCGAGGAGATCTGGCTGCGCCGCGGCCGGCGCGTGAATCCCGGCCTGCGTCATCGCAAGGCCGCGGGCGATATTTTCGAGCGTTCGCTGCGGGTATGCCTGATCAGCCCCTCAGCCGTGATTATCCGCCGCGAAATTTTTCAGGCCGCCGGCGGCTTCGACACGGATTTCCGCGCCGCCGAAGATTACGATTTGTGGCTGCGGTTGCTCGCGCGCCACGACGCGGGGCTGCTTGACGAGCCGCTCGTGATCCGCCGCGCGGGCCATCCGGGACAGCTTTCCGCGACCGTTCCGGCGATCGATCGGTTTCGGATTCTAGCCTTGATGAAGCTTTTGGCGCGTTCCGATCTTTCGGCGACGCGGCGCGCGGCGATTTGCGCCGCGCTTGTCGAAAAATGCTCGATTTACGCGCACGGACTTTATCGCCGGGCGCGGATTCGGGAAGCCGGATTCATCGCGGAAATCGGCGCGGCGGCGAACGGCGTATCGCGCGGCGCGGCGGCGCCGGAGTTGCGGACGCTAATCGACGGGATGCGCGCGCTGATCCGGCAGGACGAGTGCGCGATTACGGCCGCCGAGGCTGTGCAATGAGCGCTCCGGCGGATGACGATGCGGTTCGCGAATGGGCCGCGGCGCGGCGGCTGCCAGCCCCGTATCTGGCGCGATGGCTGGCGCTTGGCCCCGATGATCGGGCGGCGCTGCTTGAAGCGGCCACGGGACTCAGGATGCGCGCTGGTCAGTTGATCGCGGCGTTCGATTTGCTGGAAGAAATTTCCGTGCGCGACGCGCGTCCGATTGCCGCGATTCTTGCCCGCGACGAAGTTCGGCGGATACTGAACGGAACCGGCTCGGGACCGGGCCGCGCCGCCGCGCTGCTTGCGGCGCTGCGCGCGCTTCGATTTCCCCGCCTTGCGCGCGCGACGGAGCGGATCGCGCGCGAGATAGCGGCGCTGGGCCTGCCGCGCGGAATCAGGATTGCGCCGCCGCGCGAGCTGGCCTCCGGCGAAATCCGCATCGAGCTGGCCGCGCATGGGGGCGAGGAATTGAGCCGATTGCTTGACGCGCTCTCGCGCCATGCGACGGAGCTGGCGCGGATCGCCGATTTGGTCGCGGGCGTTGGTTGGCACGACGATGAGATTTGAACTGGACGCGGTTTACGTTGAAGAAGAGATGCGCGCGACGGCGCTGGCGCGCCGCGTGATCGCCGCGCTGCCGCCCGGCGTGCCGGTCTATCACGTTCCCGACGGCCGGATCGCCGCGCGCGCGGATCGCGGCGCCGCCGATCCCTTCGCCGCCGGCAAGCGCCGGATGGTGATCATGCGCCGGCGGTCGCGCTTTCTGACCGGCTGCCCGGCCGCATCGAATGAATTCGCGTGCTGCGGCTATCTGGTGATGGAACTGGCGTCGAACTGCCCGATGGACTGCGGTTATTGCTTCCTGCAGGAGTTCGTGGCGGACAATCCCGGCTTTCAGGTCTATGCGAATTACGCCGACGCTTTCGCCGAACTCGACCGCGTTCAAGCCGCCGCCGATCGGCCGCTCAGGATTGGCACCGGCGAGCTTGCCGATTCGCTGGCGTTCGATTCGCTGACCGGAATGAGCCGCGACCTCGTGCGCTATTTCGCGGGGCGCGCCGGCCTGACGCTGGAGCTGAAGACCAAGACCGACGAGATCGAAAACCTGCTCGATCTCGATTCGCGCGGCCGCACGCTGGTTTCGTGGACGCTTTCGCCCGAGCGCGTGTTCCGCTCGAGCGAGCATCGCACGGCGTCGCCGTCGGCGCGCATCGCGGCGGCGCGGCGCGTGCTAGAGGCCGGCTATCGCGTCGGGTTCCATCTCGACCCGATAATCGCCTGCGACGGCGCCGATCGCGACTATTCCGCCCTGCTTGATGAACTGTTCGCGACGGTCCCGGCCGCGCGCATCGAGTTCATCAGCCTCGGCGGTCTCAGGATGACGCCCGGCCTGCGCGCCGCCGCGCGCCGCCGGTTTCCGCGCGATCCGATGCTGCTGGGCGAGGAGGTGCTGGCCCCGGACGGGCGCTACCGCGCCTTCGCGCCGCTGCGGATGCGCCTGTACGAGGCGATCAACCGGCGGATCGCGAGGGAAAAACCGGGCGTCAGGGTGTACCTGTGCATGGAGAGCGCCGCGACCTACCGGCGCGTGCTGGGCGCGGCGCCGCCGGCGCCGGCCGCGCTTGGCGCCAGACTCGCGGATGGAAACCGGCGCGATGGCTAATCGAAAGCGGCGCGTGATTGCGACGGACGATTTCGCGGCAAGGAAAACCGCCGCGAAACTCGCGCGCGGCGACGGACGTCTGGCGCGCCAATCCGCCGACGCGCGGCTGCGGCCGATCGGCGTGTTCGATTCCGGAATCGGCGGTCTGACCGTGCTCAAGGAATTGATCGCGCTGCTGCCCGGCGAGGATTTCGTCTATCTTGGCGACACCGCGCGCCTGCCCTACGGCAGCAAGTCGAACGAGGTAATCGTGCGCTATTCGCGCGAAAACACCGAGTTCCTGCTGGCCAAGGGGATCAAGATGCTGGTGGTGGCGTGCAACACCTCGAGCGCGGTCGCGCTGGAGGAAATCGCGCGCGGCACGATGGCGCCGGTGATCGGCGTTATCGAACCGGGCGCGGCCGCGGCGGCGGCGGCTTCGCGCAGCGGCAAAATCGGCGTGATTGGCACCGAGGCGACGATTGCGTCCGGCGCCTACACGCGCGCCATCCAAAAGCTCCGGCCGCGCGCCGAAATCTACACTCGCGCATGTCCGCTGCTCGTGCCCCTGGTCGAAGAGGGATGGACCGACAACGACGTGGCGGAGCGCACGGTCGCCTATTACCTCGAGAGCCTCAAGGCGAGCGGAATCGACACGCTCCTGCTGGGCTGCACGCACTATCCGCTGCTGCGGACGATGTTCGCGCGAGTGCTTGGCCCGCGGGTGAAAATCGTCGATTCGGCGACCGCGACCGCGACCGCGGTGCGCGCGCGGCTCAAGGCGCTGGGGCTGGATCGCGGTCGCGGCGGAGCGCGGTCGCGGAGTTTTTTCGTGACCGAAACGCCCGACCGTTTCGTGCGGGTGGGACGGCGTTTTCTGGGGCCGGAGGTGGAATCCGCCGTTCGCATCGAGCGTTAGCGCGCCGCTGCAATCGCGGGCCTCATGCGCTAGAATTTAACGATGAAATTGGCCCGGATGCGGGCGCCGCGTTCTTCCAGGTTTAATCGCACACAATGGCATCATCGCTGACTTTGGTCGCGCGCAAAGTGTTCGGCTCCCGCAACGATCGGGAACTGAAGCGGATGCGCGTCGTCGTCAATGAAATCAACCGGCTCGAACCCGAAATCTCCGCGCTCGACGATGACGGACTGCGTGCGCGCGTCGCGCATTGGAAAGAGCGGATCAGCCCGATCGAAGATCGCGAGGCGCGCGAAGACGCGATGGAAGAGGCGCTGCCGGAGATCTTCGCCGTGGTGCGCGAAGCGGCGCGCCGCACCCTCGGCCAGCGCCATTTCGACGTCCAGTTGATCGGCGGCATGGTGCTGCATCGCGGCCAGATCGCCGAGATGAAGACCGGCGAAGGCAAGACCCTCGTCGCGACGCTGCCGGCCGTGCTCAACGCGCTCGCCGGCCGCGGCGTCCACGTGGTCACGGTCAACGACTATCTGGCGCGGCGCGACTCGGAGTGGATGGGCCGCATCTACAATTTTCTCGGGCTCAGCGTCGGGGTGGTGGTTCATGGTCTTAACGATCCGGAACGCAAGGCCGCTTACGCCTGCGATATCACGTACGGCCAGAACAACGAATTCGGCTTCGACTACCTGCGCGACAACATGAAGTTCAACCTCGACGACTACGTGCAGCGCCCGCACGAATACGCGATCGTCGACGAAGTTGACTCGATTTTGATCGACGAGGCGCGCACGCCGCTGATCATTTCCGGCGCTTCGGAAGAATCGACCGACACCTACTACGTGGTCGATCGCGTAATTCCCCGACTGCGTCCTGAGGAACATTACACGGTCGATGAGAAGCTGCGCACCGTGGCCCTTACCGAGGACGGCGTGACCCGGGTCGAGCAGCTTCTCGGGGTCGAGAATCTATACGATCCGCGCAATATCCTCCTGCTCCATCATGTGAACCAGGCGCTCAAGGCGCACGCTCTGTTCAAGCGCGACGTCGATTACGTCGTGCGCGAAGGCCAGGTCGTAATCGTCGATGAATTCACCGGGCGGCTGATGCCGGGACGGCGCTGGAGCGACGGTCTCCATCAGGCGATCGAGGCGAAGGAAAACGTCAAGATCGAATCGGAGAACCAGACGCTCGCGACGATCACGTTTCAGAATTACTTCCGGATGTACGCGAAGCTGGCCGGGATGACCGGCACCGCCGAGACCGAGGAGCAGGAATTCAAGGAAATTTACAATCTCGACGTCATGGTGATTCCGACGAATCGCCCGATGATCCGCGTGGACCATCACGACGTAGTCTTCAAAACCGAGCAGGAAAAGTTCGACGCGGTGATCGAGGAGATTCGCGATTGCCATGAACGCGGCCAGCCGGTTCTGGTCGGCACGGTCTCGATCGAAAAATCCGAACGGGTCGCGGCGCAGCTCAAAAAAACCGGCGTTCCGCATTTTGTGCTCAACGCAAAGAACCACGAACGCGAAGCCGAAATCGTCGCGCAAGCCGGGCGTCTCGGCGCGGTCACGATTTCGACGAACATGGCCGGGCGCGGCACTGATATCGTCCTTGGCGGAAATCCCGAAGGACTCGCGGCGGCGGAGGCCGGCACGCGCGATCCCGCCGATCCGAAATTCGCGGCGGCGCTCGAAAAATATCGCGTACAATGCGCCGCTGAACGCGAAGAGGTGCTGAAAGCCGGCGGTCTGCACATCCTCGGCACCGAACGCCACGAATCGCGGCGCATCGACAACCAGCTGCGCGGCCGTTCGGGGCGTCAGGGCGATCCCGGTTCGTCGCGATTTTTCCTTTCGCTCGAAGACGATCTGCTACGGATTTTCGGCGCCGACCGGCTCAAGGGCCTGATGGGCAAAATCGGGATGGAAGACGGCGTGCCGATCGAGCATCGCTGGATTTCCCGCGCGATCGAAAACGCCCAGAAGAAAGTCGAAGGCCACAACTTCGACATCCGCAAGCATCTGCTGGAATACGACGACGTCATGAACAAGCAGCGCGAGGTCGTGTACCATCGCCGCCGCGAGCTGCTTTCGGGCGCGCCGCTGAAGGACGACATCCTGGAAATGGCGGTCGACCAAATCGGCGAAATCGTGCGCGCCCACGCAGACCCCGACAAGGATCCCAAGGATTGGGAGTGGAAGGAAATCGAAGACGGGTTTTTCCAGCAGTTCAAGTTCAGACCCGATTTCCGCAACGCTGAAATCAACGTTCCCGAAGAATTGATCGACCTCGCCGTGGAACGCGTCAAAGCGCTCTACGACGAACGGGAGCGCGAATTCACCGAGCCGGTGATGCGGCAAATCGAAAAAATCGTGATGCTGCAAACGCTCGATTCCCTCTGGAAGGATCATCTGCTCGCGATGGACCATCTCAAGGAGGGCATCGGCCTGCGCGGCTACGGCCAGCTTAATCCGCTCGTCGAATACCAGAAAGAAGGCTTCGCGATGTTCGAGGCGCTGATGCGCGCGCTGCAGCAGGACGTCGTCGAGAAGGTCTTCTCCGTGCAGGTCCGCCGCGAGCAGGACGTGCGCCAGATCGAGGAACGGCAGGCGCGCCCGCAAAAGGTCATGATGAGCCATGGCGACCAGCCGGTCGAGCAGGGACCTGCGACCGTCAAGCGCGAAGCCGACAAGGTTGGGCGCAACGATCCGTGTCCTTGCGGCTCCGGCAAGAAATACAAGCGCTGCCACGGCAAATGACGCCCGCCTGCGCCGGTCGATCGCGGCCTTCGCGCATGTTAAATCCACGCGCGGAGGTTTAGATGGACGTACGACTCGAGCCCGCCGCGGCGCCCGGCTTTCGCTTCGCCGGAGTCGCCGCCGGCCTGCGCAATGAACCCGGCCGCAAGGATCTCGGCGTAATCGCCGCCGATTCCGCCGCTGCCGCCGCCGGCGTATTCACGACCAATCGCGTCAAGGCCGCGCCCGTGCTGATCGCGCAGGAGCGGGTGCGCCGCGGCCGGCTCCGGGCGGTCGGCGTGAACTCCGGCTCCGCCAATTGCTTCACCGGAAAGCTCGGCCTCAAGCTCGCGCTCGATTCGACCGCGGCGCTCGCGGAGGCGCTCGGATGCAAGCCGGAACTGGTCGCACCCTGTTCGACCGGCGTGATTGGACAGCCGTACGATCTCGCTCGTTATCGCGAAGGAATCGCCGCTGCGGTCGCCGCCCTCAATCCCGGCGGGCTTGAAGATTTCGCCAGCGCCATCATGACCACCGACACGCATCCGAAGGTCGCCTCGGCCCGGCTCAGGCTCGGCGGGAAAGAGGTGACGTTCGCCGGATGCGCCAAGGGCGCGGGCATGCTCGAGCCGAAGATGGCGACGATGCTCGCCTTCGTCATGACCGACGCCGCCGTTTCGCCCGCGATTCTGCGCGCGGCCGTGCGCGACGCGCTGCCGCGCAGCTTCAATGCGATCACCGTCGATGGCGACATGTCGACCAACGACACGCTGCTGCTGATGGCTTCCGGAGCGGCCGGCAATCGCCCGCTGGAAGGGCGCGAACTCGGACGCTTCAACGCCGCGGTGGCCGAAATTTCCGCGGCGCTCGCGCGCGAACTGGTGCGCGACGGCGAAGGCGCGACCAAGCTCGTCACCGTCGAGGTGCGCGGCGCGCGGAACGCGGCGGACGCCGATCGCGTCGCCCGGCAAATCGCCAATTCGCCGCTGGTCAAGACCGCGTTCTTCGGATGCGACCCCAACTTCGGCCGCATCCTGATGGCGGTCGGCAAGGCCGGCGTCGCGATCGATCTCGATCGCATCGAAGTCGCGATGGGCGGCATCAAGCTTGCCAGCCGCGGCGCGCTCCATACCGAAGCGCTCGCGGCCGCCGCGCAGCGGATGCGCGATCGCGAATTCACGCTGACCGTCGATTTGAAGCTCGGCAAAGGCGCCGCGCGGATTCTGACCTGCGATTTGAGTTACGGTTACGTCAAGATCAATGCGGAATACACAACCTGAGGCTGGCCGCAAACAGGAATTCCGTTCTATGGATGAATACGTCGCAGTCGCCCGGCGTGACGAGATTCCGGAGGGCCGCGCCAAGGTCGTCGAAATTGGCGGCCGGGCGATCGCGGTTTTCAATCTCGGCGGCGAGTATCGCGCAATCGCCAACGCCTGCCTGCACGCGGGCGGACCGCTGGGCGAGGGCGACGTTTACGGCGCGCGCGTGGTCTGTCCGCTGCACGGCTGGGAATACGATTTGACCACCGGCGCCTGCGTCGATGACCCGGCGATGAAACTTGCGTGCTATCGGGTTAAAATCGAGGACGACGAGGTGCTGATCGCGCTTGCCGCGGGCGGCCAGGGCGCCGGTTGAATCGGGCCGCCGCCGCCAATTAAAATTTCGCATTTAATGATTGCTCGAAAATCTTTCCCGGCGGGTTCCCGCTGATGGTCTCCGGTAATCGCGAATCCGCCGGCCGCCTGCCTGATTTTCTTTGCGTCGGACCGCCGCGCGCTGCGACCACGTGGCTCGACGCCGTGCTGCGCGGACATGTCGGCCTGCCGCGCGCGATCAAGGAAGTCGACTTTTTTATCGAGAACTACGAACGCGGAATCGACTGGTACAAGAAGTATTTCGCCGACTGCGATCCGGATTTGCCGTGCGGCGAAATATGCCCGAGTTACTATTCCGCGCTCGGCCGCGAGCGGATCGCGAAGCATATTCCGCGATGCAGGATCATCTGCACTTTCCGCGATCCGGTCGCGCGGCGCTATTCGTTCTACAAGCTGGCGGTGCGCAACGCCTGGACCAGCGACGACTTCGAATCATGGGTCCGCAATGACGAAGTCGGCGACGGCGCGGATCTGCGCGGATGGTTCAACGATTTCGGCCGGGAGAACGTGCTGGTCCTGATTCATGACGATCTCGAAGCGGACCCGCAGGCCTTTCTCGACAGCGTCTGCCGGTTTATCGGAATCGCGCCTTATTCTCTGGCCGAAACCGAGGTCGGCGCGCGCCGCATCAACACCTTCAGCGCGCCGCCGGGCAACCCCCGGCTTGCGCGCCGCGGACGCAAGCTGCGCGATTGGCTGAAAAGGCGCGAGGCCTACAGAACCATCAATCTGCTCGGCCGCGCCGGCTTGTGGCGTTATTGTTTCGACGGCGGCGAACGCTTTCCGCCGCTCGCGCCGGAGGTCGAGGCGCGCCTGCGCGCGCGCTACCGCCCCGAGGTCGAAGCTTTGGAGGAACTGATCGGCCGCGATCTTTCCGCGTGGAAATTTGGCGCGAACGGCGCCGCCGGCCGGCGCGCCTGAGGCGTTGCATGCAGCGTCCGACCGACCGCTTGCGATGATCCGCGTATCCGCCATCATCCCGGTTTACAACGGCGCCGCGACCGTCGCCGACGCGATACGCAGCGCGCTCGCGCAAACTTTTTCCGCGCTTGAAATAATCGTGGTTGACGACGGCTCGACCGATTCCACTCCCGCCGTGCTCGAACAATTCGGCGATCGGATTCGCGTCATCCGCCGCCCCAACGGCGGCATCTCGGCCGCGCGCAACCAGGGCGCCGCCGCCGCCGCGGGAGAATATCTCGCCTTCCTCGACGCCGACGATCTATGGGAGCCCCAGATGGTCGAGCGGTGCGCCGCCGCCCTCGACGCCCATCCGGAATGCGTGATGGCTTTCGCCAACCTGGCGCTGGTGGACAGCGACGGGCGCGACCTTGGCGCGCGCCTGATTGGTTCCGGGTTCGATCATGCTCCGACGCTGGAGGAGATGCTGGTTCGGCTCTGGCCGATCATGCCGAGCGCGGTAATGGTGCGCCGGTCGGCGTACGACACGGTCGGCGGATTTTGCGAAGAGTTCCGCTCGTATGGTTTCGAGGACGTGGTTTTCTGGCTGCGCTTGCGCGAGCTCGGCGCATTTCGCTTCGTTCCGGAGCGGCTGGTGCGATGGCGATTCGCGCTCTATCCGCGGCCGCTCAAGGAGGCGTGGAACCGGCCCGAAGCGGTCACCCTTTTTGACCAGATTCTGCGCGAACGCTACGGCGTATCGGCCGGCGTGATGATCGCCGGCCGCGCCCGCGCCAGCCGCAGCATCCTGGGCTATATCGGCCTGCGCGCGCTCGGCCGCGGCGACCGCGCCGCCGCGCGCGAAGCCTTTCGCCGCGCGCTCAAGCTCGATCCATGGCGGATGCGCAACCTCATGCGCTACCTGCGAACGTACCTGCCGCCGGCGCTCGCCCGCGCCTTGTCCGGCCGCACGGGCGCAGCCGGCCGATAGGCGCGCGCGAAAGCGGTCTGCCCGATGCGAATCCTGATGGCGGCCGAGGATTTCGCCGCGATCGGCGGCATCCAGGAACTGGTCGATCGCCTTGCCGTCGAGTTGCTCGCGATGGGCCATCAGGTGGAAATTTTCTCGACGCCTCACGTCACGCCCGGTCTTGAACGCACGCCTGCGACGCCAGCCGCGATCGTTTACGGAGAGATTCCGGGCCGCAAAGCGATCAGCCTGCGTCATCCCGAACGCCTCTGGCGCCAGCCAATCGCGGACGAATTGATAACGCGAATCCGCGCCTTTCGCCCCGATCTCGTGAACTCCCATCTCTGGACATGGGACAAGATTCCGTCCGTCGCCGACGCGGCGCGACGCACCAAGACGCCGTTCGTGCAATCGCTTTACGACTCGTGGGGCGTCGGCAAGCTCGGCCGCCGCGCTATGCGCTCGCTCAATCGTGCGGCCGGGCTGACCGCGCTATCGCGCGCCACGCGCGACTATTTCGCCCGTATCGCGCGCCGCGCCCGTCAGGCTCATATTGTCTTCGCCGGCGTCGATCTGGCCGCCGCCGAAGCCGCGCATGCGTATCGCAGCGAACGCCCATACATTCTGAGCGCCGCTCGAATAGATCTGCGCCAGAAGGCGCTCGATTTGCTGATCGAAGCATTCGCGCTCGCCGTACAGGAATTTCCGTCGGTCGATTTACTTATCGCAGGCGACGGTCCCGACCGTGAAAAGCTGGCGGCGCTGGTCGCCGCGCGCGGCCTCGGCGCGCGGGTTGCGATTCTCGGCGCGCGGCCGCGCGCCGAGCTTTGGTCGCTCTACAAAGGCGCGCGTTGTTTCGCGATGCCGAGCAGGATGCCGGAAGGGCTGGGTTTGGTGTTTCTCGAAGCGATGGCGTGCGGGCGGCCGGTGATCGCCAGCGCCTCTGGCGGCACGCCCGAAATCGTTTATCATGGCGACAACGGCCTGCTGGTCGATCGTCTCGAACCCGACGCCTGGGCCGGAGCCATCCAGACGATGCTCTCCGACGCGGCGGCGCGCGAAGCAATGGGACGCCGCGGGTACGCGATGGTGCGCGAGCGCTTCAGTTGGCGCGCCGTCGCCGAGCGCCATCTCGCCGCCTACAACCAAGTTCTCAGCAATGAAGGTGGAAACTTACGCGATTGAACCGGATGCGGCGCCCTTCCAGTGCGTGAGATCGCGCTGGATTAGCCGTTCCACCGCCTCGGTTTGCGGTAGTAGCGCCGCCCGAATCCGGTTGGCAAGATCGGGATCCAACGGCGGAAAAACCTCTCCACCCGAAAAACATCTCTCGAAAAGCGGATCCAGCATCCGAGCGACGCCGTAAAGCTGATACCTTTCCAACTTTCGCTTCACGAATTGCGCGCGCCGGGCGGTGCGAAAACTTCGCGGCGCTCGTTCAACCGTATGCACCCGATCGCCGAAATTATCAGCCAGCTTGGCGTCGAAGCGCGCGATTCCAATGAAGTCGCATACTCGGTCCAGATAATTTTGCCGGTCGGATATGAGATCTTCGTGCAAAAGCACGAGAATTCTCTCTCTGCCGAAGCGATCGAACCAGCACTTTAGATGATCCGCGTAGCGTGCTGTATCGAGCAGTTGTCGGTGCCGAAACGCCGCCTGCTCGAAAGGCGTTTTGGTGTAGCCGATTTTTCGCCACAGCCGGTAATGTGAATAAAGACGTTCGGCGGGATCCCGCAAAGTACAGATGATTCGGCATTCGGGCAAATCCCGCGCGGTCCGTTCGCTCGCCAGCGGCGAATCAAAATATGTCGGCGCGAATTCTCCGACTGGAAGGTTGGGCGGGCAGTTTCTGAAATGACGTGCATACCAGCCGAGCCCGAGTTGATAGCGCCAAACGAAAAACTGAGTCTCTTTGATTCCTTCTGGCAGCCCGACCCGCTCGCGCAGGATTCGCTCAAGCCATGTTGTGGCGGTGCGCGGCGGGCCAATTCCGAGAAAATCCGGCAGCCGCAGGCTGCGGCCGTCAATCACGCGCATCATGCTTCGCTCTCGCGCTGACGTTCGGCGGCAGCAACGCGAACATGAATCCGCATTCGCCGCATTTAACGATGGGATGGGAATTGCGCTCGATGAAATGTTCGGTGGCTCCGCCGCAGAGCTTGCATCGCGGCAGGCTCTTTGCCGCGGAAAAATCGTCAGCCATTTCCAACGTCAAAGGTTAGATGCTCCTGCTTTTCAATCGGATCGCGGCGATTATAAAGTCGCCATGGCTCTTCCACAACCACGAGACACGCGTCAGCCGGCGCGACGGCTCGCGAATAACGCGCCGGCGCCGTACGTCACCGCCGCCGCCGCGATTCCGATCGCCATGCTTTCCAGCCCGCTGCGCCACCACGGGCGCGCCGTGATCATGGTCTTGGCCGCGCCGACCGCGAACAGGACGCACACCGTCGCCATCGCCGAGACCGCGATTCCCAGCGGCGGCGTCACGAACAGGTAGGGAACCACCGGCGCCAGCGCGCCGAGCAGATAGGAAATTCCTACCGTCAAACCCGAGCGCAGCGGCGATTCGTCAACTTCGTTGCCGAAGCCAAGCTCCTCCCGCATCATCACGTCGCTCCATCGCTTCGGATCCGACGTGATATGAGCGATGATCTGTTCCAGCAACGGGCCGTCGAAGCCTTTGTTGCGGTAAATTCCGCGAATCTCCTCGCGCTCGCGTTCCGGCCAGCGCTCGATTTCGTCGCGTTCGCGCCGGATTTCGCTCTGATAATACTCGTGCTGCGCGCGCGCCGAGGCGTACGCCGCCAGCCCCATCGCAACCGCTCCGCCAAGCATCTCGGAAATGCCGGCCATGATCACGACCGAAGCGACGCTGAACGCGCCGGCGACGCCGGAGGTAACCGCGAACGACGCCACCAGGCCGTCGTTCAGACCCAGCATCAGATCCCGAAGATTCGTTCCGCCCGGCGCGTGAACCTGTTCGGTATGATGATCGAATTCGCGCTTGAACGCTTCTATAGCCATGATGCGTGGTTCCGATCGATTAATTGCGCCTGTTCGCCGGCTCCAGCCGCCGATAGTTCGTTTTGCGTCGTATCGGAGCGGACGGGAGCGTCGCCCGAGCGCCGCCTGCCGCGCGCGCGCCGTTCCTGGGCGGCGCGGATGCTCAATGCGCGCGCGACGATCCGGCGGGCTTCCGCGCGCTCCGGCTTGCCTCCAAGATACGCATAAAGAAAATACAGGCGCTGTGCGCGCGGCGCATAGCGCCCGATCGTTCGATCCAGATGGATTAAATTGAGCAGACGTTGCTTCTCCCCAACAGCGCGCGCGCGCCGAATATCTTCCAGGTCGACGAAATAGACCGACACGCCGCCGTCGTTCGCTTCGCGGAGCATCAGGTTGGTCTCTTGCAGATCGCGCGAGTAGATGCCCGCATCATGCAATCGGCGGATTTCGCGAGCGATTAGCGTGGCCAGCCGGCGGCGATGGCGGAAAGCGGGTTTGCCGCCCCTGAAATAGACCTTATCCAGGACGCAAGCGCCGTCGAGCGCCTCGCACAGAATAAGGCTGCCGCGCACCGAGCCGAAGGACCGCGCCTCGACCGCCGCCAGCAATCCGGCCTGGCGAAATCCGCCGCCAGCCAGGATCGCCGCGCCGCGGATTGCGCGCCGCGCGCGCGATCCGCGAATCCGCGTGAGCAATCCTTTCAGCCATGACCCTTCGCGGACGCGTTTGACAAAGACCCGCTCGCCGTGAACCTCGGCGACGCCGGCAAGCATGCGCGCGGTTTGCTTGACCGGCTCGAACGCCGCCGTCGTTGCGAGCGCGTCGGCTTTCGCCGCCAGCGTTCGCCATCGCGGGGAAGCCGCAAAAAGAACAACGTTACGCATCCGTCGATTAGACTAGCCGATTCGCCGCGCTCAGGCATCGCCGGTTCGGATGGCGGGCGGGCGCCGCGGGCCGCGCCGGGGCGCCATCGGTGCGTGTCGCGGCGCCGCCGGACATGTCGTGGCGTTCGGCGAATTTGCACGAATTAACGGCCTAGAGCATAACGTATCGTGTTGAGGATGTAGATAAAATCGCGCGTTCCCGGAATCTTTCCCATCGCCGCCACCCGTTCCAGCAGCTCCATCTCGTCCTTCTTTATTCTGTGCGAGCGGCGCAATCCGTTATCTCTGCGAAGCTCGTCCCAGGCAGACTGGTATCGGCTATTGTCATCAGGCTGAAGCATCCTGATCGCGTGCGGGTTGGCGATGAAATACAAATCGCGTCGTTCCATCCTCAGGACCTCCGTCAGACGCCCGAGAATTTTGTCTGAAGGATGGCGCTTGTCCGCTTCGAGATGACCGATATATGCGATCGAGACATTGACCCGACGAGCCACCTCGCGTTGCGTAAGATTCAATTCGCGCCGTCGCTCGCGAATCACCTGTCCGAAAGTTCGTTCTTTTCGCCTGACCATTCGAATTCGACGCCCTGATGCGGCCCGATTCCTTAAATTCGCCGGTTATTTTTAATCGTTTAAGGTACGGCGTGAAACCTAAAACTGCCAAAAATTCGCGCGAAAAGAATAGAAATGGCCGGATTGAGCGAAGTTTACATGGAAATCGTCGTATTTGGTCGTGATCGCGACAATCAGGCTAGCGCCGCTTTCGCGCATTGCGCCATATAGCCAGATTCGCGATGCGGTTATTCGCATCCGTTTCTGCGGTGGCAAATAGCCGCGTCGCGCACGGCTGGCGCCGAGAGTTAATTGCCGTAGGGATTGCGGCCATTGTTCAGGTAGATCGAAAAATCCTTGACGGCGGCGATTTGATGCGGAGGGCTGGAGAAATCAGCGGTAGCGCCCGCGTCCAGTCGTTTGACCGCAATCGTATCCTCGCCGAGCGGCCGTCCGTTCGCGTCGTAATAATGCACTTCGATGTCGAACGCGCGCGGTTGATCGCTCGTGTTGCGCAGTCGCGTCATCACATGGACGCCATTTGAATCGCGCTCTAGCCGGCTCGAAACCACTTCAATCGGCTGAACCGAAAAGAACGCGTGCGCCACAAACACGCCGAAAGCGACCGCGGCGCCGAGCGCTATCCACGACGACTTCTTCATCGATCGGCGCAAAAAATGCTGATTCCGCCCGCCGCTCCTCAATATGAACGCGGCAGTTTCAGCACATGCTCGCTGATCGTGTTCAGCACCATCTCCTGCGACACCGGCGCAATCTTTAACATCCGGCATTCGCGGAAAAATCGTTCGACGTCGTACTCCTGCATGTAGCCGTAGCCGCCGAGCGTCTGCACCGCGCGATCGCACGCCTCGAAGCCCGCCTCGGCCGCGCGCAGCTTGGCGATATTCGCCTCAGGGCCGCATGGCTTGTTGTGATCGAACAGCCATGCCGCCTTCATCATCATCAACTCGGCGACTTCGAGCTTCGCGTACGCGTCGGCCAGCGGATGCGCGATCGCCTGGTTCTGCCCGATCGGCCGGCCAAAAACGATGCGTTCCTTGGCGTAGCGCACCGCGCGATCGACGACCGAGCGTCCGATGCCGATCGCTTCCGCCGCGATCAGAATCCGTTCGGGATTCAATCCATCGAGCAGCGTATGGAATCCCCGGCCTTCCTCGCCGACCAGATCGGCCGCGGAGACCTTGAGATTGTCGATGAACAGCATGTTGGTGTCGACCGCATGCCGGCCAAGCTTCAGCAGTTCGCGCACTTCGATCGCATTCCGATCGACGTCGGCGAAAAAGAGCGTCATGCCGTCGGTCTTTTTCTTCACCTGCTCGACCGGCGTGGTGCGCGTCAGCAGCAGCATCTTGTGCGCTTCCTGCGCCTTGGTGGTGAAGACCTTGCGGCCGTTGATGATGTAGTAATCGCCCTCGCGGCGGGCGAAGGTCTTGATGTGCGTGATTCGTTGCCGGCGTCGGGTTCGGTAACGGCGAAGGAGACGTGCATCTGGCCGCTGATCACGCGCGGCAGATAGCGCCGCTTGATTTCTTCCGAACCGTGCCGGATAAGCGGCGCCAGTCCGAAAATGCCAAGATGAATCGAACTCGCGGCGTTCATCGCGCCCGCGTACGCGACTTCCTTCATCACCAGCGCGCCCTCGGTAATGCCGAGACCGCTGCCGCCATATTCCTCGGGAATCGCGATTCCGAGGTAGCCGGCGTCGGCGACCGCCTGGTAGAACTCATTGGGAAATTCTCTGCGCTGGTCCTTTCCGCGCCAATATTCGTCCGGAAAGCGCCCGCATAGCGCGCGCACGCCCTCGACAATTTCTTTCTGCGAATCGGTCAGCTCAAAGTCCATCGGCTGTCTCCCAAGGCGTCCCGTAAATTCAGGCGCTAAGACCCGGAAAATTCGGCTACGCCAATTATTACCTGTACGCCCGCCTACCTTCCAAGCAAAATTTCATTGGATGAAAATTTCACCGAGACCGCGACATCGCCCCCGTGATGAATTTGCGGCATTTGTTTTGCATCATCCACTTTCGCCCGGTTTGTGGCAGGAGGGTTAAGCTTCCCGGAATCTCCGATTTTGTGTGGATAGACGCCAATTTCATCAAGGTGAAGTTCGAGCGCGCCGTTGACGGCGCGGGCAGCGGTGATGCCCGTTTGGCAGGCAGGCGCCACATGTTTGGGCATTTGCCTCAGTCGCGATTTCGTGAAAAATGACGTGATCGTCGCGTCGCTCGACAGCCTGCGCGCCGAATTCGTCGTAGGTCCGGCGCTTTTCCCCGGTCAAAGACGCGCCGCCGGATCGATTTTCCGGCGGCAAAGAATGCTACCATGGGTCGGCCGTCCCGTAACCGGCCAGGAGGATGGCGAGTCAGATGACTCCGAAACAAGTTTTACAGATGATCAAAGAAAAGGGCGTCGTGATGGTCGATATAAAGTTTATCGACCTGCTCGGCACCTGGCAGCATTTCTCCGCCCCGATTTCCGAATTCAAGGACGAGGCGCCGTTCGAGGAGGGGTTGGGCTTTGACGGCTCATCGATCCGCGGATGGCAATCGATCGACAGTTCGGACATGCTCGTCATCCCCGATCCGACGACCGCCGTTCTCGACCCGTTCACCAAAGATCCGACGCTCTCGATTATCTGCACCGTGCAGGACCCGATCACGCGAGCGGACTACTCGCGCGACCCGCGCAATGTCGCGCGCAAGGCCGAAGCCTATCTGAAGTCCACGGGCATCGGCGATGTCGCCTTTTTCGGTCCCGAGCCGGAGTTCTTTATCTTCGATAGCGTCCGTTTCGACACCACGCAGAACTCCAGCTACCACTTCATCGAGTCCAACGAAGGCAACTGGAACAGCGGCCGGCCCGATTCGCTGAAAAGCGGCCTGAATCTTGGCTACAAGGTAAAGAACAAGGAAGGTTACTTCCCGGTGCCGCCGACCGACAGCCTGCAGGACATCCGCACCGAGATGGTGCTGGTGATGGAGCAGGTCGGCATCCGCGTCGAAAAGCAGCATCACGAAGTCGCCACCGCCGGACAGGCTGAAATCGACATGCGCTTCCAATCGCTGGTGAAGATGGCCGACTGGCTGACATGGTACAAATATATCGTCAAGAACGTGGCGGCCCGCCACGGCATGACCGCGACCTTTATGCCCAAGCCGATTTTCGGCGACAACGGCACCGGCATGCATACCCATCAGAGCCTGTGGAAAGGCGAAACGCCGCTGTTCGCGGGCAATGGCTACGCCGGGATGTCGGAACTCGCGATGCACTACATCGCGGGAATCCTGCATCATGCGCCGGCGCTCGCCGCGTTCACCAATCCGGGCACGAACTCGTATCGCCGTCTGGTGCCGGGCTTCGAAGCGCCTATCAACCTCGCCTATTCCAGCCGGAATCGCTCGGCTTCGGTGCGTATCCCGATGTACTCGCCGTCGCCCAAGGCGAAGCGCATCGAAGTGCGCTTTCCCGACCCGACCTGCAACCCGTATCTCGCGTTTTCCGCGATGATGATGGCGGGTCTCGATGGAATCCAGCGCCGCCTCGATCCCGGACAGCCGCTCGACAAGGATATCTACGCGTTGTCCCCGGCCGAACTCGCCGAGGTCCCGAGCATGCCGGCGTCGCTTGAAGAGTCGCTTGCCAATCTCAAACGCGATCACGAATTCCTGCTCAAGGGCGACGTTTTCACTGAGGACCTGATCGAGACCTGGATCGACTACAAGATGGCCAAGGAAGTGAGCGCCATTCGTCTGCGCCCGCATCCATACGAATTCCATCTCTATTACGACGCGTAAGCCGCGCGGCCACGCTTCGCAAGATTGGCTGTTTGACCGTCGGGCGGCGGGAGCAATCCCGCCGCCTGTTTTTATCCTGGCGCTCGTCCATCGTCAGATTTGATCGCTTCGCAGCTTGCGAATCATTCGTCGAAAAATCGTTAGTAAATCGCGTTTGTACATTCGATAGATTTCTCGCCGCGATCTTTCGTGAGTTCAGCACGAGACAGCTAAAGGGCTGATTTTATTAGATTTTCGTCTCGATCATTGCTCCACGCCGCCCGATATTCGCCGTTCTAACCAAAATGGCACGAAAATAGCTTTATGGTATTCGCGAACTTAGCGGCGTACGGCGGGCCTTCCGCCGACGCCAGCTTGATAGTGCGGAGGAGCTCGAAACTCATGAAGAATCTCAAAGCAATCGTTGTTGTTGCCGGCGCCGCTGCTTTCTTTTGCGCGGCGGCGATTCCGGCGTTTGCCTTTGACACCAATCAGGTTCCGGTGATCACGGCGGACGTCGTCCCGACTCAGCAGCAAATTCAGCAGCAACTGTCCGACCTCCATGCGCGGCTGCTCGCAGCGAAAGAAGCTGGGTCCGACAATCCGGTCGCCGAAAGCAACTATTTGGAGGCGCAGCGGATGTATGAGTTTGGGCGTTACGATACCGCCGCACGGGATATCAGCGTAGCCAAGGCGGCTTTGCTGCCGATTCCCAACTGGCTGCCGCCGTCCACGGCGTCTCGATAAGTCTCCGCGTCGGCGAGGCACGCGCTCCCCAAAAGTCCTCGCTCCCCCCAGGGGGCAGGCAGCCTCCCCACTGCCTGCCCCATTCTTTTCCCTGACGCCCGCAAGCAAAATTCTTCGCCGCTTTCATAGATTGGCGAAACCAGAGCGTTTTTTCCGCCGCGATCGCCGCGTTCAGCGAAACTATCCGCGTGCTTGGCGAGGCGCCGCCGATCCCGCCCGCGACTTACGAATATCTCGAGGGCTTGCGCCGCGACGTTTACTTTGGCCGCGATTATCGCGAAGGAGTGCGTGCGGTTTTGGAAGAGCGCCGTCCGGTCATTTGAAACGGACGCACGTTTCGATGCGCTAGCGGTGCGATGATAGAATATGGCCTTTGCAAGATGGCCAAAATTCGATTCTCGCCGTTGACGTTCCTCTGCGCCCTGATTTTCGCATCCCTGGCCGCCACCGCGGCGTTCGCAAAACCAACGTCCGCCGCGCCGGTGAATTCGCCGGCCGCTGCCGCGGCGGCCGTGTCTCCCACACTGCCGAGCGCCGCGGTTTCGCCGGCCGCGCAATCCGCCGGCCAGTCTAACGCCGTACACGACGCGCATACCGCGGTCATTTCATATCTGAGCGACGTGATCGGATGGCGCCGCAGGCTCGCAGACGAAATTCGCGCCGCCCGCGACCCGGTCGAAATCCTGTTCGTCTCCGACGATCGCCAGATGGCCGACGAAGTCGTCAAGCTCGCCTTCGCTTACGCGCACGCCGAGGCGGCCCTGCTGAAATCCATTTACGGCCCGGAAAGCGGCGCGGCGGCTACCGCTCAGGTTTCGCCCGGGACTTCGTCCAACCTGCGCGCGCTGCTCGATCGCCGCGATCAGATCGTCGCGTCGCTCGCGGCCGCGAAAATCCGTCTCGCCAGGCTGCAACGTGAGATGCGCAATGCTACGCGCCCCGGTCGCGCCGCGCTGCAGCAGAAAATCGTCACGGCGCAAGGAGAAATTGCGCTTTCACAATCTCAATTGGATTCTGTCACGGCGTTGATTGCGTTCGAATCCGGCAGCGGTCCCGCCGGCGGCTCGGCCTTCGACGCTCAAATCGACGAGCTTGAGCGCAACGTGCCGCAATTCGCCTCGGCCAAGCCAGCCGCTTCCGCATCCGCGGATAATTCGCAGTCGGCGGCCGTGCTCGGCTTCTTCGGCGGTTTCGGGGAACTGCTCCGCCTGACGCGCAAGGACCAGATGCTGGACGCGCAGGTCAAGGCCACCGCCAAGCTCGCCGAAGAAGTGCAAAGCCGGCGCGCGCCGCTGCTCAAGATGCTGCAGGACGTGGTCAACCAGGGCCAAATCGCGGCGGCGCAGACCCGCTCCAACGATATCGCCACGCTCAACGCCAGCAAGCGGGCCTTTGACGATCTGACCATGCGCCAGAAGCTCATTTCGGATGCGCTCGTGCCGCTCTCGAAACAGCAGATGACGCTCAGTCTCTACATTTCGAATCTCAACCGCTGGATCGGCTTTGTGAGCGCCCGCTTCAAGCAGGAGGTGCGTTCGTTGATCCTGCGGACGGCGGGATTCGCGGTGCTCTTCGGCTTTATTTTCGGCGCCGCGGCGCTGTGGCGCGTCCTCACCTTCCGCTATATCGGCGACCATCAGCGCCGCCATCAATTGATGAAGCTGCGCCGGCTGATCCTGACGATCGTCATCGTGATGATCATCCTGCTCGATTTCGCCAACGAACTGGGCGCGCTGGCCACGATCATGGGCTTCGCGGCGGCCGGAATCGCGCTCGCGTTGCAGAACGTTTTCGTGTCCGTCGCCGGATATTTTTACGCGAGCGGCCGCTTCGGCATCCGCGTCGGCGACCGCATCCAGCTCGCCGGGGTCACCGGCGACGTGGTCGAGTTGAGCCTCTTCAAGCTCACCATGATGGAGCTGTCGGCCAATTCCGACGCCCTGCAGCCGACCGGCCGCGTCGTGGTCTTCGCCAATTCGGTCCTGTTCCAGGGCAACGCCAATTTCTTCAAGCCGCTTCCCGGCGCCAGGTACGAATGGAACGAACTGCGCTTGACGCTCGCGCCCGATTGCGATTGGCGCCTTGCCGAAAAGCGCGTGGACGAGGTCGTCGGCGAGGTCTTCGCGCGCTTTCGCGACGCGATCGAGCGCGACTACCGCCACGTCGAGACCAGCCTCAATGTGCGTTTCGAGACGCCCCGTCCGCGGACGCGGCTGCATCTGGGCGCCAACGGCCTCGAAATCGTGCTGCGCTATCCCGCGCCGATCGCGCGGGCGATGGAATCGGCGGACGAATTGACGCGCCGCCTGCTCGACGCGCTCGCGCGCGAACCCGCGCTCAAGCTGGTCGCGACTTCGACGCCCGCGCTCCAGCGCGCCCCCGAAGCGCCGCCGCCCGCGCCCGATGGCGCTCCAGCCGCCGACGCACGGCGCGGTACCGGAACCTAGCGTGGAAGCCGTTCAACGTCCGGCAGCCAGGCTCGCCGCCGGTTCCGATTCCAGTAATTCCGTGTCGAATGGATATAGCCGGCGCCAGATCCTAGTATCGGTATTAACTATAATCGAAGTCTGTGCGCTGGCTGTTCTGGAATGGCCATCCCTCTACAATTTTAACAAGTTCGCTTTTTGGGATTGGGGCGGTTACCTCGTCGCAAACGGCTTATTGCATCACAGCCGGGTCCCCATCGTCGATTTCGGCTGGCAATACGGCCTACTGCCGCTGTTTATCCAGGAAATCTGGTTTCGTTTGGCCGGAACCAGTCCGGCGTCCTTCATGATGCTGAGTGTTCCTTGCGCGCTGGTTCTGACTCTGATCTTGCAAGATTTTATTCATGCTGAGAGCGGAGCTCCGGGACACGTCTTGTTAGCGGCGAGCTTGCCCTTCATCGTGGGTATTGGCGCTGACCTGCCCCACGCGCTCGAACCGATTCTGATTTCTGCCGCGCTTCTGATGCAGGCTCATGGCCGGAGGCCGCAAGCCCTCGCTATGGCCGCCGCCGCCTGTTTTGTCAAACCTTCCATGGGCTACCTGCTCGGCCTAACGCTGCTGATTTTAATCCTTGCGGACTTGCGCCGCCGGAAGAAACTCACGCCCGTTGAACTCTTCAGCGCCGCGATGCCCGCGCTATGCGCTGTCATCGGCCTATCGCTGCTGATGAGCGCGGCGTTTGGGCGGACTGCCGTAATCGAAAGCCTCGTGCCGATATCCGGAGCGAAAGCTTATAAGTTACTTCACTTCGGATGGACGGGTAATGCGTGGCGCGTATTCTATTTTCCAGGCGTGCATCCATCTTATTACCTTGGAACGCCGGTCGCATTCTGGGTTTGCGCATCGCTGTTCTTGATCATCGTCGTTTTCTTCACCGCACGTCGATCATTTGCGGCCGTGGCGCCGACGCCAGCCAATTTCGAGGTCGTCGCGACCTGCGCGATTTTGCATTTCGGCTTCATCGCGTTCTTCTATGGATCGCCATCGTCGTGGACCTATTACGCATACATTCTTGTGATTGGCGTCGCCGCGGTTGATCGGTGGCGTCCGCTGGCGGCGAAGGGCGTATGGGCCTTATGCATCCTTGCTGCGCTCGGCAATTACGGGCTGCTCAAGTCGTCCATATCGGACTGGCGGATTATGAGGCGCGGCGCCGCTACCGCCGGTCTCTATGCCGTTCCTGCCGAAACCGCCGAGTGGGAGCGCGTTGCCGCGCTTACCAAAGAAGACCGCCCCATCCTCTTCACATGGACAGGCGGCGCGATGGCGCTGTTCCCGTGGTTGCGGCCGGCCGCCGGCGCCTTCGTCGTGCCCGGCGTCGCGACCGTGAAAGAAATCGGCGCGACGCTTCAATCCCTGCGCTCGGCCAAAGTGGTCATCGTTCCCACAATTCCTGGATTGGGGAATCCAATCTCAAATTGGCCCGGAACTGAATTCAAAACCGCGCTTGTAGGCAAGCGCCTGATATATAAAGGAATCTATTTTGAAGTGTATAAGCAGACGCTTGATTCAGTGCGCTAAGGATGGAGTCTTCCCTGGCGTACGCCGAGATCGCCGGATTGTCTGCTGAATCGGCGAATTGAACGCCAAATTCATCGCATGGCTCCAACGGGCCATGGCGGGTCGTGCCTTTCTTGATCTTGAGGCCGCACCGCCGTGATGAAGCCGAACGTAAATGCCTGCCGCGCTAATGGGCGGTTCGCAGCAAGAAGGGCAACGAATCGCCTACGCACTGAGCGACCAGCGCGGCCGTCACCTGATGGCCGCGCGGATCGAGATGAACGCCGTCGTAGAAAAGCGACAATCCGCCGTCGGCGTCGATTGGTCCGCTGATATCGCAAATCTTCGCGCCGAATGATTCAGCGGTTGCGCGGTATTCTCCGTAGGCCTGCGGAAGCGAATCGGCCGGCAAATCCCCTTCCGGAAAGAAGATCACGAAAATTCTGATTCCTCGGTCGCGAGCATATGCGAGGACATATTTGAATGCCGCGATGTTTGCGGCAAGCGTGGTCGAGATCGCCGCGTCTTCGACGCCTGTTGGTTTCGGCCGATGAAGCTCTATCTTCGGCCGGATAAGGGCGAATAACCTTCGCATCGAAACGGACAACAGAAATTGCAGTCGAAACCCGGACTCGGTGGGCATCCCTTCGTGCGAGAAAGGCCGGTAAAAGTCTTCTCGAGGAAGTATCCATATGAGCGCGTCGGCGTCATAGAGTCCGTATCGCGCAACGTATCCTTTGATATTCTGAACGCTCCAGCCGGGAGCGGATATATTCACGGCGTCAATATTCCGCCCGCTCATCCTGCTTAAGCGGGCCGCGGCGAGACTTACGAACGTGTCGCCGTCGGAAACGATTCCGCCGCCAAAGGTCACGGAATCTCCCACGAACGCCAACCGCAAAGTTCCCGGCTTCTTGACCGGTGAGAAGTCCGGGCCTCGCAGGCCGGCGCCGTTGATGCGGAAGGTGATGCCGCGCGGCGACGGCCATTGATCAGGAACCGCCAGATATCCATAGTCCGGGTCGTATCGGTAAATTTCAACTTTGCCGATGTTGAAAATCCATAGAATGATATTTGCCAGGACCAGAGCCGCCGCCGCGGAGGCGAACACAAGAACCGTATTCGCAAATAGACGCCGGAATCTCGTTTGCTTGAGGCCAGGCATGCGTTTGAATTGTCTCAGGATTCGGACGGATTAGATTGATTATCTGTGCTCTCGCAAGCTAATGCGTGGCGGTTTCGAAGACGCTGGTCGTGCGTATCTTAATTCGTGGCGACGCTGAAGCGTCCCAAAATGTACTGAAAGTAGTGCGGTCGAGGCGCGTGGTCAAGGCGAATACGGCGGTTCAATCGGGCGGCCGGCGCCGGGCCTCCGGAAGTGATGGAGTATCCGCACATTCGCCGGAATCGGATGGGCCGGCGCCCGTTTCCGATCCGGCGAATGCACCGCGCCAACCGCTATGGCACGCAAAGCCACTGATTATTGACGCCGTCCACCCACGATCCGGTTTCGGCGCCGATATGCGTGCAGGCCGCGGGCGGATTGGCCGGCGGGTCGCAGTCGGTGCAATAAAATCGCCTGCCGAAACCCCGTGAACCAAGCCTGGCCTAAAATGTTGCCGAAGTCGGCCGTCGGGGATACAACCCCGGTCGAAGCCGGAGAGTCAAAACGGGAGCCGCGGCTCAAACCTCAATCGCTCGTCAGACTCATGGCGAAATCGATGATCGGAGCACACGGTGAGAATCCTTATTGCGATAGCTGCAGTTGCGCTTTTACTCAGACTCGCGCCCCTCTTGCAACCCGGCACCGGTTGGACGCGGAGCAACGATTCGGCTCGCTACGTTGAACTGGCATCAGGTCTCCGCGCCGGATGTGGCTTCGCCAGACTGGATGGCGGAGTATGCGGCCCACCGGAAACGCTGCGAACTCCTGGTTACCCACTTTTCCTCGTCGCCTTCTCCAAGCCCCGCACTGTCGTCGCCGCACAGGCCGTGCTTGGTGCCGCCACCTGCTTGATCGCTGGATATTTCACCGCAACGCGCTGGGGTCTCGCCGCGGGCGCGGCGGCCGAGACACTCATCGCGCTTGACATTCCTTCGATCGTGTCCGGCGCGATGGTGATGTCTGATTCTCTCTTTCAGTTACTGCTCGCCTTGGGAATTTTGCTCGAGATGCTCGCGATCGACGTTGATCATCCGCGCCTTAGACAGCTATGCATCGTCACGGTCGCGGGCCTCTCGCTTGGAGCCGCCGTTCTCGTTCGACCAATCGCCATCTGTCTCCCGGTTATCGCCTTTCTCCCGTTCGTCGTGCCCACTCCCTCTCGCCTCAAAGCACAGCTTCACCTTGCGGCGATCGTGATTGTTATTCCGGCTTCTGTGGGCGTCGGATGGGCCGCGCGAAACTACTATCGCACGGGAATGTGGACGCTAAGCACTATCGGCGCGTATAACCTTTATTTTTATAGAACGGCGGGGGTGATTTGGTTTTCAGACGGCGGCGATTTCCAGCAGATACAGAAGACCCTCGAACGGAATCTCGATTTAGCGCCGTCGCAATCGTCGCGAAACATCGATGCGCAAATGGACCATCTGATGGTCGCAAGGAGTTTGAAGGTTATCTCTGCGCATCCATTTCAATTCATCCGCATGAGTTTGACCTCATTGCTATGGCTTGCGATCGTTCCTGATCGCGCGAATCTCATGATAGTCATGTCTATGCACGACGCCTCGATTCCTTTTAGCCCAGCCGCCGCCGCGCTGGCTAATAGAATCAAAACAACGCTCCGATCTCCAACGATAACAGCGCTTTTGAGTTTTCAGCTTGCGGCGGTTCTCGTGGTTTGGATCGGCGTCGTTCGCGCGCTTTTCAGTCCCGGCGCGCGCCGCGGAGAACTGGTCGTGCTGGTTTTAATCGCACTGACAATGCTTGCGCTCGCGTCTGGGCCGGAGGCCTACGCGCGCTATCGCACTCCGGCAATTCCTTTTCTCGCGATAACCGCGGGCGCGGGCTGGTTTCGCACTGGCCAAGCGCGTCGGCCGTTTGAAGTGTCCTGATTTCGCGGTATGCGGCGCGCTCCTTACACGAAAAAAACCGGCGGGAGGAAGCTCCCGCCGGCTCGAACGGACGGCGACAAACCAGGAGTTGTCAAATCGCTACGGCACGCAAAGCCACTGATTATTGACGCCGTCCACCCACGATCCGGTTTCGGCGCCGATATGCGTGCAGGCCGCGGGCGGATTGGCCGGCGGGTCGCAGTCGGTGCAATAGAAGCGTCCACCGTTCACCACCGCGGCCGGAATCTTCGCGTACGGCATCCCAACGCTCACCAGAATCGATCCATAGGCAAGATCTCCCGTGGTATTGCGCGTGGGAGCTGTGTAAGCGACGGTTGTCTGGCCGATGTCGTTGAGCGAAGTCGTCGTGCCCGGAACGCCGGTCGCGAGCGCTGCGCGCAGGCTGCCTTTCAGCACGTCCCATGAGGCGCATCCGGATTCCGTGCTCCAGCTAACCTTTATGTAATCGCTGGCGCTCAATGCCGCCGGGCCGTTCGTCAGCGTGTTCGACGCCGGCGAGACGTTGGTCACGCCCCCGTTGGCGTCATGGCACACGACGAAATAGGGACCGTAGCTTGATGAGCCGGTCGCCCCAACCACCGAAATCGCAGGCGCGGACGGGTCGGCGAGAGCGTTGACGTCGATATGGTTCAGTCCGGCGTCAAGCGTCGGCGCCTGCCGCAGCTCGAGCGAATTTAGCATATTGTTCTCGCCGATTTTCTGGACTCCCGATGGAATATCGGTCAGCGGCACGCCGCTCGGCAGCAGCGTGTTGATGACCGTCGCCGGATGGCTCGGAGCCGTGCCGCCAAAATAGATGTCGTAATTCGGCGGTTGATTCTCTCCATACGTGCTGAACATGCCGCCGATAATAATCGGTCCCCATCCTCCACCTTCGGAATAGAAGAACGGCGCTCCGGCGTAAGTGTCAGGCAGCGGGCTGATAAAGGTAAGCGGTGCCCAGTTTTGCCACAACAGATACGTCGCCTTTAGATTGTTGGCAGCCGATTCGGTATCGAGAAACGAGTAATCGTTCTCGCCGATGCTCTCGAAGTACATCCAGCCGTAGTACTCGCTGCCACGATCAGCGCATGTTTGATGCTCATCGTGGCCGCCGCCGCCACCGCCTGAGACCGTCTCGAAACAAGCATAGGTCGCGCCGTCGGAAAATTCGTTGCTCGAAAACGACTGGTTCCATGCGTCGCCGTGCTGGAAACCAAGGACGCCGCCATAGGCGTAATCGTCGCGCACGATGTCGCCATAGTCGTTATTGTAGAAATCGAACGGCACGAACATCGCATTCGAGCAGCTTAAACGCTCCCATTTCGAGTCGGTCGCCCAAACCGCGAAGACGCCATCCGCATAACCAAAATTACTTCCTTGGTTGCACAACTCCATGTCGTGCAGATAAGTGCTCCCCGGCGGATGCGGGCCTGTGACTCCGAGCAACAGCGGGAAATAGACGTTCGGCGTCGATTGACTTTGACGCCACCAACCGACCTGCGTGCCGTCCAGCGACGTGTCCCAGTTCAACAACAAATCAGTGTTGCCGTCGGCGGCGAATTTCGTCGTCGGCGGCGTGTAAGCCGCCGTGTGCATCGACGCCTTTTCAAAGCGAACTGAGTCGTAATTATAGATAGAGCTTCCGTAAAAGTTTCCAGAGCCGTCAGGGAAAAACTGCCAGCCGCCGTTGTCGGGCAATGGTATTTCTTCGGTCGGCCCCATAACCGGCGCATTCGTGGACGCGACCGTCGAGCACAAGACGCCATTCTGAAACAGCCGGTAATTCGACTTGTCCCAATCGACCGCTACGTCATAGGCGGTGTTCGCCGCTTGCGCCGTCGAACATGGCCCAAGCGAAACAACGCCGCCAGTGGTATTGACGGTGGCGGTGAGATCGCAGGAACCGTTCAGGGCAAAGTTGAACATCCCTGTCCCGCTTCCGGGCGCAGCAGGAATGGAGCCAAATATCTGAGTCCCACAAGCGCCAGTTGTGTTTTCTTCCCAGAACTCGATATCGAAACCATTGGCCGACTCCGTCGCGAAATTGAGATTGGCCGAGTTCAGAAATCGCGCAGCGTCGATAAATGTCGTGCTCGAACCCTGTAGCGACTGGCCCGTCGAACCGACCAGCGGCGGTCCAAACGTCAATGCGCCATCATTCCAACTCTCGGCGATAATCGACGGCCCGACGAAATTATGCACCAGCTTGGTCGCGTTCTGGCCTGCGCCGTACATTTGGATTCCGCTACACGGGATGCGCAACGGCTTCGAGATAAGGTAACCGTTCGGCGTCGCGGGCAGATAAACCGCCGCGCCCTTGGAGTTGGGTGTCAGTTGGCCCGAATTGAAGTTAGGCGGGACGCCGCCGCAAGCATCATAGATGGCGCTCTGAATCGCGTTGGTGTCGTCACTGCTACCGTCGCCTTGCGCATTGTACGGCGGAGCCATCACGTTCAGGACTTTGTTGACCTGCGCGGTGAGCGATTGCAGCGTCGCGCCGTTCTGGCCTTGAATCAGCGGCGACCCTTGAACGGTCGAATTGGTCGGAAAAGCTATAGCAATGCCGCCGAACGCCTCTGTATAGCCGCCTGACAAGGTGATCGTCGGCGTGGCGAACGAGTTGTTGGTGAACCAGAAATTGCCCGAACTCGCGCCGCTCTGATCGATTTGCGCGCCGATAGACGATGCGACAACGCCGGGGTCGCCATTCAAATTCGCCGCCACAAAAACGAAATCATTAAGATGCGTTACCCCGAACGACGCCAGTGCTATGGAATTGGCCGCAGCGGAACTGTTGGTGATGTAACCGTCCGGAGTGCAGGTTCCCACCCCACTCACTTGCGCAACCGTCATGAAAACCGCCCAAGCATTCGTGTTCCATGACCACGAATAACTGGACGGCTCACTGGCCGTCGCAACCTTGCAGAACGTGTAAATGGGCGTGCCCCCGCCGCCGCCGTAGCCATCAACGTGCGCAATCGGCGTCCAACCGCTTGGCGGCGTGACGGTTTCCGATGCGACATTGAGAAACTCAAGCGACGTAATCAACACGTTGCCCGCGACGATATTGGCTGGCGCGTTCACTGATTGCGGACTCGTCGCGCCGGTGTAATTATTCGAGGACGACGCGACCGCCGCGACCGCCTGATTCACCGTCAGTTGCGCCTGATTCTGGCCCCATGAGAGCGCCTGTCCGATCGCCGTCGCCGTGGGCACGCCAGTCACCGGCCCGTTGGTGAAATTCGCGCCGTACAGCGTCGCTCCAGATTGCCCGTAAACCAGCGCTTCTCCATTCGCCACGGCCCCGGCGAGATTGGTCAGCAGATTGCCGCCCATCGAATACGCCGCCGTCGCCGCCGCAAGGTCATTCAGATGCGATTGGCCTTGGCTGAGCGCGTCGCCGGTCGTGGTGTTCGGCGCGAGATTGGTAATCCGATGGCTCGCGGCTGAAACGTCCGAGGTGAGCGGAAACGCGCTGGCGCTCACGCCGGCGGCGCATTGCCACGCGCCGTTGATTTTCAGCGCGACCGCGCCGCTGCCCGACCCGGCGCAGGGATTCGCCTGCACGCAATCGCTGCAATAGACCTCGCTCCCGTTCGCTTTCGCCGGCAGCGTGGCGAAGGTGTAGGAATCCAGCACCGGCTCGATTCCGGTGACGCCGCTCAGATGATTGTTGATGTCGGCGCGCAGCGATTGGCCCGGCGTCAGGCCCGGCATCGCATTGGACGGCGAATAATCGGGGATCGCGATATAGTTCGGCCCCGTCTGCGCGGCCGCGGCGCCCGCGCCGAGCGCGATTAAAAGCAGCGTTGCAAGCGCGATAAATGACCGTTTCATGAGGTTAAATCATCACCTCCAAATCCAGATCGACCTGCGAGAGCGACTGCGGCGCCTGGGTCGGGACGGCGCCCGCGAGAATCGAGCGTTTCGGCGGCGATACGAAGCGCATCGTGAGCTGCACGATCCCGTTAGCCGTATCGACGACCTTCGCCGGATAGAGCATCACCAGCTCCGGGTCCTGGATATTCCAGACGAATGGAATCGCGCCGCCGGCGCAGTCGTTCTGATAGAAGGTCGCCAGCTCCGCGTACTGCGAGGCGTTCAGCCGCAGCTCGAATTTCAGCGGGCGCACGTTGTCCGAGAAGCGGCGCCGCACCTTTGCCGGCCCCGCGTCCATCTTGGTGCGGATGACGATCGCGGGCAGCGTCTCCAGATAGGACGCGAGCGGAAACGCCTGCGGCAGGATGCTCGGCCAGACCGGCGCGGCCATCGCTCATTGGTCCTCGACGGTGCAGACGTAGGCCGACGCGGTCTGCCCGATGCAGTCCATCCGGAGCTGCGCGCCCGCGCCGGCCTCGTTCCAGCTCGACCCGATCGAGAAGCCTTTGCCCGTGCCGATCGCGCCGGTGGTCGGCTCGACCGGCGGGGCCGCGCCCGACGCGGAACCCCACGCGCAGTTGAGCGGCGCCGTGGTCGTCAGACGCCAGTCGAGATCGCCGGCCGCGGCGATCACGGTGACGGCGGCCGTGGTCGTGACCTGCACGCACGCGCCGCCGGAACCGGCGGAATTGACGACGCGGCCCGCATGCGCGGGCGCGGCGCAGCACAACAGCGCGAAAGCCATCGGCAGGATCGCTTTCCTCATTTGCTTTCCTCCTCGAAGTTGCGGAACGCCATCGCGGCGCGGCACAGCAGATGAGCCAGATGGGTGCGGCGATATTCGCGTTCGGAAACGCCGCGATGCGCGTGGTCGCGCGCGTGCCTGAGATGATCGGCGATCGCGACGGCGCGCCACGCGCCCGGCGCGAACTTCTTCGCGCCGTCCTTCAGGGCGATATCGAGCGCGCGGGCGCACGCGAAGGCGAGGTCGTTGAAATCGTCGACGATGTCGCGCGGCCGCGTCTCGCGACAGGGGACGAAGCTGTTTGATGCGCTCGCCGCGCTGGCAGTTTTCTTCTTCATCGCTGGATCGGAACTCTCTGCGAGCCGAAGGTGTCGCGCACGGCGCGGCCGAGCGAACCGCCGTGGCGCACCTGCTGCGCCATCGCGTCGCCGATCTGCACGTAAATATCCTGGCCGCCGTTGCCGTTGGGCTGCTGCGACACTTTCGCCTGATGGCCGCTGTAGTTGTGGACCTGCACGTTGACATTCGCGCCGCCCGAGCCGGGGCCGACCTGCACGTGCTCGCCCGGCGTCGCCTTGAACATCACGACCTGCGAATCGACGCCGCCGCTGCCGCCGACGTCGAATGAGCCGCCGCTGGCGAAGCCGAACAGCGACGCGAGCGAGGACCATCCGGATCTGAGCAGCGACCCGAAGCCGGCGGCGCCGCTCGCCGCCAGATTCTCGAGGCCCGGGATCGCTCCCTTCATCGCCAGGTTGCCGAGGCCGCTCGCCGCGTTCTCGACCATCGAGAGCAGCGCGCCGAAGGCGCCCGCGCCTTTTGCCGCGCCCGGCGACGACGGCGCGCCCGCGCCCGGCCCTCCGGACGCGCCGAACGCCGTCGGCAGATAGCCCTGCTGGCCGGGCTGCGCGCCGGTGAGCGCGTCGATCATTGGATTCAGGATCATGAGCTGGAGGACCAGCTTCTCGATATCCTGCGCGAGGCCGAGCGCGGCGTTGCCCACGCCTTTCCATCCGCGATTCAGCTTGTCGGTCGAGGTGAGGGCCTCGATAAACTTGCTGTTGGCGGCGTCCAGCGCATGCTGCATCGCGGCCGCGGTGGTGCTGGTCGCGTCCTTGCCGCGCGACATTTCTTTCTGGAGCTGCTTGATCGCCTCGTTCGCCTGCAGGATGTTCGGGACCATCCCGTTCTGGATCGCGGCCGTGATTTCGCCGATCTTCTGCCGGTACTTCTCAGCCGGCGGAATCGCGTCGGCGATCGCCGAATCGATCAGCTCCTGCGCGCGGCGCGCCTGTTCGGCCTGTTTGCGCTGCTCGTCGGCGAGCTGGCGCGTGGCCTCTTTCGCGTCGTAAATCTGGCCCGCGAGCTTCGCGACCTCGGCGCGGTCGGCGGCGGTCGCGGAGGCGTTCAGGCGATGCTCGGCCTCGGCGATCTGAATCTCGCGGTTCGCGGCGGCGACGGCCTGCGCGCCCTGCGCCTGCGCGCGCGCGAGCAGTTGCTCGTCCTGCGCCTGCAGGCGCAGATCGCCGATATATTTTTCGGTCTGCTGGCGCAGCTCTTTCAGATGGCCGGCGAGCTGCTTGGCGCTGTCGGCGGCTTTCGGATCGACGTACGGCGCGACGTGCGCGTTCTTCGCCGCCGCGGCCGACGCCGCGTCCATCGGCGCGAGCGCCTTGTTCAGCTCCTGCAATTCCAGCTTGAGCGACTCGATGCGCGACTTGGCGTAGTCGCTGCCTTTGCCGCCGTCGAGCCACAGGTTGATGCGCTCGGCGAGGGTGGTTCCTTTTCCCGACTGCAGGCCCGCGATTTCGGCGTTGACCGCGGCGATCTCGGCCTTGAGCTGGTCCTGGGTGGGACCCGCGAAAAGCTCGGCGAGCGCGGACGCGGCGTCGCCGGCCGCGTTCGCGACCTTGCGCAGTGCGCCGGTCAGGCCGGAACCTGCGGAAAACGCCTCGATCAGGTTTTCGGTTTCGTGGCCCGCATAATCGAGCGCGCCGCCGAAGGTGTCGCGCGCGGCGACGGCCGCGCCGCCGAAGCGGCGCTCGACTTCGCCGAGGATCAGCGCCTGCGCACGGGCCTGATTGCCGGTGGCGAGGAAATGATCGAGGAGCGCCTGCTGCGACGCGCCGAGCACGATGCCCTCGCGATGCAGCAGCATCATCCCTTCGCGCGGGTCCTGAAGCGCGCGGCCGAGCCGTTCGACCGCGCCGTTCAAGTCGGTCCCGGTGACGGTCGCCATGTCCAGCGCGGCCTGTATGAACCGGGGAAAGGTATTGTGCGCGATGCCCTGGAAGGTGAGCGCGAGCGCCTCGGCGTTTTCGATCGCGACGTGGCTGTACTCGCTATGCGCCTCCAGCTCGCGCGCCATCGATTCCAGCGCCGCCGTGGTGTAGCCGCTCGCGTCGCCGGTCGCTTTCAGCGTCGCGCCCAGCCGCGCTTCGGCGTCGCCCGCGTCGCTCATGAGCGCGACCCACTCGCGGATCGCGAAGCCGGCGCCGAAGACCGAGAGCAGATTGGCGAACTTGTTGGTCAAGCCGCGCAGCAGTCCGCCCGCGACCTGGCCGAAGTCCCGGAGTCCCTGCGTGGCCGCGCGCGCGGCGCCCGCGGCGGCTTCGGACGTCGACTGTTCGACCATCGCTTTCGCTTCGTCGAGCTGGCGTGCGAGCGGCGCGAGCGACGCGGTAATCTGAACTTCGGCGGTTCCGAGGTCTTCAGCCATCGCGGTTTTCCTTCATGCGGCGGCGCAGCTCGATCATCGCGGCGTGGTCGCGCGCCCGCTCGGCCTGCTCCTCGGCCGTGAGCGGACGCGGCGGTTCGAGAAACTCGGCGAGCGGCGGGAAGTCCGCGCCGACGCGCATCAGCGCCGCCACATGCCACGCCGTCCAGGCCGCGCGGCGATAACTCGCGGCTTCGCGCGAACGGCGCGCGCGGCCGAGAATCTCCAGCTCGCGCAGCGTGGCGTTCCAGAACTCGTCCGGCGTAAGCCCGCATTCGACGGCTGCGGCCATCAGGGCATCCCATCGCCGCTCGCGGGCGAGACCGTCTTCAGCAAAGGGAGGCCGGCTTCGGCCGCCGCGCCCTCCGTGTTAGCCGCGTTAGCCGCCGCGGCCGGCAGCGGATGCGCGAGCGTCCACGCTTCCATCGTGAGCGCGAGCGGATTGCGGCCGTGTTCGCGCAGCGCGTCGATCAGATCGCCCGCTTCGTCGAGCGTCCACGGCTCGGCGCGGTCGCGATGCTTCAGGCGCGCGCCTTCGAGGGCGCCCCAGAACATCGCCTGCAATTCCCGCGCGCCCAGGCCGTGCTCCGCGATCCGGAAGATGGGGCGTCCGAGAATCCCCTCGATCCGGTATTCCGCGTTGGCCGTGAACCTGAGCCGATGGATGCGGCCCGCGATTTCGAACTGGACTTCCTGGTTCGGCACGGTCTATCTCCCGCTTCTCCGTTATGGCGCCGATCCCGCGGTCCATCCGCCGGTCACCTGCAGGGTGACGGCGACGGTCGAGGCCGCGTCTTTTTTCGCGTCGACGTCGAGCTGCGTGACGATCGCGCTGGCGTATTCGAGGTTGCTGCCCGATTCGTTGCGTTCCACCACGATCGGCGTTCCCGCCTGCCATGCCGAGAGCAGCGCGGCGTAGCCCGCGTCGGAGGCGACGTACAGGTGGTCGAGCGTGATCGTCTCGTCGCGCTCGCCGGCGAGATACTTGCGCTCGTAGGACGATTTGTCGCTCACGTCGATCGCCTGCGCCTTTTTGGTGAACTTGACGCCGGTCTGCGATCCGACCTCCGTGTAAACGCCCGGCGGCCCGGCCGAGGTCTGCACCAGGAGCAGGACGCTGTTTCCGAGTAAAGCCATCTTCGATCTCCTTTGCGCGCGCCTTTACGGGCGGTTAAATGCGCGGGATGCGGATCGCGGCGATGCTCAAGCTGGTGACGCCCGAATAGGTTATGTCGAGGTTGCCATTGGCGTCGTTGAACATCCCCGGCGTGAACGGCCCGATCAGCGCGGAGTCGCCGGCCGCGACCGCGACGACCACCGCGTTTTTGGCGACGGTGCCGAAACCGGCCACCTGCGCCGAGCTTTTCGCCGGCGTCACCGTGACAGTCTCGCTGCCGGCGCTCGCGTTTTTCACGAGCAGCAGCACGTTGCCGTCGTTGGGGCACGTGTCGCCGCCAGCCGAGCACGGCGTCTCCTTGGCGTTTTGCGACATGCTGGCCGATTCGGCCATCAATGTCGGAGTGAGCAAAGCCATCGTCGATCCTCCCTATTGCAGGATGTATTCCATCGTGATTGCGCGGCCCTGCGCTTGCGGGTCGCTCTGAATCACGATCGGTCCGTTGATGCATCTGGCCATCATGTTCGTGTAGCCGCTGACGGCGAGCGGCGTCATATGCAGCAGCGCGCGCACGCGCTCGGCGATCGCGTCGATCGCGGCGGTGCTGGAGCTGGAGCCGTCCGCGCTCATGATTCCGGGCGCGTAAATCCGGATGTCGAGCTTGAGGTCGCGGCCCGTCGCCTCCTCGACCTTGCCGCCGAACGGCTCGTCGTGCAGCGCGCCGTTCCAGCACACGTACGGCATCGCGGCGTCGAGCGGCACGGGATCGATCGAGAAGATCGCCGGCCGCGCGGGCGAGCCGTACGACGCGAGCATCCCGGCGAGCGTCGCGTCGCCCGAGAGCTTCGCAAAGATCGCGGCGGAGAGCGGCTGCATCAGTTGAGCCCTCCGAAGCAGATGCGCCAGCATCCGCATTCCGAGACGATCAGCGCCGCCGCGCCGAAATCCATCGGCATCCGCCGCATCGCGAGCAGCGTCGCCGCGCAGTTGCCGCCGAAGCCGATCGAAAGCCGATCGAAAGCGATCGCGGTGCGCACGGCGCGGTTTAGCTGGCGCGCAAGTTCGGCGATCACAGCGCGCCACCCCGCAGGATTTGGAGCGCCCGCGCCTTGAGGCGCAGGAACGCGGGCCGCAGAAACGGGCGCGGCGCCTGATTGTAGTGGCGTCCGCGCGAGTCGATTCCGACGAAGCCGAACTCCAGGCGCATCGCGTATGGAACCGCCTTGCGGTCGCGCACGCCGAAACGGCCGCGCACCAGGCGCGGATCGGACGCGACTTCGAAGCCGATATGCTCTTCCAGGTTGCCGGTGACGCGCTTGGGCGGCTCGCCGGGCAGGGACGGATCGCGGCCGCCCGGATTCGGCCGCGAGACCGATTTCTTCGCGTCGGCCGCCATCTCGGACACGACCTGCGCCATCCGCGCGGTCACGACCGCCTGCGTCTGATCGAGAATGATCGCGGCGTTCCAGTTCAGTATCGGCATCACGCGCCCTTCTGCATCTCGCGGCACTCGCATTCGATGTGGTTGCGCGGGAGCGCCGACGGATAACGCACGGCCAGCACTTCGTATGCGACGCCGCTGGAATCGACGACTTGATCGCCGCGCTCGACGGGGACGCCGTTGCGCAGGTAGAGGATGTGCGCGATGACTTCCTGGAGCGCGCCGCCGATCAACTTTTCCTCCGACTTCGACGCCATCTTGCCCAGATGCGACATCCGGCCGCGCTCGGTCGCATATGCGGTGAACGAATAGGTCACGCCGCCCTGGCCGTCGGACGCGGCGGTGCGATGACTGAGCGTGAACCATTCGTTGAACATCCCGGCGATCATAAGGCTCTATTTGCCGTCCGCGACGCGCTGCGCCTCCGCAGCCGAGCTGGGCTGCAACGCGACCTTCACCCAGCTCCCGACGTCGAGGTCTTTCGCCATCTCCGGCGCGATTACCGCGTCGAGCATCAGGAACGGCGCAGCGGGGTTCGGCTCGCAGGCGATGCTCAGCCGGACGGCGCGCGCGCTGGAGGGGCGATCCTTGGGCACGGGGCCGTACGCGGACCAATCGGCCTGCCGGTAAATTTCGGACACGCGTCCGCAGACGATTACGGTTTTCAAAAAACCACCTCCTTATGGCGCGAGAGCAGTTGTTCGACTTCGAGCGTCAGCCCGGAGTCACCCTTTTCGGTCTGGTAGCGATAATCCCCGACCGCCTCCATCGCGAGGTCGTCGCGGCGGTTGTATTTGCCCGCGCACCAAATAAGCGCCGCCTGCTGAACGTCGGCGGGAACGGCGGAAAAACCGGCGGTATAACTGACCGACCATCGCCGCTCGCCGATTCCCCATACCGAGGTCAGTCCGAGAAACTGGAACATCCCGGCCGGCACCGGCCAATTCTGCGGCGCCTGCGGGAGCGCGCGAATCAGGCCTTCCTGCGCGTCGAGCTGGTAGAGCGGCGACGGCACGATCGCGCTGGCGGGCGTATAGCCGCAGAGAATCTGCGTCCCGGCGGGAATCGGCGCCGGCGCGGTGAACGACATCGCGCCGGTCGTGTAATTGACCGTGCCGACGTTGACGCCGCCCGCGACGAGATTGCCATTGCCGTCGTCCGTGATTGCAAGGGAATCCGCGCCGATGGCGATGCTGCTGGGCACGAGCGGAATTTGCTGCGCGGTATGCGTATACGGCCCGGTCGCGCCGCTGCCGAAGCCGTATTGCTCGGCCGACGCCGCCAGCATCAGGTCGGCCACGCTCATGACCTCGACCACCGGCCGATTGCGCAGCACCAGCGCGTTGACGCCGCCGTCGAGCAGGTCCGCATAGCTGAGCACGGCGGAAAAGCTGCGCTGGCAGTACGCCTCAATCGCGGCGCTGACGTTGGTGATGATCTGCGTCAGCAGCACATCGTCGGTGGTATAGCCGATCTGGAGATACGTCTTCAGATCGCTGAGCTGGATCAGGAGTCCCATAGCGGCGTTTCGAAACGCCCGGACGGCCGCGGCGCCGTCCGGGCGCGGTTCTTCCTCCTACGCTCAGTTCGTGATCGAGCTGCCCGGCGTCTGCGGATAGGCTCCGGCCGTGGGCTGTTTGCCCGCGAAGCGGAGGCCGCCGAGGAGCACGGTGCCGCTCACGTTGATCGTCGGCGACGTGCCGCCGGTGAGCGCCGTGGTCACGGACACGCGCACGTACGGCTGCTTGCCGTTCGCGCCGCCGATATAGCGGTAGCGGAGCACCTCCGGCAGCGTGTCGTTGTAATTGGCGACCACGGAATCCGTGCCGTTCACCTGGTTCCAGTTGACGCCGTCCGGCGATTCCTGGGGCGTGAGCGTGATCGTGCCGCCGGTCGGACCGCCGGCGAGCGAGCCGAGGTCGAGCTGAAGCACGACCGATTCGCAATTCTCGACCGCGACCGACGCGCCGTTGACGGTCGCCGAGGCCGCCATCTGCTGCGGCGCGACGGACGGCTTGAGGATCGATTCGACAAAAAGATCGGGAAAGGACATTTTCTCCCTCCTGCTTTGCTGTTTCGCGCCGCTCAGTTCCGGGTCAGGAACAGGAACGGATCGGCGAGCACCGGCGCGGCGTCGTAGCGCTTGCGCAGCCGGAAGCCCACCTGGTCGTTCGCGGCGTAGAGTTCGTTCAGCCGCTGGATCATCAGGTCGATCCGATCGACGATCCAGTAGTATTTCAGGTCGCCGAACATCATCATCGGCGCGCCCGCGGAACCCGCGTACGGATTCGTGAAAAATTCCGATTCATACAGCGGGTAGCCGAACAGCGTCGGCGGCTGGCCGGCCTGCATCGAGGGCTGGAACATGAACATGCCGGTGCCGGCGCCGCCGATATCGGTCCGGAACAGGCGCACCGCCTGCACGACCAGCCGATGCATCAGCCAGCTCGCGCCGGTCCGATAAGCCGCCCGCATCCCGTAAACGGTCTTGACGATATCCTCGGGGACCATCGCGGTGCCCGTGCCCGCGATCGCGACCGACGGCAGCGAGTTTTTCGTCAGCGCGGTGACCAGGCCCACGGGCGCGTTGACGCCGGTGCCGTTGATAAAATCGTTCTCCTCGACTTCCGCGAACCGCATCGCCATGAAATCGGTGAGCAGCGCGGTCACGTCGACGGCGGCGTCTTCGACCAGCTCCATCGGAATCTGGAACACTTCGGCCTTTTTATGCGGCGTGAAGGCCGGTTTGCCGAAGACATTGCTCAGCGAGAGCTGCCGAATCGCGGCGTTCGGCTGCACCTGCGACGGCGCGGTCTGCGAATCGGCAGGGTCGAAGGTCGGGAACGTGACCTGGGCGGCCTGCGTGCGGATTTCGGTGGCGTGGGCACGGATAAAGACCAGGTTGCGCAGCTTCCGGATCACCTCCGTGCGCTGCTCGGTGTTGAGCAGAAAGCCGCCCTCGGGGTCGGTGAGGGGCGAGAGCGCCTTCGTTTCGAGCAGCATTTTCGCATGCGCCGGATTCGCCAGCGCGCGATCGCCCTGCGTGAGGTACGCGAGGATTGCGGACTTGTACTCCGGCGACGCGAGCATCTTGGAGCGCAGATCGCCGGGCGCGCCCGCGTTTTCGTAGCGGCCCGGATCGGCGAACGGAAACTTGCGCTCCGGCGCGGCGAGCTTCTTTTCGATCTGCTCGCTGCGGAGCGCGGCCTCGGCCGACGCCGAATGGCGCTCGGCCTCGTCGAAAAAGGCGCTCGCCTGCGCGGTGATTTCCTTCTGCCGCGCGGCGGCTTGATCGGCCGAAAGCGATTTCCGGTCGATATCGAACTGGGTGATGAGCGCTTGGCCCTTGCGATGCGCTTCGATCGCGAGGGCCTGATATTCATTGGCGGTCACTGGTTATCCCTCCATCGGGTGATTGCGTTTTCGAGCCTGACCGACCGCGCCTTGAGCGCGGCCAGCTCCCTTTCGCCATCATCCGTGGGTGGAATAACCGGCCCGGCGGAGAGTTCGGCGAGCAGCCTGCCCCGGTCCTCCGGCTTGAGCGCCGAAAAGAACTCGCAGGCGGCGTTGCGAACTTCGTCGAAATCATACACGCCGATCGCGGCGTGCGCCACGATCAGGTCGAGCGATTTTTTGTTCCAGGGCGCGACGATCGAATCGTCATGCCACTGATGCGCCATCTTGGCGTAATAGCGTTCGAGATGCCTGCGGGCGCCCGCTTTTTCGTCGCCGCCGGAATCGGGATCGTTCAGATCGGCGCCGCCGCGCGCGCCTTCGAGCACGGCCGCGGCGGCGAAGATTCCGCGCGGCACGGCCATCAGCTCGCCGTCGATCACGTCGGCGATCGGCAGCTTGTAGGAGCCGTACTCGTCGGCCTTGTCCTTGTCGTACCAGACGAAGGCGCGGCGATAACGCGCCCAGTTGATCTTTTCGCCGCCGGCCCATTCGCGCACGCGCGCGACGGCCGCCGCCGCGTCCCACGGCCGATCGCGCGGCGCGAGCGGCAGGTCCTGGAACGGCACGATCGTATGGACTTCGCGGATCGTCGCGTTCGGATCGTCGGCGAGCGGCACGCCGGAAATCTCGAACAGCTTCAGCTCATGGAGCTGACGGCCGATTCCGATCCGGCGTGCGGAGCCGCGATGCTCGTTCGCGGGAATCGGATCGCCCGTATCGAGATCATAGGCCTCTGAATTTTCGCGCACCGGCAGAAAGCCGATCGAGAGCCGATTGATGTGGCCCTCCGCCATCTTCTGGCGCGCATCCTGAACGCTGGGCGCTTTCGAGAACTTCGCAGTGAAATGAAGACCCTTCGAGTCTTCGGCCGCATCGGTCACCGTGCCGAGCGTGTGCGCGATATCCCACTGATGCGAATCCAGCAGCGGCACCATCCCCTTCTTCACGCGCTCCTGAATCGTCTTTTTGAATGCGCCGCGCATCACGCGGTCGCCGGATTCATGGCGCGTGTCGAAAGTCGCCGCGTAGCCCTCGATCATGCCGCCGTCTTCGGCGCTCTCGGGCGAGAGCAGCTTGAACTCGCACGGGATGATCAGGCGCTCGTAATCGGGATTTGCACGGCTCATGCGAACCTCCTCATGCCCGGCCGCGCGTGGCCGGCGCGCTCGCGATTCCGCTCCGGGCGCTCGTTGCGATATTCGATGCGAATCGGCCGTCCATGCAGTTCGAGACCGGCCAGCTCCTCGATCGCCCGCGCCGCCTCCTCCGCGGTCGCCATCTCGACGAAACCGTGGCCGCGCGAGCGCCCGTCGGGCGCGACCGGAACGAAGGCGTCGCGGACGACGCCGGCCGATGCAAAAGCGCGTTTAAGCTCGTCGGCGGTCACCGCCCACGCCAGATTTGCGACGAACAACCGGTTATTCACCCGACCTTCTCCTCGAGACCCCATTCAACGGCCTTCAAACCAGCCTTCAACGCCTTCAAGAAATTTTGGACGGGGATTGGTATGCCCCGCGCTTCGCCGGCCGTTCCTGGGGCGTTTATGCGCGAAATTTTCAAACTCCGGCCTCCGCCCGCGTGACGCACCGGCAATTCGGATGGAGCGGCGGACCGGCGACGTCCTCGTACGAGATCGTCATCGGCCGTTCCGCGCCGTTCGGATGGTAAGTGTCGCCGACCTTGAAATAGTCGTCGTCGACGCCCACGACCGTGCCGTCCATCGCGGCGCAGTATGGACACGCGTCGGGGTCGGCGACCCAGACCTTGTACTTGACGCCGGCGCGGCGATAGCTCTCGACCGCGGCCGCGTTCACCGCCCGCATCGTCTCCGTATGCGCCACCATCTCGGCGCGGCTCGTTTCCCATTCCGAAAACTTTTCGGCCAGCGCGTCGCGCAGTTCCTTGTGCGACCAGCCCTCTTCGAGGCTCTTCAGAATCAGGTCCTTCACGTCCTGCGCGGAGGTCGCCGAAAGCTTTTGCGCGAACTTGAACGCATAGCCGCGCACGAAATCGATCAGCCCCTGGTTGCTCAGATCGAAATCGATTCCGATTTCCGCGCCGATCGTATCGCCGGCGTTTTCCATCGCGCCGAAAATCAGCGGCGCCGACGATTCCTCGATCTCGCGCCGCCATTGCGCCTCCAGCGCGGCCAGCTCCGCGACGATCGCGGCCGCCTGATCCTTGGTCAGCGCCTTGGTCTGGTAATCGAACACGCGCATCACGTCGCGCCCCTCGCGCCGGAACTCGCCGCGCGCCCAGGCCTCGAACTTCGGGCGGAAGGCGTCGACGCGGGCGAGCCGGCTGAGCGCGAGTTTCTTCGCCGCTTCGACGTTCTGGGCGCCGCTGGCGTTTGCGAGCGCTTTCGACTCCGGCGGTTTCGCGGGCGCGGGCGCCGCCGGATTTTCGGCGGCGTTGGCGGCCGGCACCGCGACGAGATTGATCGGCCGCAGGTAGATGTCGCCGCCGGCGACGGCCCGTTCGCCGATCCGGGCGCGATAATCGTTGAGCGTAATCGCCCCCGCCGCGAGCGCTTTGAGCGCCGCGTCATGCCGCTGCTGGCGCACCAGGCGGAGCGCGGCGACCTCGGAGGTGTCGAACCGCGCCTCGATCTTTCCGGCGCCGTCGAAATCCGCCTCGATCAGGTCGTGATTGATGCGGTCATCGATCCGCGCCTGCAGCGGCTGGATCGTGTCCTCGTAAAAGCTCGCCCGCGCCTGCTCGTAATTCGAATAGGTGCTGGCGTCGAGGCCGGCGGTCGCGCCGACCAGAATCGGCGGCACGCCGAGCGCCATCAGCACGCGCGTCTGATTCGCGGCGTCCAGCTCCGGGAACGCCAGCTCCTGCATCGTGAGCGCGACCCGCGTGACCTTCATCCCCGCCTGCATGAACATCGGCTTGCCGCGGTTCGCGCCGCCGAAGCGGTTCATCCATTTGGTCGTGAGCCGGTCCGCGACCGCCTGATCGATCGCCTGCTGGGTTTCGATCGCGACGCCCGGAATCGCCAGGTTCTGGAAAATCACCTTGGTGAAGTCCGCGGCCTCGTTGTCGATCGCGATCCGGCGCAGCGCGGCCTGCAGCGGCGAAAGGCCGAGATACTCGTAAATCGGATGCGTGAACTTGAACTCGATCACGTCCGCGCGATCGAGCGGGAATTGCCGGCCGCCGATCTCATAGATATAGCCGGCGATATACTCGGTGTTCGACGGCAGGATGCGGACGCGGTCGGGCCGCAGCGGCCACAGCTCCACGACCGCGCCGCCGCGCGCATGCACCTTGACCCAGAACATCTGTCCGGCGAGATAGAGATAGAGGACGGTCATCTCCCACAAGAGATGCTCGCCCATGAACGGATTCGGCCGTTCGAGCAGCTTGCGCGCCGGATGGTTATCGATCGGGTTGCCGTGCGCGTCGTAGATGCGCAGCGGCGTCATCGCGACCGCGTCCATGATGCGGCGCATGCCGGCATAGACCAGCTCGTTGCGCTCGAAACCCTGCGTCGAATAGACGAAATAGTCGCCGGTCGGATAGATCGGGGTGGTCGTCAGCCACGGGTTCAGGATCGGCGGCTTCGTGTTCATCGCCGCCGTTTCCAGCTCGCCCATGCGCCAGCGCTCGCCGCGCTGGATCGGCGCGGCCTTGCGGCGCAGGATTCGGTCGAAGAGGCCCATCAGGCGCCTAATCCCCTCCGCCGCGCGTACGCGGCCGCCTCGTCGAAATCGTCGCCGTCGTCGTCGCCCACGAAAATATCCGGCGCGGGATAGCGCGCCGCGTCTCCGGCCGCGAGCGCCAGCATCAGCGCCCAGAAGCGGTCGGCGTGGCCCGCGCCGTCGCGTTCGGCGACGAGCCGCGGAATCCCGGTCGGGCCGGTCACGCGCCGCGGCTTATGCAGGTCGGCGCGCAGGATCGAATCGCCGGCGGGAATCCGCACCTTGCGATCCTCGAACGCCTGCTTGCCGATCGTCGCGATCGCGAGCTTCGACGCGGGCGTGAAGACGACGCCCTCGATGCGGCCCGGATAGCGGCGCCCGGCGTCCTCGACCGGCTTCTCGCCCATCCCGGTCTGGTCCATCCCGCAGCGCACGATCCGGTACGCCGCCATCAGCTCGGCCATCGCGGCGTCCTGCTCGGCGAACGAGGCGCGCCGGAGCGTGCGGATTTCGCGCGTCCAGAAAACGTCGCCGACCGCCTCCAGCACCCAGAAAATCCACAGGTCGCTGCCCGACGCGGCGATATCGTTGCCGGCGTAACAGAAGCCGCCGGCGTATTTCGCGGGATCGCCGGCGTCGGCGTCTTCGCACGCGGTAATCAGATCGAAGTCAAGCCACGACGACCCCTCGTCGAGCCATTTCAGCTCGAACTCCTGCTCCCACGCGTCCTGGTCGCCGCACGCCTCGCGCAGCTCGTCGATATTCCGGTCGAGCCCCTGCGCGACGGCCTGATAGATATCGACCCGATGGCGCGACCAGCCGCGGTCCGCGCTCGTCATCAACTCGTAGAATTTATTGTTCTTCCCGTTTGGCGTGCTGAGCACGCGCAGCTTCAGGCCGTTGCGCGAGATGACCGGGAAGAGCGCGCGCCAGATCGCGCGGCTATCGCGATGGAACGCGAACTCGTCGAGCACGACGTTGGCCGTGAAGCCGCGGGCGGTGTCGGGATTCGCCGGCAACGCGGTGACCCGCGAGCCGCCGGGAAAGACGATCTCGCTCGCCTTGTACTTCGGACCGCCGTCGGACCATTCGTATTCGGCCGCCTCGAACGCGGCGCCGTAAATCTTGCAGAGCGGCTTGAGGCCCTCTTCGACCGCCTCGATCGCCTGGCGCTCGCCGCGCGACAGCCAAATCCATCGCGACCGTTCGCCGCGCGCTTCCGCCGCAAGGCAATCCTCGACCACTTCCAGCGCGCCCATGAACTTGGTCTTGCCGCACTGCCGCGCGACCATCGCGATCTTGAAGCGCGCCGGGTCCGCGAGCCATGCCCGCTGGTACGGCAGCAATTTGATCAGCGGTTCGCTCACAGCAGTCCCCGCACCATTTCGCGCGCGCGCTCGAACGCCGCGTCCTGATCGGGCGCCGCCGCTTTTTCGGCGCGGTCGAGTTTCGCGGCCAGCTCCCTGCGCAGGGTCTCGCGCACGCGCGCCTCGCGGTCGGCGTCGGTCTTTTCGGCGGCGACCAAGTTCTTGATCGCGGCGGTCAGGAAAAAGAGGTCCTTGCCGTCCGTCGGTTCCGGCGATTCGCCCTGCGCCTCCAGCGTGCGCATCGCGAGCGTGGCCAGAAGCTGCTGGAGCATCCGCGTGACGCGCGGCTCCGCGCCGAATTTATTCGCCCAATAACCGGCGATTTCGTTCGCGCGGCGCATCTTCTCGAAATTCGCCTCGAAGCCCTTGAGGTAGCGATGCAGTCCGCTGCGGCTTACGCCATGCTCGGGATCGCTGGCGGCGTCGGCCTTCCGCTCGCGCACGAACGCCATCAGCTCATCCAGCGTGAACGCGCCCTCGCGCCATCGCCGCTCGATCTCGGCCCGCAGTTCGGCGGGCATCCGCTCGACCTTGCTGCGCCGCATCTACGCTCTCGGCGTCGGGCGCCGGACGCCCGGCACCGTCACGATTCCGTTGGCGCATTCGAAGCCGCGCTGCGTCAGCCGCGCAATCATCAGGCCGGCGATTTCGTCGACCTCGACCAGTCCCTGTTCCTTCAGCCACGCGAGATCGCCGCGCGCCTGGTCGCGGCTTACCCGATGGCCGAAGCGTTCGAGCGCAATCTGCAGGAGCGATTCGTTCGCCTCGGAGTTCGCCTCCGCGAGCAGGCGCAGGATCACCAGCCGCCGGTCTTGGTTCATCAGGTCGGCGAAGCTCGTCACGGCGTCCCTCCAATCAGATGCTGCTCGATGCGGTCGACGCTGCGATCGAGCCGGTCGAAATTGCCGTTCAGCGCGTCGAGCTTCGCGCCCACCTCGCGCAGCTTGCCGTCGAGGGAGGCGAAGCGCTCGCGCAGATCGTTCACGCTGGTCCATCCGGGGCCGCTTTTATGCAGCTCTTCCAGGCGCTCGATGCGCGCGCCGTCGCCCGCGACGTGCTCCTGGAACTCGCCGCGCGTGACGAGGGTGTGGCGTCCCAGCCAGACGGCGAGGAGCACCAGGAGATTGATTACCCCCAGCCCGAAGCTGCCAAAGTGAAATACCCAGTCGCCCATGCGAACCGAACTCCGCGCGCCGCCGCGCCTGCCGCTGAAGCTTAGAGCGCCGCGACCATCGCGGTGACGACGCCGTGGAGCGCGAGCGACGCGCCGGCGGCCGCGATCGACGGCGTCTGCGCCGCGACGTCGTCGAAAACGGCGCGAATCAGGCCGACGGGATCGTTCGGATGCGCGGCCGCGTTTTTCTCGATCGAGGCAGCGACGAGCGCCTTCACGGCCGTCCACGCCTGCTTGCTCAGATAGCCGAGCTCGTCGACGAAGGCGCTCCGCACATGCGCGATCATCGGCGCGACCGTCTCCGCCACTTCGCTTTCGACGCCGCCCAGGAAATGTTCGGCGGACATCGCGGCCGCTTTGCCGTCGGCGATCAATGCGCTTAGCAAACTCATCTTCCGGACTCCTTTTTCAGCTCGGCGGTTTCAGACGCCGCTTTTACATTCATTGGCAAAATGCCATGAGTAGGGTTTCGCTTGGTCCTCGTCGGAGCGCACGACGCTCGTCGCCCAAAAAACCATGTCATTCTCATGGCCCGGCGGCATCACGATATTTCGATCGTTCGTTCCGTCGCGGAACACGCACAGGTTGACGCAGGCATCGGGTCCTGTTCCCCAGACGCGCACCACCATCGCCGCACAATGCACCGGATCTGCACCGTGCCCGACGAAATGAACGATGCGCCCTTTTGTTGGTTCACTCATCGGCCGGACTCCTTTTTCAGCTCGGCGAGATCGCCGAGAAGCTGATGCCAATCGGCCCGCTTGAAGCAGGCCGAAAATTCGCGTGGGCAGTTGGACGTGCGCGAATCGTCGAAATGGATCGGCGCGAGATGCGGATGCGCGATCGGCGCGGCCGCGGCGCACGGCGCCGGTTGCGCGATCGGCTGGAGCGGCGCGGACGGGACTCCCTTGATCGAGAACACCGACGGCGCGCATCCGGCGAGCAGCATCGCCACGAGGCTAATCCAGATCGATCGAATGACGCTTCTCATCGACGACCTTCCCGTCCGTGCGATGCGCCTGCGGCGCAGGCGCCGGAATCGCCGCGCTCCCCGGCGTCGGCATCCGCACGCCGCCCAGATAAAACAGCACCGGCAGCAGCACGATCACGTAGTGCTGGAGATGCGGCGGCACGATCGCCGGGTCGAAAATCGCGCCGGTCGCGACGAAGCCGCCCAGGACCGCCAGCGCGGCATGGATCGCCCATTGCAGCTTCGGATTCATCGCTTGACCGCCTCCGCGAGCGTGTAATGCGTGAACGCGTGCGATTCAGCGATCATCGCGTCGAGCGCCGCCGGATCGATCGTGTTCGCGCGCATCTGCCCGATTTTGATTTTCAGGTCGTTCGCGGCTGGGCTCAGCGCCGACCTCATGATGACCATCGCGCAATACTCGCTGCAGAAAAGCGCGTGATGGTCGTCGATCCAGTTGACCGGATGCGCGACGCCGAGGCGCCGCAACAGCTCCACCGGCCCCATATCAATCAGCCCGACGAAGTCGTAGCCGATCCCGATCTTGTCGTGCAGCGCCCGGACGCCGGTTTTGAACGTGCCGATTCGCGGCGCCCACAGATCGACGATCGCGCGCGACGCGAGGAATTTGTCGAGTGGAATTTCGGTCAGGCCGTTGGCGTTCGCGCCCAGCGTCATCCAACACCCCGCGACCTCAGACCAATAGAGGAAAAACGCGTGATTTACGGCGCCGCCGGTGAAGCGCCGAATCGCCCAGCCGAGCGCGCGCGAAAAGAAGCCGCCCGTCGAGCGCGAAAAGCCGAGATAAAGCGGCGCGTCATGCATCGCCGTTCCTCATTCGCACGCCGTATCGACGCCCACGCTGAAGCAGGGCCATCCGGGACACCGCCAGTCGCTGTAATGGGCGATCCATGCGGTCGAGCCCTTGGCGCGCGCCGCCTTGAGCGCCTTGCGATAATTGCCGTCCACGCACATCTTCAGCTCCACGTCCGAGGAGTTCGCGCCCGAAAGGAAATACCAGCCCCAGCGCCGCGCGTTCGCGCCGGCGCGCGGCAATTTCACGCAGTCGTACGAGACCATCATCCGGTCCGCCGGAACCGGAAACCCCCAATGGGCCGGATAGGCGAAGCCGTTGCCGATGATTCGGCAGTTCGACGGCGGATTTGGGCCGTCGACATGGCAGGCGAACGGATGCGCGTAGGTCGCGCTGCCGAGCATGTCGCGGCAGTTCGCCAGCGATCCGTACGGGCCGACCCAAATCTCCTTCGTTCGATCCGGCGAATAGGCTCCCCAATACCAGCGCTCGGGCGCGAGCGTCGTCAGCGGCGCCGCGGACGCGCCCGGATCAAACGCCTGCGCCTGGACGCGCGGCGCGGCGAGCAGAATCAATGCGACGATTAGAATGCGCATCACGGCGTCACTCCCAAGGTCGGCTGCACGATCTTCGCGGCGTCGCCGAGCGGTCCGGCAGCCGCTTCGATCTGCGACGCTGCGCTCGCCTCGTCTTCGACCGTGAACTGGGCGCGCGGGTTCGCCGGCAGCGCGGCGGTGAACCGATGCTGCACGGCCCAGGGCGCTCGCGATGTCGCGACGTCGTACGCGCAGGCCCATCCGCCGCCGACGCGCGCATCCATTGCCACGCACTGCGAATGGACCGGCGTGCAGCCGGCCGCGAGCGCCAGCAGCAGGATTGCGGGAGCGAGAGTCGAACTCGCCGATTTCCAGCTTATGAGGCTGGCGAGCCTCCGTTGCTCCATCCCCGCACGCATAAAACCACGGCGCCCCCTACTCGTACGCACGATTCAGCCATCCGCGCAGAAACTCATCGTTGCGGCCCTCGAGGCGTGCAGCCGTGGCGAGCGCGCGGTAATAACCCGCCGCCTCGCTGCGCAGCGCCGCCATCAGCGCCGCCGGCGCGCAATCCAGCGCCGCCACGATCGTCGCGTCGCCAATCACTCCGTCCTCGGCGACAAGCCGGCCGCACGCGCGGAGCGCCCGCTGCAGGCAGCGCACGGCGGCGCCCGCGCCCATGTTCACGGCCAGGTCAAACGCCTTGGCCGCGATGCCGGACGGCAACTCGCCGAAGCGGAATTTCCGCCACCAGTCGCGGAAATAAATCTCGATCGCCTGCTCGCGCGTCAGATGCGCGATGTCGAGATCGGGATATGAACGCTTGCTGATGCCGTAGTTGGTCTCGCCGCCGGGATCGTCGGGATTATTGACGTAGCCGCCTTCGTCGCGCAGCACGCGCGCCACGGCCGCAAGAAACTCGACGGGATAATGAGCCGCAGCATCCGCCACGCCGCGAATTTATCGGACGGCGCGAGACGGCCGGAAAACTGAACCTATTTCAGGCGCTCAGGATCGAGAGAGAAGAGGCCGGGCTGATTTGCGCGGGCGCGCGCCTCGGCTTCGGCCAGAATATCGTAGACGTAACGCTCGGTCACGCCGACCTCGCGCGCGATCGCCGAGCAGATCATCCCCTCGGCGCGGAGCTTCAGGATTTGCTCGCGGCGCTTGCGGCCGCGGTTCGCGCCCATCGGCACGTCCAGCCGCTCGCCGCCGAAGGCGCCACTGAGGCGCTCCGCATCGCCCCGGCCGAGCATCCGGACGAGAATATGCGAGCCGTCCTCGGGCAGCCGCTCGGGAATATAGACTGCCGTCCCGGCGAAAGCGCGGCTCAGGCGCGCGGCCAGGTCGGCGCCCAGCTCGGCCGCGATCAGCTCGATTGTCAGCCGCTCAGCCACGCGCCGCAATCCGATGATGGAAGCGGCGCGCGCGCGCCGGGCTTGGCTGAATACCGGCGCGGGGAACGCCGGTTTTGCGGACGCCGCTCAACTCGCGAACGATTTCGGCGCGACGGGGCGCTTGCGCCGCCATCGCGCGCCGCAACCGTAGGCGCAGATAATCCGGATCGATTTCCAGCGCGTCGCAGCAGTCCTCGAAACGGACCGCCTCGTCGCCCGGCTCGCCGAAAATCCACCGTTCCGCGTCCGCCGCGCGCCGCATGCGCCTGCGGTTGCGCCGCTCGCCTGAATCGCCGCCTTCCCGAACCGGCGCGCCCATCAGATCGCTGACCGCGTCTTCCAGCACCGCCAGCATCAGGCGCTGTTCGCCGCTGCGCGCGCGGCTCCGATACGCGTCGGCCCATTGCGCGGCGGTCATGATTTCGGGCGCGAGCATCGACGCCCAGCCCTTAGTCTCCGGATACAGTTCCATCATCCCCTCCCATGCGCGCCGCGCGGACGTTCCGCGTCACGCGGCGATGCCACTGTTTGAGCGCCTCGATCACCGCAATCGCCTCGTCCACCGTCAGAAACTGGAGCGCCTGCTTGCCCGTGCGATGCTCCACGAATTTCATCAGCGCGGCCTCCGACGCGTCGGAAAGCGCGCCCGCGTTTTTGAGGTCGAGCCAGCAGGCGCGGATTTTCCGCGCCGTCGCATCCTGCGCGCCCCGGAATTTCCGCGTCGCCGCGCCCGTCCCCGGCTGCGCGGCGAACCCCTTGGCGCGCAGCTCTTCAAGGAGCGCCTGGCGCATCGCGGCCGTCATCGCGGCGCTCGAATCGCACTTGCCGTCGGTCACGCGCAGACAGATCATGCGCCACGCCTCGTCGTCGATTCCGAGCTGTTTTTTCGCGACGTGCAGCTTCGCCAACTCCCGCCGCCGCTTGACCTCGTCGTAATATTTCATGGCCATCGCCCTTGGACGCGCCGATGCGACGCCCACTGCAAAATCGTCATCGGCTGCGTCGGAACCAACGCGTCGGGCAGCGCGCGCCCGTCGTGATCGGCCTGCGCGACGCGGCGGATCCGCGGCTTGTATGCGGCGACGTATTGCGCGTATTCCGCTTTGCACGCCGGGCCGACCGCGTCCGTATCCGCGTCGTCGGGCGCCCATTCCAGGCCGCAGATAATGCAAATCCTACCGGCGCTCATTCGTTGATTCTCCATACGATCGCGTTCCGGCCGCTCGCATTTTTGCGCCGGACGCCCGAGTCGGCGATTTTCCCCATCCGATTCAGCTCCGAGACGCGCGGCCGGATCGTCAGGATCGAGCGGTTCAGCGCCGCCGCGATCTCGTCGGCCGTGGCGCCCTCCGGATGCGCCCGCAGCCACGCGAACACGTCGCCCCGCACCTGCAACGCCAGCATCACGCCGCCCAGCGCGACCGTCTTTTTGTGCCGCTCCAGGACGCCCACCATCGCCTGCGCCAGACCGCCGACCGCCGCCGGCAGATCGCCGCCGCGCGCGACCCCGACCGATCCTGCCGCATCGCGCGACGTATCCGTCGCGAGCTTGACCGGCGCTGTGAAGCGGCCGCGCTCGGCCAGCCGCAGCTCGATCTGCGGCGATTTCGGTTTCGGCGGAGCCCAGCGTCGCATCGCGCCTCTCAGTCCCGGCCGAGCATCAGGCCGAACAGGAACGCCGCCAGCACCAGGAGCGCCGCGCCGTGCGCGCTTGCGAATGCGACCGCCAGATCAATCAGATCCATTTGCCGCCGCGCGCATCAGGGCCTGCTGCGCCTCCGTGATTACGTACGAGCCGTCGCGCAATTTTTCGATCATGCCGTCGCGGCGGAGGTCGTTCAGCGCGCTGTACAGCGATGCCGTGCTTGTCCCAGGGAGCGCCTTGCGCAGTTCCGGCGGCGTCATCGGGACGCCCATATCGAGGAGCTCTAGCAGAATCGCCCGGCGCATCGTGGCGTGCGGAGCAAGCGGCCATCGCGCGCCGCTCCGAGGCGGCGTCCCTTCGGGAACGCCCGCGGTTTTGCGCGGGCCGCGCAGCGCCGCCAGCAGCCGCGCGTTCGCCGCCTTGAGCTGCGCGGCCGCCTCTTTTTCCTTTTGCGCCGCGCGCTCGGCCTCCGCTTGCGCGCGCGCCGCGGCCGCGCGCAGCCTTACGATTTCGTTCGCCAACGCCGCGATATCGGCGTCTTCGCCGCCGACTTCTTCCGCATACGCATTGTCTTCCGCCACCGTCGTTCCTCCTGATTCGTTTAATGCGGCTTCGGGATAAACTCGCGGACCTCGCGGCCGCGCTGCTCGATTTCTCCTGTGTCGAGCAGACGCGCCGGATGCTGCAGTTGCCGCAGTTCGTTGGAGTCGAAGCGCGGATCGAGGTTCGCCGCATAGATCGCCTCGCGGCCGCAGTACACGACGATCGTGGCGCCGATTCCGAACAACCTCAGAATGCGCCGCAGCGCGGCCTCCAGAATCGCGCCCATCGCCCGATGAAATGCCTCGTCGAATGGATCGATCATCGGCTCGCCTCCGCGCCGCCGAGCGCTTCCGCGCGCGGCTCCGCATAAAATTTCTCGCCTTCGCTCTTGATCTTGACGCCCGGAATCTTCGCCGCCTGCTCCGGGTCGGCCAGCATCGCCTCTTTGTCGATCGACTCCTCGATGCGCAGGAACTGGGTCGCGCCCAGCGCTTTGATCGCCGCCAGCGTCTGCGGCAGGTTGCGGATTGATACTTTCGGCGGTTGCATGCGCCAGCCGACGCGGCCGCTCGGCAGATCGCAGAACTTGCGCTTGCCGCCGTCGGTCAGCTCCTCGCGCATCACCTCGCACCACTCCTCCAGCATCTCCTCCGCCACCCCCAGTTCGGCGATCGCTGGTTCCGCTTCGCGCTGATAGCAGGCGCGGATTTCCGCGATCGCGTCGTTCATCGCCGCCTGCCGCTTCTCCAGCTCGCGGCGCAGCTCGCCGATGCGCGCGAGCACGGCGTCAAGCTCGGCGAGGTCGCGATGCGTCGTTTCGGCCTTGGTCTTCGTCCGCGTCATCGGATTGCCTCCGTGATCAGGCCGTCGGCGCATCGATGCGTCGGCTGCAGCCAGACGACCGCGCCGTTCGCCGCGCGATGCGGCTCCAGTTTCGTCCATGCGCCGCAGCGCGCGCAGGGCGCGAAATCGCTCGGCCTGTCCGCATAATCGTCAGGCAGCGGCGTCGCGCGCACATCGGGCCGCGCCGTGCTCGATACAATTGGCCTCATCGGCTGCTCGCTCCTCCTCCCTGATTTCGGCGATTGCATGCTTCGCCACCTCCTCCACTGCGCCCGCGAAGACCGCGGACGCCGCGCAGCGCGCCTCGATCCGCTTGCAGGCGTAAATCACCGTCGAATGGTCGCGCCGGAAAAAGCGCGCGATCGCCGGAAACGACCGCAGCGTCATTCTCCGCGCCAGGTACATCGCCAGATGCCGCGCGGCCGACAGATGCGCGTCGCGCGGACGCGCAATCAGCGCCATCGGCGCGACGCAATAGAAGCGCCCGACGACGCGCAGGATCGCCCGCGGCGGCGCGAGATCGGCCTCGGCGCGCTGCGATGTGCGCAGCACCGGCTCGCGCACGGGCACGCGGAGCGCCTCGCGCAACCTCATCAGATCGTCGTCGGTAATCATCGCGCGCTCGCTTTGAGGCACGCCGACACCACGTTCGCGCGCGCCTCGTCGGCCGTCGCCGTCGATGCGTACAACGTGCCGATCAGGGAATAGTTGAAATTGCGCAGGTTCTCCGGGACGCCCGGGAGCGCCGCGACCCGCGCGATCAGCCGCGACGCGGGGATTCCGGCGTCGCGCGCATGCACGATCTCGACCGCCGACTGGCCCATCGCGTCGCAGAGGCCGACGGTGGGCGCGACCAGAGTATCGCCCGCACGCGCGACCAGGCATCCGCCGACGGCGATGCCCATGCCGAAGCCCGCTAACCACGCCGCGACCACTCGTGTCCGATGATATTTCGCGTTCATTCCGCGCCCTCCAGCATCCGGCGCGCCGCTTTGAGCGCGCCGAGGTTGATTTTGCCGTTGGCCGATCCTGACAACGCCGCCATCTCGAGCGTGCGCTCGACGTTGCGCAGCGCGCCCGGCCGCATCGCGACATCCGCGAGGAAGCGGCGTTCCGCGTCGCCGCGCACATGCCACGCGTCGAGCATCAGGGCGACGTCGTCGTCCCCGATTTGCATCAGCCGCGCGCGCATCCCCAGCCGCGAGACGAGCTGCGCGGTCGCCTCGATCGGCTGCCCCTTGGACGCCCAGCCGCTCAGCGTATGCGACCCCAGCATCGCGATTCCGATCTGCGCCGAATCGTGCAGCGCGCGGATTTCCTCCAGCGCCTGGAACCCCAGATGCTGCGCCTCGTCCACGATCACCACGCCGGCGGTGCGCGTCAGATGGCGCCGGAGCGCCTCGCGCATCGCGCGCGCCGCCCGGCCGGCCTGCTGTTCGACGCCGACCGCCTCCGCGATTTCCTGCAACGCGACCGCCGGCGCGCGGCAATCCGGCGCCATCGTGGCCACCCAGACGTTCGGATTCGTCGCCTGGTAATGGCGCGCGGTGACGGTCTTGCCGACGCCGGGCGCGCCGATCACCAGCGCCATCCGGCCCGTCTTCTGCGCATAATTGATCGCGGTCAGGATGCGCCGCGCGGCCGCGGTCGGAATCCATCCGACCTTCGGCAGCAGCGCGGCGGCGTCGAGGCGCGCGGCGCGCGAATCGATCCAGAGCCGGAGCTTGCGCGCGATTTCCGAATTGTCGCCGGTATAGCGATCGCGCAGGAACGCGTTCAGCGCGCTGGGCGACAGTCCCGATTCGCGCGCGGCCGTCGCCTGCGCGACGCCTTCTTCGTCGATTATCCGCTGCGTTTCCGCGCGGACGTCCGAGGCGTCTTGCGCGCTCGGTTCTCTCCTGGTATCCTCCATGGCGACTCCTTTTGCCGTTTTTTCCGGCGCCGTCCCGTTCCCGCGGGGCGGCGCGCCTGTTTTTTTCAGACCGCTTCGCGGTCCGGGATGCGCTTCAAGTTCTCTTCCAGCCGCGCAAAAGCGTCGCTCAAGCCGGCCTGCGGCGCGCGCGGCTTGACGATCGCGGGCGATTTCGAATCGTCGATCGCTCGCGGCGCCCGCGCCTGCGCGATGCGTTCCTGCGCGGCGTCATGGATGCGCGCCGCCTTGATCAGCGCGCGCCGCGAGCGCATGTCTTCGCGCGCCGACTCGACGTCGGCGAAACCTACGTCCTCTATGCACGGCGCCTCGCAGACCATCCGGCCGTCGGCCGCGTAAATCCTCACGCCGTCATGCAGCCGCTGCGGATCGAAGCGGGCGACGATTTCGCGGCCCGCGAAATGAAGCAGCGCCTCAGCCGCGTAGCGGTTGCCGTACAGCGAGAGCGAGCCGTCGTGCCGCACGCGCAGCGGGCGCGACGCCAGCAGCCAGAGAAACCGCTGCTCTTCGGCGACGCGGCGAATCGGATTCGCGCGGTACGACTCTTCGAAGGCCTGGCGCAGCGACAGGACGCCGCGCGCCGCCTCCGTGCGCCGTTTCGGCGCTTCGTTGTAATGGCGGATCGCGGCCGCCATCATCGCGTGGAACTGATCCAGGGGAATCGCGCGCGCGCCGTAGTCTTCGGGCTTGTTAAGCGGGGTGTTGCCGGTGTACGCGCCCGCGCCGCGCGGATCGGCTTTCAGCCATTCCTCGACCTCGCGCCAGGCGCGCTCGATCGGCTTCGACTGCCCGTGATACGGCCATGTGTTATGCACGCGCACGCCCAGCGTTTCGAGCACGCCGCGGCATTCGCCGAAGGCCTCGTCGGCGAGCCGCCGCCAGCGAAAGCGATGCTTCATGCCGCCGGAGAGTTTCGGCGAAATCCAGGCGCGCCCATTGTCGAAATACGCCTCATCGGGAAGGCCGAGCGCTTCGAAGGCGTCGCCGAACACCAGGCGGATAAGATCGACGTTTTCGGTCTTGCCGAGCCGCCAGCCAATGATCGCTCGGCTGTAGACGTCCGCGATCGCCGCCAGAATCGGCCGCGCGATCGCGCCGTCGGGCCAGCGCACAAACCAGTCGCAGATATGGCCGTCGCCGTTGATAATCTGCATCGCGCGCAAATCGCGCACCGTGCGGCGCTGCGCCGGAATCATCAGCTCGACCGCGCGCTCGCCCTCGCGCGCGTGCGCGATCTGCATCGGCGTGTACTCGCGCGTGATCCGCCGCATCAGCGTGGCGCGCGACGGAATCGCGACCGACGCAGGAAACGCCAGCGCCAGGTCGGCGAACGACGGTTCGCCCGGCGCAACCAGCGCCGGATTGGGGACCGAATCAGCGTCGTATTCGCCGCGCAGCTCGGCCGCCACCGCTTTGAGCGCGAGCAGATAGCATTTCGACGCGGGCGCGCCGGGCCGTTTCAGGTACAGATCGCGGAAACGCAGATAGAAGCGCTCGTCGTATTCGCGGAATGCGCCGCCGGCGCGCCAGCGCGGCGTCAGCGCCGCGGCCCAATGCTGGCGATCCAGGCCGCGCACGCGCGCCGCCCATTGCTGGACGGTCGAGGAGCCGCATCGTCCTTCGCCCTGCGCCGCTGCGAACGCCCGATAGGCGTCCGTCCGCCGCATCCCGCTCCGCACCATCTCCTCGACCGTCCCAAGCACCCGCGCCCGGCGCTGCGCCTCCGCGCGATGCGTTTCCGGCGCGGCCCAGAAGGCGCGCCATAAGGCCTCGATTTCGGGCGCCGCGATCGCGCCCGGCGCGTCACGCCCGTCAGCCCGATTCGTTGGGCGCGGCTGAAGTGTGGCGGCGGCGATGGATTCGGGTCGGCGCGCCTGCGAAGGGGGATTCGCGCCGGCGGCCTGGGGATAACCGCCTGGCGCCGCCGCGCCGATGGGACCGAATCCAGCCGCCATAAATTGATCGCCGTCCGCGTGTTTCACGAGGTAGGAATGACCCGTCGCCGGCTCTCCCGGCGCACCATGCGCGGACGGCAAGATTTTCGTCGGCCCTGCGGCCGTCAATGCCATTTGCACGGGAAGCATCGCGCGGCGCTCGAGTTCCAGCCGCGCCGCCTCCGGCAGCGACGACAGATGATATTCGCGCCGCGCGCCGCCGACGTGATTGCGAGTCTCGCGACAGCGCCAGCGCTCGCGCTCAGCGAAAAGGCGGATGTTGGCGCGTTGGATCGGCAAACCCGGAAGACGCTCGGCGGCGAGCTCGCGCGCGCTCCACCATTCCTTCATGACGCGCGCCTCCGCCGGCGTTGCCTCCGCGGATACCGCGACGGCCAAATCTGCTCCGGCCGCATCCCGAGCGCCTCCGCGATGATCGCCTCCCAGCGCGGCAGATGGCGCCGCGCGGTCTGCTCCAGCGCGCCGCCGCAATAGCCGTTGGCCAGCGATAGCTTGCGATAGGTCAGGCCGCGCAGGCGCAGCTCATACGCGATGCGCGCGCTTGGCCAGTCCCTTGCATCGCCCGACGCGGTCTGTTTGGCTGATTTTGGATTCGACATGGCGACTGTCACGAAAAAGAAGACTGGCACAATCATGCCAGATAGTCAAGCACGATTATGCCAGCGCATCGCGCAGATCGCTGCAAGCGTTGGGAGCGTTAGCGAATTAGCGCGCCGTGCCGGATTGCCGATCCGGACCGTGTCAAGCTATACGTCCGGACGCTCGGTTCCGAACGCGATCGCCCTCGCAGACATCGCACGTGCCGGAAATGTTTCGATCGAATGGTTGGCAACCGGAAAGAAATCCGGCGATGAACCCGCGCTCACCATCGGCGAAGTTGAGCGCGCAGTGCGTGACACTTTTGAAATTCTCGACTTTTATGGGATCGAACTGAGAGGCGATACCCTGGCCGACGCGATCATCGAGGTCTGCCGGATCGCGCTGGCTGAAGGATGGTATCGCGAAGGAGGCGCGCGGCCGAAAAGCGCCATCCGCCGCGCCGCGACAGAGATCATAGAGCGCTTCGCCGCCTGACCTGGAGGAATCCAAAATGCAGATAGTCGGGGGTTTTATCGCGCTTGGCTTGCTGCTCGTGCTCTATTTTGTCCCCTCCATCGTCGCGCACAACCGCGCGCATCCCAGCCGCGGTTCAATCTATGTGGTCAATTTTTTCCTCGGCTGGACGCTCCTCGGATGGGTCGTCGCGCTGGCCTGGGCGGTCAATGGCGCGTCGGGCGGCGCGCCGCGATCGGCATAAGCAGCGCTTCTAATCACGAACCACAGGCGCACTGCCGCGCGCAGCACGCGCAGGCGCATCTCCCGGCGCTCAAGCGATCCACTTCGCCGGATCACTTTCTTCGGTCGTAACCCGCCGAGACCGACACAACCATCTGATTTCATTGAATAATCTCGGAAAGTGGATCGATATGGAAAGTGGATCGACGATCGATCCACTTTTTTGGGTCAATCGATCCACTTTTTCGCCCTCAACGGCGTGCCCTAAAATTTATTTGAAGCCGTGTTTGCGGGCTTTTGAAGCCGTTTGAAGGCCGCGCCAAGCGTCGATCGAAAACCCAGAACCTCTCGCGTAAAATCGGCTGAAAAGGGCGCTTCCCGAAACCTCTCGGAGCCGCGGCCGAAAATTACCCAAGACGTTAAAACCCCAGCATTTACGCAGCCTTTATCCCGCTGCGTCCCGCCCGATCCCGCTCGATCCCGCCTCCCGAAACCTCCCGCTCCCGCACAATGATAGGCGAAGCGCAGTCGCACGGCCGCGTATTGCATTCAGGAGGCGCGACGGCGACTAATCGCAAAACCGCGGGAGAACAAAAGGAACCTCGATGGCGACTGAACGGCAACGTGAAATCAAGCGCCGGCGCAAGCGGCGGGAAAAACGGCTCAAAGCTCGCATTCGCGAGGCGCGCACACGCAAGAAGAAACGTTAGAGCCGGAGCCGCATCGCGCCCGTAACGATTCGCGAGGACCGTCATGAACTACGAAACGATTCGCTACGAAACCGCCGACGAAATCGCCACGATAACGCTCAATCGTCCGGCCAAGCTCAACGCCTACACCGCAAAGATGGGCGCCGAACTGGTGGACGCGATGCGGCGCGCGGACGACGATCGCGACGTGCGCGCCGTAATCCTGACCGGCGCAGGCAAGGCGTTTTGCGCCGGCGCGGACATCGCGGGATTCGCCGAAAATATCCGCTCGCGCGAAGAGGGCGGTTCTGGCAATTCGGAACGGCGCGGCGGGATGCTCGAATTTCCGGCGACGGTCGCGGCGATGCGCAAGCCGTCGATCGTCGCGATCAACGGTTACGCGCTCGGCGTCGGCGTAACGATGACGCTGCCGTGCGATATCCGGATCATGGCTGATTCGGCCAAGGTCGGCTTTATCTTCGCGCGGGTCGGGATGATGCCGGAGCTGGGCTCGACCTACCTTTTGCCGCGGTTGGTCGGCGCCTCGCGGGCGGCGGAAATGATGCTCACCGGGCGGCATTATACGGCCGCCGAATGTCTCGCCGCCGGATTGGTCAGCCAGATCGCTCCAGCCGATCAATTGATGGCGAAGGCGCGCGAAATCGCGGGTGAAATCCTGATGGGATCGCCGCTTTCGATCGCGCTGACCAAGCGGGCGCTTGTAAACGCCGAGGCGGGTACGCTGGCGTCCGCGATCGACTTCGAGATGTTCGCGCTCGACAAATGTTCCGCCAGCGCCGAACACAAGGAATACGTGAACGCCTTTATGGAAAAGCGCAAACCGGACTTGAGCCGCTTGCGGCGCTGAATCGAATCCGGCAAGCGGTTTTACCCATGCGCGCCGCGGGGGGATCGAAATTCTTTCACGCCGCCTCCTTATGTTATATGATTAAACGGACTTGATAAGTCATCTATTTGTGCGGCGGTTTCTTTCGGCGTACTGTGATGGCGTAAAATTCGAGAAAAAATCCGTTTCGGAGGTTAATCATGTCAATTCGTCTAGGCAGCGAAGCGCCAGATTTCGTGCAAGAGTCGACCGAGGGCACGATTCGGTTCCATGAGTGGATCGGCAACAACTGGGTGATCCTGTTTTCCCATCCGAAGGACTTCACCCCGGTGTGCACGACCGAGCTTGGCTTGGTGGCGAAACTGAAGCCGGAATTCGACAAGCGCCACGTCAAGGCGATTGCGGTCAGCGTGGACGACGTCGCGTCGCATCGCGGATGGATTGGCGATATCGAGGAAACCCAGCACACCAAGCTGAATTTTCCGATCCTTGGCGACGCCGACAAAAAAGTGTCGACCCTGTACGAGATGATCCATCCGGACCTTAGCGACACCACCACAGTGCGCTCGGTCTTCATTATCGATCCGAAGAAGAAAGTCCGCGCGATTATCACCTACCCGCAAAGCGCCGGACGCAACTTCGACGAAATTCTGCGCGTGATCGATTCGCTTCAGCTTACCGACAACTATGCGGTGGCCACGCCCGGCAACTGGAAGGACGGCGACGACGTCGTGATCGTGCCGTCGCTCAAGGATCCGGAAGAGATGAAGAAGAAATTCCCGAAAGGCTGGAAGGAGCTGAAGCCGTATCTGCGGATGACGCCTCAGCCGAACAAGTAAACGCGAACGCCGGATCCGAAACCAAACGCCCGGTCTTTTTGCGAGACCGGGCGTTTTCTTTTGGGCCTGATGCGACTCGCACGGATTACGCCCTCTTACCGGCTTTGCCGGCCAACATCATTCAATTCGCAACGCTTGCACGACGCTACGCGAGATTAAGCGGCAAGACGCTCCACGGCGCGCGACGTGAACTCCTCCGCGAACGACCGGCGCAATCGGTTTGCGGATGCGCACTGCGAGGGTTAACTTTTAATAGTCGCCTTCGTTTTCGATTTCGGATAGACGGCGGCTCCCATCGGAGACCGCCATGAATCACATGACGGTTTCGAGCAACAACGCCATCGCCTCCAACGGACGTAATCATGGCGAAGCTCGCCGCCATGACGGCCGGCTGATCGTGATGTCGAACCGGGCGCCGATCCGGATCGTGCGCGAGCACGGCCATGAGCGAGTCGAACCGACCGTCGGCGGCGTCGGCAGCACTTTTCTGCGCCTCCTCGAGCGGCACGGCGGCACTTGGATCGCATGGTCGGGTGGTCCGCGTTCGCCGGCGCCGCTGACGATGCCGCCGGGAGGCGCGCCGCGCTTCCGCATCGTCTTTGCGCCGCTCGGCGAGCAGGACATCTCGGATTATTACTACGCGATGTGCAACCGGGCGTTGTGGCCGCTGATGCATCTGATGATTCAGCGGACGCACTTCAGCCGCCAGCATTGGCAGCGCTATGAGCGAGTGAACCGGCTCTTCGCGGAAATCGCGGTACGAGAAGCGAACAGCGGCGACTTTCTTTGGGTGCAGGATTTCCATCTGGCGCTGGTTCCGCAGTTCGTGCGCGAGCAGCGCCGCGACCTCCCGATCGGAATTTTCTGGCACGTTCCGTTCCCGCCTGAACAACTGTTGCGAATTTTGCCCTGGCGCGAGGAATTTCTGCACGGAATGCTGGGCGCGGACCTGATCGGCTTTCACACCCGATCCTACGCGAATCATTTCCTGAATTGCTGTGAGGGAGTGATGGGGCTGCGGGTCGATCGCGCGCGCGGCGAGGTGGCGATCGGATCGCGGCTGGTGCGGGTTGACGCCTTTCCGCTTGGCATTCCCGCGAACTTCTTCGCCGGCCTTGCGGCCAGCGAAAGAGTGCGCGCGCGCGTGATGCGGATTCGCCGGGCGATCGGCACGCCCACGATTATTTTGGGCGTCGATCGGCTCGACTACACCAAAGGCATCCTGGAGCGGATTCGCGGCTATGAGCGATTTCTCGAACAGCATCCGCAATGGCGCCGGCGGGTCACGCTCGTGCTGATCGCCGTGCCGTCGCGCACCAAGGTCAGCGATTACGCCCAGCTCAAACGCGACCTTGATGAACTGGTCGGCAATGTCGTCGGCCGATTTTCGTCGGAGGGCTGGACGCCGCTGCGTTATCTCTATACCCAGTTCGGCGCGGAGGAACTCGTCGCCTATTACGCCGCCGCCGACATCGCCCTGCTGACCCCGTTGCGCGACGGCATGAATCTGGTCGCAAAGGAATTCGTCGCGTCGCATCTGGACGACAACGGCGTGCTGATCCTGAGCGAATTCGCCGGAGCCGCGGAAGAGTTGAAAGAAGCGCTGCTGGTGAATCCCTACAGCATCGATCAGCTCGCCGAGCGAATTCATCAGGCCGTCGAGATGGCGCCGGAAGAACGAGCGCGGCGCTTGAACGCGATGCGCCGGCAGGTTCACGCCAATAGTCTCGAAACCTGGTCTGAAAGTTTCCTCAATGCGCTGGGCGCGGCGGCCGAGCCGAAAGCCGATGCCGCGTGCGACCCCGACGTCTGAGCCGCGCATGACGCCGCTTCCAGAGGGCGCGCTGGCGGCGCTCGCACATCGCTCGCAGGTTCTACTCTGCCTCGACTACGACGGCACGATTGCGGAAATCGTGGAAGATCCGGCGCGCGCCACGCCCCATCCGGATGCGCCGTCGTTGTTGCGGCGGATAGCGGCGCGGCCGGATCGGGCCGCGCTGGCGATCGTGAGCGGACGGGAAATTTCGGTGCTGCGCCGGTTTCTCGGGATTGACGAGGGCGTGATCCTGGTCGGCGTGCACGGGCTGCAAATTCTCTGGCCCGACGGCACGCGCGAGATGAACGCGGGAGCGTCGCGCGCGGACCTCGCGCGGCTGCGCGCATGGGTCTCGGCCAATGTGCCGAGCGGCTCCGGATTCCGCGTCGAAGACAAGGAATTTTCGATCGCGCTGCACTACCGATGCGCGCCGGCCGAAACCGCCGGCCGGGTATGCGATGCGTTCGCGGAATTCGTGAAAAATAACACGCCCGCGCTTACGCTTTCCCCCGGCAAATGCGTCATCGAGGCGCTGCCGCGCATCGCCGGCAAAGGCCATGCGGTGCGCGCGCTGCGGCGCCGATTTGCGGGATTCGTCCCGGTCTATTTTGGCGACGATCTTTCGGACGAAGACGCTTTCGCCGCGATCGGCGACGAGGGTTTCTCGATCTTCGTCGGACCCGAACGGACGAGCGCGGCGCGTTACCGGGTCGATTCGCCGCGCGACGTCATCCGAGCGCTGACCGAGCTTGTGACCGCCATGGAATCACATCCTCATCCCGCAAACCGCGCATAGACCATCCTTGTGCGCCGCTTTAAGGCGCTCACCTGCCGGGGGCGTTTCGTGCCATTATCGACGCCGCGAGGCGTGGCGACCGAGTCTCGCTGACTTTCGCACGGAGGATGCCGCCATGGGTCTGCCAAACGGAGTTCACCACATCGCGATTTGCACCAAGGACATCAAGAAAGAAATCGAGTTCTACACCCAGGTCGTTGGGATGGAGTTGGTCGCGCTCTATTGGATGCATGGCGTGGATCGCACCTTCCACGGTTTTCTGAAGATGGGGAACAGCTCGATCGCCTTCGTGCAGTCGCAGGAGATCGGCGAGATTCAGCCTGTCATGGGCGTGTCGCATCCGGCATGGACCGCGGCGCCGGTCGCGGCGGGGGTGATGCAGCATCTGGCGCTGAACGTCGATACCGAGGCCGATTTGCTGGCGATTCGCGATCGGGTGCGCTCCCATGGCTATTGGGTGATGGGTCCGATCGACCATGGTTTCTGCAAATCGATCTATCTGGCCGCGCCCGAAGGAATCATGCTCGAGTTTTCGACTTCCGAGGGCAAGCCGATCGACGCCGAGGCGTGGATCGATCCCGAAGTGGTGAAGCTGGCGGGAATCTCGCCGTCGGATCTGGCGCGCTTCAAGAATCCGCCGGCGTTTGAATCGCGCGGCGGCGCGGTCGCCAATCCCAAGCCTGATCCGTCAAAGCCGATGATGCAATTTCCGCCGGGGCGCGAGCGTATCTACGAGATGTCTGACGAGGAAGTTCTTCGCCGGTTGAGCGAACCCACGCCGCCGGTGGACGCCAAGCGCCAGGCGCAATCAAGCTGACCCGTGGACGAAAACGGGGCTGAGCCGCGACAGCTTCGCCCCGTCTGATTTTATCGATCGACGCGCGCGAATTACGACGGCACGCGCATCGCGCGGACCAGAATCTCCGCGATCTCCGGGCGCGTATACTCCGGCGGCGGGGCCTGACCCGCCCGCAGCATCTCGCGCACCTTCGTGCCGGAGAGCAGCAAGCGATCGGCGTCCGCGTGCGGACAGGTCTTGTACGAGGCCATCCCGCCGCATTTGCCGCAATAGAAAGTGTTTTCGAAATTCAGCGTGGTGATGCCGATCTCCTGATGCGCATAACGGTCGAAAATCTTTTGCGCGTCGTAGGTGCCGTAATAATTGCCGACGCCGGCGTGGTCGCGCCCGACGATGAAATGGGTGCATCCGTAATTGCGCCGGATAATCGCATGCAAAATCGCCTCGCGCGGCCCGCCGTAGCGCATATGCGCCGGCATCACTGCGAGCATCGCACGTCCCTTCGGATAATATTTGTCGAGCAGCACCTTGTAGGTTTCCATCCGGACCGCGGCGGGAACGTCGTCGCTCTTGGTCTCGCCGACCAGCGGATGGACCAGCAGGCCGTCGCAGATTTCGAGCGCCGCCTTCTGGATATACTCGTGCGCGCGATGGGTGGGATTGCGGGTTTGGAAAGCGACGATCCGGCGCCATCCCAGCTCGCGAAACGCGGCGCGCGTCTGCCGCGGCTCGCGCGGATACTCAAGGAACGTGCGGCCCGGAATATCCTCGAACAGCGATACGGGTCCGGCGACGCACCAGGGCGGGGTCGAAGTGACGTTTTTTGCCCCCGGATGCGCGTCGTCGGCCGTGCCGAAGACGGCCTCGGCCTCGCGCTTGCGATCGACGCGATAGATCTCGCTGATTTTCAGAGTGGCAATCCGCAGGCCGCCGTCAGCGGCGAGCGCAATCTCCTGCCCGGGCTTCAGTTCGCGCGCCGCGGCGTCGTCCACGCCAAGCGTGATCGGAATCGACCACGGAACCCCGTTCGCAAGGCGCAGATCGTCGCGGCTGCGCTGATAATCCGCCTCGCCCATGAAGCCGGTAAGCGGCGAAAAGGCGCCGGTGGACAGCATCTCGAGGTCGGCAAGCTCGCGCGCGCCGAGCGCGATGACGGGCAGTTTGGCGGCGTGCGCGCGAGCGGCGGCGCGTTCCGGCGCAGGCACCGTGCGATCCACCAATTCCGCGCCGCCGTGCGGCGTGATTGCGTCTCGATTTTCCGAACTCATCGCGCGCCTCCGTTGCGGATAAGCTGCCGCGCTTCGAGCGCGCTCAACAACTTGCCGAGGCTCTCCTCGTGCGATTCGCGATCGGTTTCCACCACCAGCTCCGGACTTAACGGCTCTTCGTAGGGGTCCGAGACGCCGGTGAAATTCTTGATTTCGCCGGCGAGCGCCTTTTTGTAGAGACCCTTGACGTCGCGTTCGGCGAGCACCGAAATCGGGCATTTCACGAAAACTTCAAAGAAGCGGTCGTGCATCTTGCGCACTTCGTCGCGGATTTCGCGATAAGGCGAAATCGCCGCCGAAATCGCGATCACGCCGTTGCGCGCCAGCAGCCGGCAGACCCATCCGATGCGCCGGATATTGGTGTCTCGGTCTTCCTTGGAAAATCCGAGACCTTTGGAAAGATTGGTGCGAACCTCGTCGCCGTCGAGAATTTCGACGCGATGGCCGCGGCGGCGCAGCTCTTCAGCCGCCAGATTGGCCAGCGTCGATTTGCCGGCGCCGGACAATCCGGTGAACCACAGGGTGAAACCTTCGCTCATTGTGAAAGGATGCAGCTCCCAAATAGATTACTTGTTTGGTGCAATAAGTTATGTAATTTTCCAGGCTCTTGCAACCCGTGCGATGCGCTCACAGCTTATCCAGATGGCGCCGCCTAAACGCCGAATCCTCATCGAACTCGGCCGCGATAGCTCCGGGCGAAGCAAAAATGTCCGCTGAATCGAGCGCCGCCAGCCATCCATCTGTGGACCGATCAGGTTTGATCGCGAGGAAGCGAACCCGCACGGCGCTTGCGGCGCGGTAATCAGCTTCGCTGTCGCCCACGAAAATCGCGTCTTCGGGCGGCGCGCCGCACAATTCGAGCGCGCGATAAATCATTTCCGACGAGGGTTTCAGCGCGAGCGCCGAATCGCGGCCGACGATCGTCGCAACCGTCCCGGCCAGCCGATAGCCCTCCAGCCAGCGTGCGACCGTGCGCGAGGAGTTTGAAGTGACGATCGCAATCGTGCGGCCGTCGCCAGCCAGCCGCCGCAATAATTCGGGCGCGCCCGGCAGCGGCGCCGCGCGATCGACGCCGTCAAGCTCGATTGCTTCGATTATCGCCGACGCCGACTGCAGCAGCGCGGCCGCGTCGGTCAGTCTCGAACTTGCCCCGCCACGCAGCCATCGCGCGTGCAAGGCCGCATATAGCGGAAGATTGCCGCGCGGAATTTCGCTGAAGATTGCGTCGTCGAGGCCGCGCGCAGCAAACTCGGCGCGCAAAAACGCTTCAAGTTTGCGCCGGCCGCCCGGCCAATCGACCTCGCGCTCGAGCGCCGCAAGGGTATTGTCGAAATCGAACAGCCAGACGCGAAACCGGGACAACGGCGCAATCATCGGGAAGCGGAAGCGCTCGCTGCCGTGCGGCGGCATCCGCAGACGGCTGCCGCGGCAATCAGGTTGCGAACCGGCAGCGGCCGGGCCGACGCGGCAGGGCCATCGAATTCGATTAGCGCGGCCGCGTTCGCCGCCGCGAGTCCCGCCAGCAGCTTGAGCGCTTCGATCGCCGCGACCATCGCGACGAATTCCGCATGTTCCGCGCGCGCCCGCGGCGGATCGAGCAGCGCATCGCCGACGCATCGCGGACATCCCGCGCCAGCCGGAATAACCGCGATACGCGCAGGCGCGTCGATCCGAATTACGATCATCGCGCCGGATCGCAGACGGCCCGAGTCGGCGTCGAGCGCCGCGCGCGATTCCGGACCGCCGACCAGCGCAAACAGCAAATCGATTTCGGCGGGAACGCTCGCGGCATGCGCCAGAACGACGTCGGAATTCAAATCTCGAATCCGGGCGGCGCGCTCTGCGGCGGCGGCGCGCTCGCCGGGTACGACCAGCGTGATATGGCCGATCCCGGCGCCGGCGAAATATGAGAGCGCCGGCTCGACCTCGTTCGAATCGGCGAGTATCGCGAGGCGCGCCGCGAGCAGGCGCTCCTGCGCGGCGCCGCCGAAACCGGGAACGATAATCTGCCGGCTGTAACGCTCGATCTGGCGATCGCTGAGAGTCATCGTTGATTGGGCCGCCCCGGCGCTCCGCGCGCCTTGTGGAGCGATTACTCGATAACGTTTTTTTCGATCGGCTCGACGGTGACGCCGCTGGTGCGGAGCCACGCGAGCGCGCGTTCGAGCTGCTCCGCGGAACCCTCGAATTCAACCGCGACGAGGCCCATCTCTTCCGAGACGCTCGCGCCGCGGATATTGAACATCAGGTCGAACTTCTTGACCAGATGGTAGAGGATCGGCTCACGGATCAAAGCGCGTGGATAGCTCAGGTAGTAGCGTTCGCGGATACGTTCCATTTGCGAATCAGGCGCTGCAGATGTTCGCGGCGCCACTCCTGCCATCCAATCCAAAGATTCGTGGATAGGTATTTGTCGCCAAAGTCGCTGAAAACGGTCACGACAACGCCGTCGCGCAGCGAGCGCGCCACTTTCAACGCCGCGACCATCGCGGCCCCCGACGACTGGCCGACCAGCAAACCCTCGAACTGGCCAAGCGCATAGACCATCTCGTAAGCGTCTTCGGTGCTGACCGCGATTTTGCCGTCGAGTTCGTTCTCGCGGTAGATGCCGGGAACGATCGACGACGCCATGTGTTTAAGTCCTTCAAGACCGTGCATCGGGTCGTCAGGCTCGACGGCGATTACCCGCACGTCCGGATTGCGCGACTTGAGGAACCGGCCCGTGCCCATCACCGTTCCGCTGGTGCCGATGCCCGCGACGAAATGGGTCACCGCGCCGCCGGTCTGACGCCAGATTTCGGGACCGGTGGTTTCAAAATGGGCGAGCGGATTCGCCTCATTGTTGTACTGGTCGGGCTTGAAGTACCGGTCGGGGTCGGACTCGATCAGCTTGCGGCACAGGCGGATCGCGCCGTCGGAGCCTTCGAGCGGATCGGAATAGATCGGTTTGGCGCCGAACGCCTCGATAATTTTCTTGCGTTCGCGGCTGACGTTCGACGCCATCACCAGCTCGACCGGATAACCGAGCGCCGCGCCGACCATCGCAAGCGCGATTCCGGTATTGCCGGAAGTCGAATCGAGAATCACCTTGCCGGGGCGAAGCTCGCCGCGGGCAAGACCCAGCTCGATCATCTTACGGGCTGGACGATCCTTGACCGAGCCGCCCGGATTGAATCCTTCGAGCTTGGCGAAAATCCGCACTCCCGGCCGCAGCAGGCCGTCGGTCAGGCGCGTGATTTCGAGCAGCGGCGTATTGCCGATCAGCTCGAGCACGCTTTGGGCGCGCGGCGTCGGAACGGTTTCCGCGCTACCTTCCGCCCGCGATCGCAGGGACGATTGAGATATCGTCGCCATCCTTGACCTTCGAGTTGAGCTGGTTGAGGAACCGGATATCGTCGCCATTCAGATAGACGTTGACGAAACGGCGCAGCTCGCCGCTGTCGTCCAGCAAGCGCTCGCGGATTCCCGGATGGCGGCGCTCGAGGTCTTCGATCACGTTCTTAATCGAATCGCCGTCGGCGACGACTTCGTCGACTCCTCCGGTGAAGCGGCGCAATGGGGTTGGAACTCGAACCTTTATCGGCATGGCGTCAGATGCGACCTCCCTGGAAAACTACGATGCCAGTCCTTAATCGTTATGCGGCGCAAGGCCGTCCCGCAAGCCTCAGGCCGCGCCCGCGAGCGGACGGCGGCTGCCGCCGAGCCGTTCGTAAAGGGCGTCGAACTCTTTGAGCCGCGCCTCGATAACGCAGGGCTGCTCGATCGATTGCGCCACCGCTTCGACGGTTTTGTAGCCGTTGCCGGTAATCGAGACGACCACGGTTTCGTCGGGCTTGATGCGCTTTTGCTGAATCAGCTTGATCGCCACGGCAAGCGTGGTGCCGCCGGCGGGCTCGGCGAAAATGCCTTCCGTCGAAGCGAGCAATTTGATGGCGTCGATGATTTCCGGATCGGTCGCCACGTCGCCCCATCCGCCGGACTCGCGCACCGCGCGCAGCACGTAAAAGCCGTCGGCGGGGTTTCCGATCGCGATCGACTTCGCGATCGTGTCGGGCTTGACCGGCGTGATCAGGTCCGTGCCCTTGTGCAGGGCATGGACCACCGGCGCCGAACCGGCCGCCTGCGCGCAGTGAATCTTGAATTCGCCGTCGCGGATCAGCCCGACTTCGCGGAATTCCTTGAAGCCTTTGGCGACCTTCGGCAGGATCGTGCCGCCGGCGGTCGGCATCACGATATGGTCCGGCAACCGCCATCCAAGCTGCTCGGCGACCTCGAAGCCGAACGTTTTGGCGCCTTCCGTGTAATACGGCCGCAAATTGATATTGACGAACGCCCATCCGTATTTGTCCGCGATTTCGCTGCACAGCCGGTTCACGTCGTCGTAGTTGCCGCGGATAGTGATCACGCGCGCGCCATAGATCGTCGAGCCGACGATTTTGCCGGTTTCGACGCCCTCCGGCATGAAAATCACGCAATTCAGTCCCGCACGCGCCGCGTGCGCCGCCACCGCCGTCGCGAGGTTGCCGGTCGATGCGCACGACACGGTGGTAAAGCCGAATTCGCGCGCTTTGCTGATCGCCACCGAGACGACGCGATCCTTGTAGGAAAGCGTCGGATGATTGACGGTGTCGTCCTTGACGTACAGCTTCTTGATCCCCAGTTCGGAGCCAAGCCGCTCGCATCGCACCAGCGGCGTGAAACCCGAGCAGGGTCCGATTTCCGGTTCGCCTTCGACCGGCAACAACTCGCGGTAGCGCCACAAATTATGCGGCCGGCGCTCGATCGTCGGGCGCGAAACGGCGGCGCGAATTTTGGCGTAGTCGTACTGCACTTCGAGCGGACCGAAGCAGGTTTCGCACACGTGGAGCGGACTTATTGGATAGTCCTGCCCACACTCGCGGCACTTGAGACTGGTGACGTAGCTCATCGCTTCCTCGTCTAATGGGCCGCATTCGCGGCTGAAAGCTGCGCTCGCGCGGCTCCGCAAGCGCATCCGGGCCGCGCCGCAATCGGCGCGATTCGGATGCGCCCGGCGCGCGAACCGTCCAGCGTAAGAATCTTGCCAGCGAGCGTCGGCCTGATTCCGGCTGCGGCGCGGATCGCCTCTGACGCCTGCAACGTCCCGATCGCGCCCACGACCGGTCCGATTATGCCCCCGTCGCGGCAACTTGCGGTTTCTTCAATGTCCGGCGGCGTCTCGAAGAGGCATCTGAGGCACGCCGTCTCGCCCGGCATCACGGTCATCGCCTGCCCGCTCAACCCGAGCACGCCGCCATAAACGAACGGCCGGCCCAGCTCGACGCATACGTCATTGATCAGGAATTTCGCCGCCGGATCGTCGGTCGCGTCGATCACGAAATCGGCGCGGGAGATATATCGTGAGGCGTTGCGGTCGTCGAGCCGAGCCACCGCGGTCTCGACTGAAAGATCGCGCGCGATCTTCGCGAGCCGGCGCGCCGCCGCGACCGCTTTTGCCGAGCCGATATCGGCTTCGCCATAAATTATTTGCCGGGGCAGATTGGAAAGTTCGACCGGATCGGGATCGACCAGCAAAAGCGGGCCGCAATTCGCGCGCGCAAGCGCAAGCGCGGCAGGCGCGCCCAAGCCTCCGGCGCCGACGATCAAGATCGGTGCCTTGCTCTCTGTTTCGCTCTTGCCGTACGACGCCACGCTGCGCACTCCACGATTGCGGCCTGCGTCGCGTCCTGCCGGGAAAGGTTGCAACAAAAACCCTCGTCGGGCGATAAGACGAGGGTAACTTTACTCTCGCCTTATCTTCCAGGATCCCATCGCTGGGGGGATCCCGCAGGACTTAGCACCAGCACCCCGAAGGGCCGGTTGCTGCGGCATCGTCGGGCCAGTCCCTCCGCCGCTCTGGATAAGGCCGCAAATTCCGGCCTTCAAGCATGCAACACCGGATCGCGGAAGTCAACCGCCCGACCAACCGGTCAGGCCGTTTGCCATACGCCCGGCGCGCGCGGATTCCCGTTCGCCGCGGCGCGCTTGCAGTTAATCCGAACCGATGCTTTAGGAAACGTGAACGACCCGACATTCAACGACTCTGACGGCGAACGCCAATGGCGTTCCGCGGTTTTTACGGAGGCTGACGATCATGGCCGATGATCTGCACGAAAAAGGCATCAAACTGCGCGCGCAACTCTGGGGCGAGCAGGCGGCGCGCCAGCGACACGAGGACTTCAGCAAATTCGACAAATTCTTCGCCGACTTCGTCAACGAGCAATTGTTCGCGCAAATCTGGACGCGGCCCGGATTGCCGATCAAAATCCGCTCGTTCATCACGATGGCGGCGCTGATGGCGCTGGCGCGCGGGCCGGAATTGCGCACGCACATGCGCGGCGCGCTCAATCTGGGAATCACGCCCGAGGAGATCAAGGAGATGATTATCCATCTCTCGCAGTACAGCGGAGTGCCGACGGCGGTCGAGGCGATTCGCGCCCTGCGCGAAGTCACGAGTCCGGATTGACCGGCGCCGCCGCGCGATTTTCCTTGCGGGCGTGCGGCAGCGGTGCTTTAACAGGAAAATCAAATTTCGGCGCGCACGCTCTTGCCGCGCCCGGCGCGTGAATCGCATCGATTCCGCGAGCGCGACGCCCGCGGTCGCACGCCATTTAACCTGGCCGAAATTTCGGGAGGCCGAACATGCGAGTTGGATTCATCGGATTGGGCAACATGGGCGGACCGATGGCCCTCAACATTCTCAAAAAAGGCCACAGCGTCGTGGTCAACGATATCCGGCGCGAGATGGCCGAGCCGCATCTCGCGGCGGGGGCGCAATGGGCGGATTCGCCGGCCGCCGTCGCCGCCAAGGCGGAGGTTGTTCTGACTTCGCTGCCGGGGCCTAAAGAGGTCGAAGCGGTCGCGCTCGGGCCGAACGGAATCCTGAGCGGAATCGAACGCGGCGCGGTGTACGCCGACCTCTCGACCAACTCGCCAACCGTCATTCGGCGCATCCACGAAGCCTTCAAGCAAAAGGGCGTCGCGATGCTCGACGCGCCCGTCAGCGGCGGTATCCCGGGGGCGCGCAACGCGACGCTCGCTGTGATGGTCGGCGGCGACAAGGAGACTTTTGAGAAGGTCAAGCCGGTCTTCGACGCGATCGGCGACAAGGTTTCCTATATCGGCGCGATCGGCGCCGGCGCGGTCGCGAAACTGGTTCACAATATGGTCGCCATCTGCTCGACGCAGTTGCTGGTCGAAGCCTTCACCATGGGCATAAAAGCCGGCGTCTCCGCCGACGCGCTGCTCAAGGCGGTGTCCGATGGCGCATACGGACAGGGCATGATTCTCAAGGGCGCGCTGCCCAAGATGATCATGCGCGGCAATTTCGATCGCGTGACTTTCGCGCTGAAGCTCGCGCGCAAGGACCTCGGTCTCGCCACCGAGGTCGGCCGCGAATTCAACGTGCCGATGCCGATCGCGGCGCTGGTCGAACAGGATTTCCTGTCGGCGCTCGCCCACGGGCTGGGCGAAAAAGATTCGACCGCGGCGGTCACCGTGCAGGAAGATCGCGCGAACGTGAAAGTTCGCTCCTGAAGCGCGGCGCGCCTGCGCACACATAAATCAACTACTCACCGATATGGAAAGAGGGACGGAAAATGGCTGACGATCTGGCGAAAAAAGGTCTTGAAGTTCGCACCTCACTGTTCGGCGAAAAGGCCGCCGCGGCCGGCAACGAATACTTGAAGCAGTTCGACGAGGGCTTTGCGGCGTTCCTCAACGATCAGCTCTTCGGCGGCATCTGGGGACGTCCGGGCCTGCCCACCAAAATCCGCTCGCTGATCACGATGACCGCGCTGATGGCGCTGGGACGCGGTCCCGAGTTGCGCCTGCACATGCGCGGCGCGCTCAATATCGGCGTGACGAAAGAGGAGATCAAGGAGATGATCATCCACATCTCCCAGTACAGCGGCGTGCCCACGGCGGTCGAGGCGATTCGCGCGTTCCGCGAAGTCACCGAACCCAAGAAAGACTGATTCGTCGCGCGGCGCGCGGCCAATCGGGCCGCGCCGTTTTGGGCGGAGATGGAAATATCATGAAGATTGGAATGCTCGCCGTGCTCAACGAGCACAGCGTCGATCCAGCGACGTTCGCGCGCCGCGCCGAGGCGCTCGGCTTCGAATCGATCTGGCTGCCCGACCATCCGGTGATGCCGGTGCATACAAGCACCCCGCTGCCGGAAACGCCGCCGGGCAAGGGCGAAATCCCCGAGCATTACTCGCGCATGTGCGATCCGTTCGTGGCGATGGCGATGGCCGCTGCCGCAACGACGCGCCTCAAGGTCGGCACGGGCGTCTGTCTCGTGCCGGAGCGCAATCCAATCCTCACCGCCAACGAAGTCGCCACGCTCGACGCTTTCTCCAACGGCCGCGTGCTGTTCGGAATCGGCGCCGGTTGGCTAAAGGAAGAATCCGAACTGCTCGGCGCTGACTATCCGCATCGATGGACCCAGACGCGGGAATATATCGCCGCGATGCGGGAGTTGTGGACGAAAGACCAAGCCTCGTTCGAAGGCCGTTACATCAAGTTTCCGCCGGTCCGGCTCTATCCGAAACCGGCTCGTCCGGGCGGCCCGCCGGTGCTGATCGGCAGCAAGGATAAAAATGCCCTGCGATGGGTCGCGCGATGGGGCGACGGATGGTGCCCGATCCTGCTCACGCCGGAACAGATGAAAGCCGAACTGGCCAAACTGCGCGAGGAGTGCGATCGCGCCGGCACGAGGTATGACCGTCTCGACCTCACGATCATGCGCCAGGGTCTGCGCGGCGGTCGCGCCGAAGTGCAGGCCGGATTGCGCCAGTACGAGGATCTCGGCGTGCCGCGCTTCGTGGTTATGCTTATTGCCAAAAGGCTCGGTCCCGACAATTTCGAGACCGAGCTCGAACGAATCGCGGAGTCGTATATCTAGATTCGAAAGCGCAAGCCGAGCGCGCCCATGCCGCAATCGGAATTTTGCGGGACCCGCATATGCCCCTCGATCCCCAAATGAAGAAAATCCTCGACCAGATGGCCGCGGCGAACGACAAGCCGTTCCATCAAATGACGCCGGCTGGGGCGCGCGAATTGATGGAACGGCGCCTGCCGACAGGCGCTCCGACTCCCGTCGCACGCGTCGAAGATCGCTCCATCCCCGGCCCCTCAGGGCCGATTCTGATTCGCATTTATACGCCGTCGGACCATTCGACCGGAGGAGCGCTGGTTTATTTTCACGGCGGCGGATGGGTCGTCGGCAGTATCGCGATGGTCGACGACACGTGCCGGCGTCTCGCGAACGCGGCGGGATGCGTCGTCGTATCGGTCGATTACCGGCTCGCTCCCGAACATAAATTTCCCGCCGGCCCGGAAGATTGTTACGCGGCGGCCGGTTGGACGGTCGAGAATGCCGGGCGGCTCGGATGCAATCCCGCGCGCGTCGCCGTCGGCGGGTCGAGCGCCGGCGGCACGCTCGCGACCGTGGCCGCGATGATGGCGCGCGATCGCGGCGGGCCGCGATTCTCATTTCAGTTGCTGATTTATCCGGCCACGCAACGCGAGCTGAATACGCCGTCGCAGAACCAGTTCGCGGCGGACAATTACTACATTTTGTCGCGCGCCGATATGGAGTGGTTCTGGAGCCACTACCTGGCTTCGCCAAACGACGCGGCGAATCCCTACGCCTGTCCGGCGCGCGCCGCGTCGCTCGCCGGATTGCCTCCGGCGATGGTGATCACGGCGGAATACGATCCGCTGCGTGACGAAGGCGAGGTCTACGCCGAGCGCCTCAAGGAATCAGGCGTGCCGACGATTATGCGCCGCTACGACGGCGTAACCCATGGATTTTTCGGGATGGCGGGCGTTCTGGACAAGGCCCGGCAAGCGATCGACGACAGCGCCGCCGCGCTGCGCGCGGCCTTTACTCGATAACCGGACCGGAGCCGGGCTTCTGGCCCATGATATAGCCGCCTAGATCGTTCGGTCCCGCTGTTTCCGAAACCGGCCGATAATGGTTGGTCGATTTAACCGGTTCGTGGCGATCTTCGATCCGCGCCAGACGCGAACTGCGCGCGGCCACCGCTTCGGCCAATTTAGCGTCGCTGCGCCAGTCCTCATCCGCGCCGTTGCGCACCACTGTGCCCGTCAGATCGTAGCGATGCCAATAAACCGTGCGCATCGACGCGCCCGCCGGGTCGTCCACCAGATGTTCGTAAATCCACTTCTCGTTGAAGGGAATCCCGTTCTCTTCAAGTTCGATCGGACTGTTGAGGCTGCCGACCGTGCGATCCGGAGTGCCGAGCAGCGCCACAACCTGGTTGCGCGAAACGCTCTGCTTCATACTGCGAAACTCTCGGGGAACGGGCATTTTCGCGCCGATACGTGTGCTTCGTAATCGGCGCGGAATTGTTTGAGGAACGCGCGCGCGGCCCACGACGCGCCGTCGGCGAGCGCGCAGATGCACTTGCCGTCCATGAAGTTGAATGTGTCGGCGAGCGTCTCCAAATCTTCCGGACGGCCCTCGCCCGCTTCGATTCGCTTGAGCGTGCGATAGGTCCATCCGGTGCCTTCGCGGCACTGGGTGCACTGGCCGCAGGACTCGTGCTCGAAAAATCGCGCAATCACCAGCGCGGCGCGCACCATGCAGGAACGATCATCAAGCACGATCGCGCCGGCGGTGCCCAGCAGCGTATTGACCGTTTTGAGCGACTCGTGATCGACGGGGACGTCGATTTGGTCGCCGCGCAACACCGGCATCGAGATTCCGCCCGGAATCACCGCCTTGACGGTTCGGCCTTCTTCAAGGCCGCCGCCGTATTTGTAGATCAGGTCGCGCATCTTCACGCCCAGCGGCAGCTCGTAGATGCCGGGCCGCTTGACGTGCCCGCTGATGCCGAAAAGCGTGTTGCCGAAACTGTTGGGCATGCCGCGGGCTTTATACCAATCGACGCCGTTCAGGATTATCGCGGGCACCTGCGCACAGGTTTCGCAATTGTCGACCGTCGTCGGACGCTGCCACAGGCCGCGCTGCGCGGGAAAAGGCGGCCGTTTGCGCGGCTGGCCCTTCTTGCCCTCCATCGATTCGAGCATCCCGCTCTCTTCGCCGCAGATATAGGCGCCTGCGCCCGGCTGGATATGGATATCGAAACGGCGGTTGAAGCCGAGCGCATTTTCGCCAAGGATTCCGGCGGCATACGCGTCGCGAATCGCTTCGCGCATTATTCGATAGGCGACGACGTATTCGCCGCGGATATACATGAACGCGGCGCTCGCCTGGATCGCCATCGACGCAATCATCACGCCCTCGAGCACAAGATGCGGATTGCGCTCCATAATCTGGCGATCTTTGAACGTGCCGGGCTCGCTTTCGTCGCAATTGACCGCGAGGTAGCGCGGACCGCCATCAGGCGGCGGCATGAATGTCCACTTCAATCCGGTCGCGAATCCGGCGCCGCCGCGGCCGCGTAGACCAGCGTCCTTGACCATCGCGGCGATATCTTTCGGCTCCATCGCGCCCGCCTTGACGACGGCCTGGTAGCCGCCGGCGCGCTTGTACTCGTCGATCGTCAGGCGCCGCTCGCCGTTCGGCGGCAACAGATACGCCTCGACGCCGTCGGGAATTTGCGACACCAACGGCGCCGGCGGCCGCGCCTCGAGCGCTGCGCTCGGCGAGGCCAGCAACGTCACAAGGCTGTCGGGAGTGACCCGCTCGATATAGGGATTGCGGTTGATCTGCACGACCGGCGCGGTGCCGCACGAGCCAAGACATTCGACCTCGACCACCGCGAACCGGCCGTCGGCGCTCACCGTTCCGCTTTTGGCTCCAGTCAGTTTTTCGGCCTCGCGCACGATCCCGCGGGCGCCTTTGAGACAGCACGGAAGTCCCGTGCAGACCTGCACGATCGCCTGCGCCCGCGGCTGATTGAAAAGCGAATAGAACGACGCGACCTCGGCCACTTCGCCGGCCGACATCCCGAAGTGTTCGCCCAGCTCCGCGAAAATTTCCCGGTCGAGCCGGCCGGTTTCGTCGCGCGCCACATGCAGCGCGTACAGCAACGCGCCGCGCGGGTTCGGATAGTGCCCTATTTCTTCACGTATCTGGTCGTGAGCCGCTGCCGACAAAACCATCGCTTCACCGATCGCATTCGCCGCCGATCATGTTGATCATTCCGAAGGTCGGCACGACGTCGGCCAACTGCCCTCCAGTGATCATCTTCGAAAGCGGAGACATATTCGAAAAGCTGGGCGCCCGGCATCGGCATTTCCACGGCTTGCCGGTGCCGTCGCTCACAATATAGAAGCCGAGTTCGCCATTAGCCGCCTCGACCGCGTGGTAAACTTCGCCGGCCGGCGGCATCCCGCCCTCGGTCACCAGCTTGAACTGATCGATCAGTTCCTCCATCCGGTTGAATACGCGCCCCTTGCCCGGCCATCGCACGCGCGGATCGTCCGCATCGACCGGCCCGTCGGGCATCCGTTCCAGACATTGCAGGATTATCCGGCGGCTCTGGCGAAACTCCTCCAGCCGCACCAGATAGCGGTCGAAATTGTCGCTATGCTCGCCGACCGGAACGTCAAAATCCAGTTCGCCGTAAACAAGATACGGATGAACCTTGCGAACGTCGTAAGGCTCTCCGCCCGCGCGCAGCAGCGGTCCGGTCACGCCCCACGCGATCAGGTCTTCGCGCGAGAGATAACCCGTGCCTTCCATCCGTTGCCGGAACACCGGGTTCTCAGTCAGAAGTTTGTCGGCGTCCTCGAACAGCTTGAGCGCCCGGTCGAGCCGCGGCCGCGCGAATTCCGGGAAATTATGCGGCATGTCCGCCGAGATGCCGCCGATTCTGACGAAATTCGTCGTCACCCGGGCGCCGCACAGGCTGTCAATCATATCGAGGATCAGTTCTCGGCCCTCGATCAAGTAGAGCATCGGCGTGAACGCCGCCAGTTCCATCGCCGACGCGCCAATACACAGCATGTGATCGGCCATCCGCGACAGCTCGCAGCCGATCACTCGGATGTAATTGCAGCGTTCCGGCGTCGCGATTCCGAACAGTTTTTCTACCGCCATGCAATAGCCGGTGTTGTTCAGAATCGGCGAACTATAATTCAGCCGGTCAGTGTACGGAATATTCTGATAGTAATAGCCGGTTTCGCACTCTTTCTCGAAACCGCGATGCAGGTAGCCGACTTCCACGTCCGACCACACCACCTGCTCGCCTTCGAGATCGAGCGTGATTTTGACCGTCCCATGGGTCGCCGGATGCGACGGGCCGAACTGCAGCCGCATCGGCGGCGTATGCAGTTCTTCGAGCGCGGCGGCCTGGTTCCCTTCAATGGGGACGGCGGGGTTCTTTCGCTCCGGGTCCAACATATTCCTGAATCGGTTGCTCGCCGTGTTTGGCGTAGTCCTTTCGCAGCGGATGGCCAACGAATTCTTCGTAGAGGTAAATCCGGCGCAAGTCGGGATGGCCCTCAAAGACGATGCCGTACAGGTCCCACGTTTCGCGCTCCAGCCAGTTGGCGGCAGGCCAAACCGGCGTCACGCTCGCGATTTTCGGATCGTCCTCCGGCACGCGGCATTTTATCCGCAAGCGATGCGCGAGCCGGGTCGAGGTCAGGTGGTAGACCACGGCGAACCGCGGCTCGGGCCCGCGCGGCGGCAGCACAAGTTCGTGCCGGCGTTGCGGCAGCCGGCGCATCACAGCACGGTTCTGATCCCAAACCTGAAGTTTGGTTTCGAAATCGTCCGGCTGGCCGAAATAATCGATCGCCGTGACGTCGAGCAGCAGATCGAAGTTCAGTTCCGGATCGTCGCGGAGGATCCGCGCGACTTCCAGAATCCGCTCACGCGCGACGTGAATCCGATCATCGCCGCGGGCGGTATGACGCTCAAGCACGCGATCGCCCAGCCGCGCCAGAACTTTTTCCAGCAGCGGAGAAAGCTCCGGCGCGGCGGGAGCTTTCTCCTCCGGTTTCTCAGCGCTCATAATTCCTGCGGATATAGTCGGTTCGGGTTTTGAGCTGATCCACCGGCACCAGCAAGTCGGCTTTGTGCCAGAGCGAGCCGCGGCGGCTGTAGCTCGCGATTTCGATCTGCCGGCTCATGATTATCGCTTCTTCCGGACAGGCCTCTTCGCACAGTCCGCAGAACATGCAGCGCGACATGTCGATATCGAAAATTTCCGGATAGCGCTCGACTTCGTCGGCGGTTTCGGCCGGGTAAATCGTGATGCAACTGGTCGGGCAGGCCCACTCGCACAGGCCGCACGCGACGCACCGCTCCTTGCCGTCAGCCATCTGGGCCAGCACCGGCATCCCGCGCAGCGCCGGCGGCTGCACCAGGCGCTGCTCAGGAAAATGAATCGCGAAGTCCTGCCGGCCGCGCAGGAACAAGCCCAGATTGCCGAAGAAATGACGGATCGAAACCCACAATCCCTTCAGGATCGCGATCCACGGATTGGCGCTCGAAAACGTCGCCGCGGGACGCCGGACCTTTACAACCTGAACAGCCATCCAACCCAGTCTAGCGCGATTTCCGCGGGGATAAACCCTCCGTGCGCTTTTTCCTGCGCATCCGCCGAACTTTTTCTCCCGCTTGTACGAACCTGTCCACTTGCCGGCTCACCGCGCGCCCGCAGCCGCCGTCCGCGCTCCCGTCCCGCCGCGCATCGGCGCCGGCGACGAAGCCGGGCGCCAATAGCCGCGCACACTCAACATCGCGGCCACGAACAGCGTCGCGCATCCAAACGTGACCCACATCCAGGCGGCCCATCCGTAATTCTTGCTCACGTACGGTATGAGAATCCCGGTCGCGGCGATCCAGACCCGGAACACCATCTGAAAAAACGACCATCCGGTGGCCTGCAAAGCCGGCGAGATATCTTCCAGCAATTCCGAGAACTGCGCCGTCCACGGAATATACGCCGACGCCGTCAGCGCGCCCATCACCAGCACCACGAGATCGAGCTGACGCGGCGGCAGCGGATGGTTGAAAGTCGGAATCCACCAGGCGAGTCCGATCAAAACCAGCACGGTCAGCGCCAGCGACAACGCCTTGCGCATCCCCAGCCAATCGGAAAGATAACCCGCCGGCACCAGCATCATGCCATTGAACAGCCAGAACTTCGAAGCCGCGCTGGTCGCCGTCGCCGCGTCGTATTTGTAAGCCTCCGCGAACATCTCCGAGCCGAAATTCTGCACGGTGAGCGCGATGCTCAAAAAGGCCACCGCTCCGATCGTCAACGCCCAAACCGACCAGTGGCTAAGCAGCTCGGCGAACGCCTGGGTGGCGCTGCCCGGCGTCGCCGGCGCCGGCCCCTGCTCGATTTCGCCCGATTCATACGCGGCTCCGGTCTGTTCGCTGTCGATCACCATCAGGCGCAGATTCGGCGCCAGATCCTTCAGGAAGAAAAAGACCGGAATATAGATCGCGACCGCGAGCAATCCCATGATCCAAATCTGCGATTGCCAGGTGTGAAAATAGGGCAGCGTGACGCCGGGAACAAAGTTCCACAGGAACTGGCAGGCCACCGCGCCGAGCGTGAGCAATCCGAAGGCGACGCCGCGGCTCACGCGCGGCGACATGTCGCGCGTCAGTCCGCCCAGCGCGCCCCACGACAGGCCCGCGACGATATTCATCAGGCCGCGGATAATCACGAACGACCAGAACCCCGTCATCAGCAGGTTGCCGAAGGTCAGCAGGATCATCGCCAGCAGGCAGAGATCGATCACGACGACCCGCCCGTGTCGATCCGCGAGCGGGCCGCCGTACATCGCGGACGCACCTGACAGAAAGACCGCGAAGGCCAGGAAATAACCGAACTGCGACAATGAGAAATGAAGCTCCGGCAGCCACAGCGGCAACAGCGAAAAACCGAACTCGTAGAACGAGACCACTGTCGCCATCACCGTCAGAATCAGCATCCACCAGCGACTCATCCCCGTGGGATAGGCGTCGAGGGTGCGATTGGCGGCGAAATATGCGCTCAATCCGCGAGGTTCGGTGCGCTGCGTGTTTGCCATAAGAGCCTGTCCCCTTGCCGCTCCAGCAAATCCGTTAGCGTTGGATCCGGACGATTCCCGGACCTGGCGGGATTTCGCGGTTTGTTTCCCCTCAAGCCGCAATACCTCGCCCATCTGCGCCGTGCCTGCCCTAACTCAAGCGTGCCATCCGGCTATGAACCTTTATGCGGTAGAATGTCAAGCGCGGCCTGCGGCGCTCGCGGTCAAGCAGTGTCGAGCGGCGCGCCTTCCGGCCCGATTTTGTCGAAAGCGAGACCGGCGAAGCGGCTTCCGTCTCCCGCCATCGCCGCCCAGACCGACTCAAGCTCGAATCGTTCCGCCCGGTCCGACAGTTGGTTCATCAGCGCAGTGAAAATCTCGCCGTCCGTGCGCCATCCGGGCGGCGGCGCGATCGCCCGCTGGATTCGCTGCACCCGCCCCGCATGGTTGGTGAAGGTCCCCTCCTTCTCCGCGAAAGCGGTCGCGGGCAGCGTCACGGCCGCGCGGCCGTAACGGGGCCGCATCGCCAGGTCCTGCACGATCAGCAAGTCGAGCTTCTCCAGAATCGCGTCTACCCGCTCCCTCTGCCCCACTTCGAGCAGATCGCCGCCGCATACGTAGAGTCCGCGAATCTCGCCCGCTTCGCACGCGCGCAGCATCGCCTCAAGCCCATCGTCGTCGCCGGACACCAGGCCGAGTTCGCGCACGCCTCTGGCGTTCGCCGCCTTTTCCGCCTTGATCAGGAAGTCGTCCTGCCGGCCGCGCGGCACGGCCATCGCGATCCGCCCCGCGCCGATCGCGCGCAGCATCTCGCCGAAACGGAAATTTTCCTCGTTGGTCAGATGGGGCGACGCGAACGCGCCGAACGTACGCGCCCCGTTGCGCTTGACGAAATCGGCAATCGCGCCCGCCGCGCGCTTGAGCGCTTCGTCCCATCCCGCTTCGGCCGGACCGCCTTCGCCCGCGACCATCGGCGCGCGCAGGCGCGCGGGGTCGCCGACAAACTTGTAGTTGAGCCGGCCCGCATCGCACATCCAGGTGTCGTTGACCTCGTCGTTGCGCCGCGGCGTCAGGCGCCAGATTTTGCCGCGCGCCGACGAAATCATGATGTTGCATCCGTTGGAGCACGACGGACAGACGCTCGCCGTATCCTCAAGGAACCAGACGCGCATCCGATGATGAAAGTCCTTGGTTTCGAGCGCGCCCACCGGACACACGTCGGCCACGTTCATCGAGTAATCGTTGTCGAGCCGCTTGTCGTAGATATCCAGCACGGATTTGTCGCCGTGGCTGAAGACGAACAGTTCATTGCTCTTGCTGATCTCGCGGCAGAAACGCACGCAGCGGCGGCACAGGATGCAGCGCTCCTGGTCGAGCAGAATTTGTTCGCCGATATCCAGCCGCTTGCCCCGCTTGCGCCGCGTATCGATCGTGCGCGCATGGCGCGCTCCGAACCGCATCGAGAAATTCTGCAGCCAGCATTCGCCCGCCTTGTCGCAAATCGGGCAGTCCAGCGGATGGTTCAGCAGCAGCAATTCGAGCACGCCCTTGCGGGTCATCTCGACTTCCGGATCGGCCACGTGCACGACCATCCCGTCGCGCACCTGCGTATTGCACGAAATCTGCAGCTTCGGCATGCCGTCGATTTTGACCTGGCACAGCCGGCAGCTGCCGTCGATGCTGAGCTTCGGATGGTAGCAGTAGTGCGGGATGTCGAGGCCGGCATCCAGCATCGCCTGCAGCAGCGGCGTCCCTTCGGGCGCCTCGATAATCTGATTATCGACCGTGACCTTGACGGTCTTGACGGGGTTACTCAACTTTGCGTCCGCTTCCGTGTAGGTTCAGGTCCGGCCACGGACGGCCGGGACGTTCCGTTTGCACGCGATGCTGCAGCTTGATCAGTCCGTCGATCACGGCTTCGGGCCGCGGCGGACATCCGGGGATGTACAAATGCACCGGAATAATCCGATCGATTCCCTGCAGCACGGCATAGTTGTCATACGGACCGCCCGAGCTGGTACAGGCGCCGAACGACACCACCCATTTCGGCTCCGCCATCTGTTCGTACACGCGGCGCAGGATCGGCGCCTGCCGCTGCGTAATCGTGCCGACGACGAACAACAGATCCGCCTGGCGCGGCGTGAAGCGCGGCAGCGCGGCGCCGAACCGGTCGAGGTCGTAGCGCGGCCCCGCGACCGAAAAATATTCCATTCCGCAGCACGCGGTCACGAACGGATAGGGAAAGAACGAATATTTGCGCGCCCAGTTGATCGCATCCTGCAGGCGCGACGTGACGAAACTCTCCGGAAACGCTCCGCCTTCATGCACGGGGCCGTTTTGCGATCCCGATCCGCTGACTAAAAAGCTCTCGAGCCGTCGAGGCATTGAGCTGAACTCCCGCTGGTTCGCGCGCCGGCGCTGCGGCCCCATCGCCGCAACCAACCAGGCGCGCCGTCAAGTCTTCTACCGATCGTTCACCGAAACAAGCCTTGAGCGCAAGCGCCGTGCCCGATCGCGGCGATAAAGTCAGCCGCCCGGCGATTCAAGGTCGGCGGCGTGCGCCTTGACGAATTCCTTGAAGCGCCGCTTTAGGCGGCTTTCAATCTGGCGCACGCGCTCGCGGCTGAGACCGAATTCGCCGCCCATTTCCTGCAGGGTCGGCTGCTCTTCAGACAACAGGCGGCGACGGAAAATTTCACGCTCCTTGCCTTCCAGCGTACGCTCGAACTCCTCGACCTGCGCCCGCGCGAACTCGCGCAATTCGTCGCGCGCCGCGCGTTCTTCAGGGTTCGGCGACGCATCGGCGAGCGAATCCATCAGGCTCGAATCGTCGTCCGGCCCGGCCGGCTGATCGAGCGAAACTTCGTTCTGCGCCATCCGCTCCTGCATCTCGCGGACTTCGCTCTCCTTCACGCCCATCCGCTGCGCCAGCAATTTCGGCGCGGGCGCGAACCCTTCGGCCTCCAGACGCTCGCTCTCCTTGCGCAGATTGAAAAACAGTTTGCGCTGCGCCTGCGTCGTGCCGACTTTCACCAGCCGCCAGTTGTTGATCAGATAGCGGTAGATATAGGCGCGCACCCACCACACCGCATACGACGGAAAGCGGATTCCAACGTCGGGATCGAAGTGCTTGACCGCTTCCATCAGGCCCACGTTGCCTTCCTGAATCAGGTCGAGCAGATTGCGCGTGGCGCGCGCGAACTCGTTCGCGATCTTCACCACCAACCGCAGGTTGGCGGTCACCAGCCGGTAGGCGTCCTCGGGATCGCGATATTTCGCGTAACGCTTGGCGATTTCCAGCTCCTGCTCGCGCGTCAGCAGCGGAAACCGGCGAATTTCAGCGAGGTAGCGGCTTAGCGGATCGAACGGGACGAGTTCGCCGCCTTCGCCGGCCGTTTCGTGCCCGGCCTGAAGAGCGGGCGCCTCAGCGCCGAAGTTCTCGTCCTCGATGCCGAGAACTTCAGCCTCCGCCTCGATCGGCTCGTCGCCGCCGATCTGAACGGCAGCGCCCGGCCGCGCGTCCTGCGACGCTTTTGCAGGCGAGCGAGGTTTGCGGACTTTCCTGGTCATTCCGCCGACCTCCGCGGCGCGACGCGCGCCATCAGGCAGCCCTTCCCTGATCCGGCATGCACAAGTCGCATGGGGGATATGCGCGCCCTCCGCGGTCCGCGCGGCCTTGGCGTCAATGTCCGTGCGCGAGCGCGCTCAGCTCTCCGGTTCGACAATCGTGACTTTGGCGGCCGCGATTTCGCGCAATGCGGTCACGACTTCCTTGTTATCGGACTCGACCAGCGGCCGCGCGCCTTTAAGCAACTGCTTGGCGCGGCGCGCGCCGGCCAACACCAGTTCAAAACGGTTGGGAATCGTTTTCAGACAATCTTCAACAGTTATTCGCGCCATCTTACAAGGATTTTCCAGCCATCGGCGGTCCAAGTCAACGAACTGCGCGGTACGACAAATGTCCCGGCGGTTTGCTCGATACGCCGGCGATGGCAAAATCCGGCGCTTGTGGCCGCCCGCCGCCAAATATTCCCGATGAGTCGCGTCGTCGGCGCCGGATTGGCGTTCGGCGCCGGCGCCGTTATCAATTTGATCGCAGGAGTCTCGGGCGCGCAATTCCTCTTCGCGCGCGGCTTCAACCAAATCTGGTTTGCGATACTGGCCGTGGCCGGCGGGGCAATCGAAGGCGCGCTAGGCGGCTTCGCGCTCGACGGTCTTGGGGCCGCATGCGGGTTCGCGATCGCCTTCGCGCTGCGGCCGGCGATCTACAACGCCGCCGCCGATTTCGTCTTCGCGTTAGGCGCATCGCTTGCGCCGAACCACCCGAGCGCAGCCGAATTTATCCGCGGCGCCGCCGGCGGGGCGATTACTTTCGGTCTCGCAGGCGCGCTCGGCGCCGCGATCGTATATCGCCGGAGACGCGCCGCGCTTGGCGGTCTCTGGACGTTCGGCTTTGGCGGCGCCGTCGATGGCGTGGTCGCGTCCCGATTGATCAGATCGATCATTCGCGGCGCGACTTCGCCGAACGGATGGAGCGCCACCATGCTCGGGTTGGCGGGACCGGCAATCGCGATGTTTCTCGCGGGCGCGCTGTTTGCGTTGTCCCAGATTAAAGGCGATTAGGCGATTTTGAATTCCAATAGCCGAAAGACTTTCCGCGTATGGTCACTTTTCAACCGGCAAACCGGCCTTGCTCCACTCAGCATACGATCCATCGAATAAGCGCACGTCGCATCCGATCGCTTTCAGCGCCATGTAACCGAGCGCCGCGCGCGGCCCGCTGCGGCAATAGGCGATCACTTGCTGTCCCGGCGCAATCCCGGCATCCCTGAAAATCCGTTCAAGCCAAGCTTTGTCACGCAACACCCTTTCGGGCGGTTCGGACAGGTCGCGCCACACGACGTTGACCGCGCCCGCCAGATGGCCCGGTGGATCGTCGGCCATCGTGCGCTCGCCCGAAAACTCTTCGCGGCTGCGAAAATCGACCAGCCGGGCGCCCTTGGCGTCGCGAACCTCGGGCAGCGTCGCGCGAAGCGACGGATTCGCGCCAGCGGTGAAGTTCGACTTCACTCCATTGACGGGTCGATAGGTGACTTCGCGATGCTCGGCCTGCCAATGCTCGAAAAAGCAATCCATGAAGAAAGACTCGGGATGCCCCAGATACTCGATTATCCAAGCCAGCATCGCGGCGTTCTGCCCTTCGGGGGAATCGTAGATTATTGGCGCGGGCCCGTCGCCAAGCCCGCATCCGCCAATAAACTCCGCCAATTCCTTCGGCGCCATCAGGCGCCCGTCGGCGCCAAACGCCTTGTAAACCGGGACATTCAGCGCGCCCGGCAGATGGCCCGACAGGTACTTCATCGGCCGGCGCGGATCGATCAAGCGGAACTCCGGCGAATCGAGCCGTTCGGCGACCCAATCCGCCGTCACTAGTTTTGCCACGGACCCGCCTAAACCTTCTCGAATTCCGCGATTATTTTAGTCGGCCGGGCGACGGTCTGCGTCACCGGCGAACCGTCGATCGCCGCCTGCCAGATTTCGCGCAGCGTCTTTTCGTCGGCGTCGGCGCGCACGAAGCATTTCGCCGTCACCGAAGGATAGGCGGGATTGCCGTCCGGCGCGTGTCCCGCCCACTTCAGGATATTCTCGAAATTGCCTTCCAGCGCGATTTCGAGGTCGTGGATCTTGACGCCCCGGCGCGTCGCGTTCAGCACGTAGCCGACCGTGAGGCAGCTCCCCATCGCCGACAGCAACTGCTCATGCGCGCTGGCCGCGGAATCTCCCGCGTCAAGCCCCTCCGGCTCGTCCATCTGCACGGTATGCTTGCGCATGTAGGCCTTGGCCTTGAAGCCGCCCTGCCAGACCACGCGCGACTTCCACGGGCCGGTGACGGCCTTGAGCACTTCCGGATCGTCGCGCATCGAGTCGAGGATCGCGTTGATTTTTTCTACTCGCAGTCCGTTCAGTTCTTTTTCCGCCATGATCGTTTTCTCCGCTTGACGAAAACCTGCGCCGCCCGTTTTTTCAGGCGTATTCGCGCCGCAGGATCTCGGCCGCCTCCGAAATCGCCTGCAGCTTGCGATAAGCGATTTCCGGCGTATTCACGCAGCGCTCGGCGAAAGTGCCGAACCCGCAATCGGGATTGAGGAAAATCTTGTCCGGATCGAAGTACTTGAGCACTTGCTTGACCCGTCCGACGATCTCCTTGGGACTCTCGATCGTATCCGTGCGCGGATTCGCGACGCCCAACCCCAGCTCTTTTTCGTTGCGATATTCCTTGAAGACCTCGATCTCGCCGGCGCGCGGCGTCGCCATCTCGAGCACGAGCTGATCGACGTTCATCCGCATCAGCCACGGCAGCAGCGGACCGTAATTGCCCTTGAGCAGCACGTCTTCCTTGCGGCTCCAGTTGCCGCGGCAGACATGCACGCCGAAGCGCACGCCGTCGATTCCGTCCACCGTTTCGTTCACCAGCCGGACGGCGAACTCAAGCTCGTTGGTCGGATCGCTGCGCGAGCCGAGCGCCGCGCACATGAAGGTCTGCTCGGCTTCGTCGCCATAGACCACCTGCGAAATCGACGGCTCGTCGAGCTGGATAAAATCGACGCCCAGTTCCTTGAGCGCGAGCACTTCGCGGCGCAGGATTCGCACGACGTCCTTGGCCAGATCCTCGCGCGTCGGATAAGTCTTGTCGGAGAGTCCCTCGAACCAGCTCGATCGCGTCAGCAGGTAGGGTCCCGGAATCGGCATCTTGGTCTGGCGATGCGTATGCGATTTCAGGAAGCGCGCTTCGTCGAGCGAGATTCCGTCTTCGCGCTCGCGCACCTTTTCCACCGCGATCGGGCTTTTGATCGCGAAGGCGGGAACGTCAAGCCCGCGCAGGATTTCCTCGAAGCCAGCGCGATCTTTAACGAAATCGAGCAGCTCCGAAAGTTTCATCAGGCGCATCCCGCCCAGCTTTTCGACCACGAACGAGTAGAAGTTGTCGCGGCGGGTTTCGCCATCGCTGACGATATCGACGCCCGCGTCCTCCTGATATTTGATCGCGGCCAAGACCGCGTCGTCGGCGATCCGGTTGAATTCTTCGGCGGAGATTTCTCCGGCCTGGCGCCGGCGCAGCGCATGGATCAGCCATTCCGGGCGCGTCCAGGAACCCACGGTCGTGACCGGGAACAATTTCGCTTCAGCCATCGGCGAGCCTCGCATAGCGGATAGATTCGGCCACTGTGCCAATTATCGCCCGCCTTTGGCAAGCCAAAGCCCCGCCGCACACAATCACTTAAGCGGGCAGGCGGGCGGGAGCGAGCCGCTCGGAATTCCCTCGCAGTCAACGCTGAACGCAAGATTGCCGCGATCGTCGAGCCGCACTTTCCAAATCGTATCGTAATCGTTGCGGTTCCATCGCGGCAGCGCCGCCGGATCGAGTCCGTATTCCTGAAGCAATGCGCCGACGATCCGGCCAATCGCGAGATGCTCCCACGCGACCAGCACGGTCTTGCCGTCGAACCTGCTCCCGGCGCCGCCGAAAAAGAAAAATTTGGCGACCGCTTCCGCGTTCCACCAATCCACGTCGCTCGCCAGCCGCAGCGGCGCGCCATACTCGGCCGCAAATGGCGCGAGCGTCAGCGCCGGACGCACGTAAGAAAAGTAGGCCGCGCCGCTCCGCGCGCGCAGCGGCTGCGACGGATCGGAGGCGTAGACGAAATCCGGAACGCGTCCAATCTTTTTGATCAGCATCGGCCCGGCCCCGAGCGCGCGCCATTCGCCCTGACAGACCAGGTTGCCGTTTTCGAAAAGCGGCGTCGGATGGGCCTCGGCGTGACGGATAAAATAGACGGTCTCGTCGTGATTGATTCCGGCGGGCGGACGCAGGCCGCGCGCGGCCGATGAAATCGCAAACGGCGCTTCGAGGCAGGCGGCGCCGCCCCGCAATCCCGGATTGGGATACGCCGAGGGCGGCGCCACATCCGCGCGATATTCGCGCAAAGCCGCCGACGCCGCTCCGGGCGCGAGCGAGATCGTGACGATCCGTTCGCGATCGTCCGCCCTCAACGGCGCGAGCGCGAGCTTCCAGCCTGCGGCGGCGGCGATCCGGCGCATCATCCGGTTGAGCGTCGCGGGCGGCGCCGCGAAGACGAACATGCCGGGCCGCCGGGCCTGCAAAATCCGCTCGGCCAGCGCCTCGTTGGCATCGTCCTTATCGGCGTAATCGATTCCCTGGCAGGGCGTTTTGGCGCAGGCGGCGGCCGAGACCGCGGCCGTCGAGGCGGCGACGGGGGCGTCGTAGAGCAACGCGAACGGCTCGATCGTCGCGAGCGGCGCCAGATCCGGAACATCGCTTTTCGGGCCAACCAGATGCGTCGCCGGAGCGAGGGCATAAATTCCGTCGGCCGCGGCGCCGCTTAGATGCGCCAGCCACGGTCCGAGCCTGATTGCGCGATTCAGTCCGCGCGGCGTCAGCGCGCCGGTCGCGGGATTCGCTTCGGCAGGCGGAACGAAGACCAGATTGATTGCGCGGGGATCGAGCGGCGCGGGCGCGGCGGCCCCGGCGGCGCGCGCCAGATTCGCGCTCGCGAACAGCGCGGCGCCGAGCGCGAACAGCGCCGCGCCCCAGGCCGGCGCGCGCTTCATTGCAGCGGCGGTTCGTCGTCAGACGCGGGCGCCATCACCGGCGACCCGTGATGCAAAATCATGAGCCATTCGCCGCCGCGCCGCTCGAAGACGTTGGTAGCCAGCACCTGCGTGCGGATCACTCCGTCGTAGCCGCGCTGGGTCAGATTTTCCTCGACCAGCACGACCGCCAGGTCGCCGCTGATCGATACGCTGGGATCGCGGATATCGAAGGTCATCTCGAACGCGCCGGCGAAAATCCGCTGCCAGCTCGTCATCACCGGGCCCCATCCGGTCAGCCGCCGCCATCCGGGATGGACGCAGGCGATCTTCGGCTCGCGCAGCCACACACGTTCCATCCGGCCGAGTTCGAGACTCTCGAAGGCCCGATAGAATTCGCGGTTCGCCGCAAGCGCCGCTTCGAGGTCATCCATGACGCAGCACCGAAGCCATAAGATGGACTAGAGCCTAGCCCGCGGGGCGCAACGGCGCCAGCCGCGCCCGCGCGACTCCCACGCCGTCATTCGCGGGCCTGACCCGCGAATCCATGCCGCTGGATGCCCGGGTCAAGCCCGGGCAGGACGATTCAAAAGAGCTCGTGAAAGCGACGGGCGCCCGGACTTGGCTGTCAGGAGGAACTCGCCGCGGCACATAACTGTTTCGAACGCTTCTAACGCGCGGGCGGGCGCTGAATTTTTCCTACATCCCGCCGAAAAGACGCCGCCGGCGGTTCATCGCTTCGAAAAACCCTTTGGGATCCTTTTTGATTTTCTCTTTGGCCTCGGGATGCCGATCGAGCATCCGGGCGAGCCGCGGATGGGCCGCGAGATATTTCGGATCGTCCACCAGAGACGGATTCGCCTCGAGTTCGGCCTCGACCTGCGCCCACTTCGATTGCATCGAGCCTGCGGCGGGCGCACCCGCCGCGCTCGGCGCCTGGGCGCGCGCCGGGATGCCGAAAGTCAAAGCGGCGGCCAGGACCGCCGCGCTCATAATCCATTTCGATTGCGCCATCGCGTAATCCTCGCCAACTGCGGCGTAAATGGCGCGCGTTTATTTAGCGCGCCGGCCGCGCTGTTCGAGCATATCGATTAGGCGCGAGAATGGCAGCGCGTTTTCTCGATACTTGATATATCTTGATTCAAATTGATATATCTTGATTAAATCTGGACAACCAAGGAGCCTACCGATGAGCCGTCACAGCGCAATCGTCAATCAGGCCGACCTCGACTGGATCGAAGCGCCCGCGTCTGGCGCGTTCCGTTTTCGCCGCAAACAGCTCGGCGCGGCGGCGGGAGCGCGGATGCTCGGCGCGAGCCTGTACGAAGTTCCGCCGGGCGCGTCGGCCTTTCCGCGCCATTTCCACAGCGCCAACGAAGAAGCGATCTACATCCTCGACGGCGCGGGCACGCTCACGCTGGGCGACGCGCAATTCCCGATCGGCAGGGGCGATTTTATTTCGCTTCCGGCGGGCGCCGCGCACGCGCATCGGCTGGCGAACACGTCCGACGCGCCGCTCGTCTATCTTTGCCTTTCGACCATGATCGAGCCCGAAGTTTCCTTCTACGCCGATTCGGGAAAAGTCGGCGTGATGGTCGGATCGGCGCCCGGCGGCGACAAGACGCGGCGCACCTTCGAGGGGATTTTCCGAACCGGCGCGAAGATCGGCTATTTCGACGGCGAACCCGACGCCTGACGTGGTAGAATCGCGCGCCGCGGAGGCTGCTGATGGCGCGAGTCTGGGGCGCAAGCGAAATTATCGAGAACCTGTTCGTCGGCGATTTGCAGGACGCGGCCCGCTTCGAGGGCATGATTATCTCGGTGCTGCCGGAGCGCTTTGACGGCGAACCGCCGCACGCCGTGATGATGCCGTTTCTGCAAAACGGCCGCGCCACGCTCGACAGCACAGCCGCGCTGATCGACGCCGCGCTCGCGCTCGGGATGCGCGTGCTGGTGCATTGCGAAGAAGGCTGCGAGCGCGCGCCGCTGACCGTCGCGTGGTTCCTGACGCGGCGGCGCGGAATGTCGCTCGATGACGCCTACGCGCTGCTCAAGCGGCAGCGCCCGATAATCGAGGATCGCCGCCGCTGGCTCGGCGCGTACAACCGCTGAGCGGCGGCGATCCGGACCTCGCGAATCAGTAGGCCGATTCGAGCAGCGAGACGATTTCCTCGCGATGGACCGGGCGATCGACCACTTTCGAGTGCTCGACTTCGCTCAGCACGGTGTCGGCGATTTCGGCCAGCTCGTGGCGCTTCACGCCGGCCTCGTGGAGCGAATGCGGCACGTCGAACTGCCGGATGAACTTCTCCACGCGATCGGCGCATTCGAGCGCGCCCGGACGCGGATTCGCCGCATCGAATTTGACGCCCAGCCCTTCGGCGATCGGCGCGAAACGCTGCGGCGCGATTCCCGCCATGAAGCGCATCACGTGCGGCATCGTGATGCACGAGGTCACGCCGTGCGGCACGTCCCATTTGGGGCCGATCTGATGGCCGAGCGCGTGGGAGACGCCGAAGCGCGTGTTCATCCCGCCGAAAATCGAAAACCACGCCGCCATCTGGCAGTTGCCGCGATGCGCGACCGATTCCGCGCCTTTGGTCCTGATCGACGCCGGCAGATGCTCGACCAGCAGCGCGATCGACTTGGCCGCGAGCGCGTCGGTCAGCATCTGATGGCGAATCGAATAGGCCGCTTCGACCGCGTGATCCAACGCGCGCATCCCGGTCGCGACCCAGAGCCAATCGGGCGTTTCGAGCGTGAGTTCGGGATCGTTGAGCACCACGCGCGGCTGCAGGCGCGGGTCGATCACGCCGTTCTTGACGCGGCTGGGCTCGTCGGTGACGCCGCCAACGGGCGTGTATTCGCCAGCCGAGAGCGTGGTGGGAACGGCGAAATGGACAACGTCGCGGCCGTCGCCGCGGATGCCGCCGGAAAATTCGAGGCCGCGCGCGGCGGAGGTGGCGTCGCCGCCGCTCAGAATCGAAGCCGCCGCGACCTTGACCGTGTCGATCGGGCTGCCGCCGCCGAAGCTGATCACGGCGTCGGCGTCCACGCGGCGCATTTCGGCCGTCAGTTCGCGCACGGTCGCCGCGGGCACGTGCTGGGCGCATCCCTTGTAAACCGCGGCGCAGCGGGCGCCGAGCGCGCCAGTCACGCGATCAAGCAGCTTCGATTTGCCGAGCGACTTGCCGGTCGCGACCACGGCGCGTTGCAGGCCGCGGCGCTCGAGCTCGCGCCCGAGTGTTTCGATTTTGCCCGGGCCGAAAACTACGCGTTCCAGTTTGGTGAAATTGAATTCGCCCGCCGGCGCTTCCATTTTTTATCTCCTTCCGGCGAAGCGCGCCGCGTTTCGGGCGCGCCTCGGATTGCCGCCCGCGATCTTCTGGTTCAAAGGCGCGGCGGCCGGTTCAAGGCTTGATTATCACGAGCGTGCCGACCGGCAACAGGCTTTCAAGCTCGCTGATGTCGGCGTTGTCCACCGAGATGCATCCGGTGGTCCAGTCAACGTCGCCCGCATTGAGGATCGGATTGTCGGTGCCGTGGATGCCGACGCTGCCGCCCTCGCCGATGCCGCGCGGCAGGTCGCCGTCCGCGCGCATCCGATCGTATTCCTCGCGATCCTGCTCGTTCGGATAATTGATCTTCATGAACCATCGAAAACGCGCGCTGCGGCGCTTCGAGACAATCAGGTAGTCGCCTTCAGGCGTGCGCCGGTCGCCTTCGAATTCCTTGGGGCCGCCGAAGCGGCTGCGTCCGAAGACCGCGTGATAGCGCTTGAACAGATAACCGCGATAGTAAACTTCGAGGAGATGGCGCGATTTCCATGCGTGCACGGTCCAGTTCATCGGATTGCGCGTTGCGGACGCCGGATCGTCGAGAAAAAGGCGCATTCCGGGCGCGACTCCGCTGGTGGTGGCCGGGGTCGGGGATGAAGCGGCGGCTGGATGCGGGGGCGTGAAGGCCGCGACCGTCGTCTTGGGCGCGCTCGCGGCCGGACCGGGAAAGGCGCCCGACGGCGTCGCCCGGACGGCAGCGGATGGCGTCGGAACGTTCGGCAGGGAGGCCAAAGACGCCGCGACGCCCGCGGCGTGAGCCGGAGTCGCCGCGGGCGAAACGTCGCCAGCTAGGGCCAATCCCGCCAACGCCAGAAGTCCTGTTATCGTCGCGATCGCCGTTTCCGCTCCGCGCATCTGCCTGCCCCGTCCCCTGTTTCGGTTGCCATATTGTGTTAAGCCTTGGTTCGTCCGTCAATTGCCATCAGGCTTCCAATAGCGGCAATCAACCTCAAAGGAGGCATTCTGGATGGATCCAAATGTGGCGCGAGCGCTGGCCAGCCTGACCACCGGAATCTACGTGCTGACGGTCGCCGACGGCGAGCATCGCCACGGCATGTCGTCGTCGTGGGTGGCGCAGGTTTCGGGCGAACCGCCGTTGTTCACTGCGGCGGTGGACAATCGCCATTTTTCCAACGCGATGATCACGCGGACGGGAGCGTTCGCGCTGAACGTCGTGGGCGCGCGCGGCAAAGAGCTGGAGGATTATTTCTATTCGGCCGCGGCGCGCCGGCCTGACAATCTGGACGTAATCGCGCACACGCTTTCGCCAATCCTCAAGATGCCGTGGCTGGAGCGGGCGATGGTCTCGATCGAGGCGCGGGTGCACTCGCAGATGATCGCCGGCGACCATACGATTTTCGTCGGCGCGCCGATTGGCGTGCGAATTGGAGCACCGGAGCGGCCGCTGACCTCGCTTGAGCTTGATTATGTCTATCTGGGCGGCAAGGAGGTGCTGCCGCGCGATCGCACGGGATGGTGACAGCGGACGCGGGAGGACTAATTTGACCGGCGCTGAACCCCTTTGCTAGCATCCCGCGCCGACCTGATGCGGGAGTCGTGCGATGCCGATCGACAAGAATGAATTGCGCCGGGTGATGGGCCATTTCGCCACTGGCGTCACCGTTATTACCACCTTGAACAAAGACGGTAAAATTCATGGACTGACGGCGAATGCATTTGCGTCGGTTTCGCTCGATCCGCCGCTCTGCCTCATTTCGGTCGACAAGAAGGCCGAAAGCTACGGTTCTTTCGAAGAAAGCCGCGTGTTCACCGTGAACATCCTCGCCTCCGACCAGGAAGCGCTGTCGCGCAAGTTCGCGGTCAGCGGCGGCAATAAATTCGAAGGCGTGGCCTACCGAATCGGCGCGAACGGCGCGCCGATTCTCGACGGCGCGCTGGCCTATATTGAGTGCAAGCTGTATGCGGCATATGATGGCGGCGATCACACAATCTACCTTGGCGAAGTTCAACAAGCTGAAATCACCGAAGGCAAGCCCCTGCTATTCTTTAGAGGCGGTTATCGCGAGATCGGCGACTGAGCGAGCTTCGCGAATCCACGGCTTGTAATTGTTGACGTGCCCTCCGAGCGCAACGCAACCTCCACAACCATTTCCGAACCCGCAACGAACGCGCGCACGTCGGCGGCGCCGTCGGGCGCTGGCAATGGCGGCCATCCGCACGAATCGGCGGGAGAGTGGCCGGCGAAATTAAGCGGCCTAACCATATTTCTGCCGTCGTACAACGAAGAAGGCAACGTGGAGCGCGTGGTGCGCGGCTTTGTCGCCGAAGCGCCCAAGGTCGCCGAGGATTTCGAAGTCGTGGTGATCGACGACGGCAGCCGGGATCGCACCGCCGAGATTGCCCAGCGGCTCGCGGCTGAAGACCCCCACGTCAGGCTTGAACGGCACGGCGTCAACAAGGGCTACGGCTGTGCGATGGTCACCGGCTTTCGCACCGCGCGTTATCCCTTCATTTTGCTCTGCGACGGCGACGGCCAGTTCGATCCGGCGGATATGCGCCTGCTGACCGCGATCATTCCCGATTATGACGTCGTAATCGGGCGCCGGGCGCGACGCGCCGACCATTTGATGCGCCGCTTCAACGGCAAGGCATGGACAATTTTATCCCGTATCCTGTTCGGACTGTCGGTTACCGACATGGATTGCGGCTTCAAGCTGTTCCGGCGCGAAGCGGTCGCGAACCTCGAATTGCATTCGAGCGGCGCGATGATCACGACCGAATTGATGGCGCGTCTGGCGGGACGCAGGGCGCGCATCGCGGAAGTCGACGTTACCCATCTGCCACGAATCGCCGGAGTGCAGGGCGGAAACAGCGCCGCGACAATCATTGGAGCGTTCAAAGATTTGTTTTCGCTCTATTGGGAGCTTAAACGAGCGAGATACGGCGGCTAATCCGAGCCTGAAGCGATGGATTTCGCCGGGCGCGGCCGGGACTGAATCCGCAACGACAGCGGGGGGAGTTCGACGCAAATCGTCATCGTTTGCACGTAATAAGTCATCGTTACGCTGGCGCTTTGACGAAAACGTCTCTATTCTACAGCGCTTGAAGCAGGCGGCCGTGCTGGCACGGCCTTGGCATCTGAAACAGATTCTAGCGGTTCCCGAAGGAGCCGCGAGGAACGGAAAGAAGAGGAGATAGAGATGAAACGTACCGTTTCGATTCTGACGGCGGCACTGTTCGCGGGCGCGATGGCTGTGCCGGCTTTCGCGCAGGCCCCGGCGGCTGAAACTTCACCGGCGGCCCCAGCGGCTGAAGCCTCGCCAGCGAAGATGATGCATCACCACATGCATCATCACGTGCATCACATGGTGCATCATCACGTGCATCACCACATGGTGCACCACAAGGCGTCTTCGGGCGAAATGGCGTCGCCGGCCGCGTCGCCCGCCGCGTCCTGATTGCGTCGTCGTCAGCCACGCCGTCAGTTAACAATATGTCCGCATAGGTCGCGATACCGAGCCATAATTGGCCGCGGGTCGCGGCCGTGTGGGCGTTTTTGCGTTTGCAGCCGCGCCGTTCGGCGAAAATCCCTTTTGCAGCAGTTCAAATTGCGCTAAGCTTCTCTCGCCCGCGCTCAGAAGTTCGACACGGGCCTGATTCTTGGCTGAGTTATTGCCGACCCGCGCCGTCCAATTGTTTATCGCGCTGGCGATGACGATCGCGGTGGTGCTTGGTTCGTCTTCAGCCACAGTATGGGCGGGCCGTGAAATGGACGATCAGGTTTGCGACCCGCTCGCGGACTACTATCTGGGCATGGAAGACTATCCAGCCGCGATTCGCCGCCACGAAATCGTCATCCATGAGCACCCCAATAACGCGCTCGCCTATTACCATCTTGGTTTCGCTCTCGGCATGACCGGCGACCATCGCGGCGAGCTCGCCGATTACCAAAAGGCGGTCGATCTCGGCCTGAGCGACTGGCAACTTTTTCTCAACATGGGGCTGTTGTATCTCGGCGAAGATCGCTATGGCGACGCGGCGGCGGTGTTGCGGCTGGCGGAACTGCTCGGCCCCTACCATCCCGAGACTCATTTCAATCTCGCGCTGGCTTACGAGCGGCTCGGGATGTACAACGATGCACAGCAGGAAATGCTGTTGTCGCTCAAGCTCGATCCGAATCAGATCGACGCGCACAATCAGTTGGGCGTGATCTATGCCGAACAGGGGAATTTCGCGCGCGCCCATGACGAATGGACGGCGTTGGCCAACGCCAATCCGCAGTATGCGCCGGCGCGCGCGAATCTCGCGATTCTCGATCGAATCGAGCGTGGCGAGGTCAAAGGACCGCCGCGCCTGACGGGTTTGGCGCATGCGCCCTGACGCGCCGGCACGTGCTTGTGGAGGGGATGAGGTGGCGGAAAATCGCTGGAATTCAAAACGCCGGCTGCGAGCCGGTTTATTCGCGCTGACGATCGCGGCATCGCTGGCCGTGGCGCCAGCGGCGCATGCGACTTATTGGTCGCGCTACCACCACTCGCATCATCGTCGCCATTACCACCATCGCGTGACACATCACGCGCCGGTCGCGATGTATCACGCGGCGTTGCTTGAGGACGCCGACACCGGCCGAGTCCTGTACGCGGTGAATCCGAATCTTTCCTGGCCGCCGGCGTCGATGGCGAAAATGATGCTGCTGCTGGTCACGGTCGATGCGATCAAATCCGGACGGCTGTCGTACAACACGCCGGTGCGTATTTCGTATCGCTCGGCAATGACCGGCGGATCGCGCCTGGGCCTGCGCGAAGGGCAAGTTTATCCGCTCGGCGAGCTGATGAAGGCGGCGTTGATCAAGTCGGCGAACGACGCGGCGGTCGCGATCGGCGAAACCGTGGGCGGCGGCTCGATCGACGGCGCCGTGCGTTTGATGAACGCGAAAGCCGCGCAACTCGGCATGACCGACACTCATTATGAAACCGTGGACGGCCTGCCGCCGCGGCCGATGCATGACGTCGATCGGACGACCGCGCTCGATCTCGCGACGCTGGCGCGGGCGCTGATTCATACCACGAATCTGCTCCAATGGTCGTCGCTGCAGACCGCCGAGTTCGACGGCGGCGTGGCGTTCCTGCACAACACCAACCACCTTGTCGGCCACTACTACGGATGCGACGGGCTGAAGACCGGGTTTACCTATGAAGCCGGCTTCAACCTGACCGCGACGGCGAAACGCGGCGATATGCGTTTGATTTCAGTCATTCTTGGCGCGCCGAACAATCCCGAACGCTTCATCCAAAGCGCCAAATTGCTCGATTGGGGCTTCAACAACTTCAGAAAAGTCGAAGTCCTTCACGCCGGACAGACGTTGCCTGCGGTCGTGCAGCTCGACAACGGCCAAACCATCCATCCCGTGCCCGAGAACAACCTATCGATCCTGATGCCGAAGCGGCCGACGGCCGATATTCGATACGACTACGAAGGTCCAAGCGTCGTCACGGGGCCGTTGCCAGCCGGGACTTTGCTCGGCAAAGTGGCGGTGATGGACGGATCGGAAGTGTTGACCAAAGTTGACGTATATTCGCCGGTCGCGGTGGGGATGGCGCCGGCGACGCTCAGCGCCACCACTGTTCGTTCCGACGCTCCATCGGCTACAATGCCGGATCCGAAATAAAGATTTGCAGGAGTAACCATGACGCCCGCATCGCGACAACGTAACCGCCGCAACCATAAGCTCGCGCGCAAGCGCCGGACCGATCCAACTCAGGTCAAAGCCCGCCTGCGCCGGATGCGCCGGACGCGAATCCGGCGCGCCGCCCGCTAGCCGAAACGCTAAACGCCAAAAGGCCGCCCGAACCTGCGCAACGGTTCGAGCGGCCTTTCTTTTTAATTGGAACCTGGCTGATTTTGCGCAAGCCGCGGCGTTCCCGCACCAGCGGCCGAACCAGCCCTTGCGATTATCGTCCGCGTTAAAGCTCTCCGCTTTCGGACGATCCCGCCGAACGGGCCAGCGGCACCATCTGCGCGATCTGGCATTGCACCAGGGCGTGCAGCTTGTTGTCGATCTGGAAGAAGCGCGTCGTCTTCACCTGCGATAGCACCGCCCGGAATTTAGGGATGAATTCCTTTTGCACGTCGATGCGGTCCTGCGCGATCGCGACGGTTTCGTCAAGCTTTTTCTTCGCATCCGCTTCCGTCAGGTTCGCATAATGGCGCGCGAAATCCCGCACCTCGCGGATATGACGATCCTCGATTTTGTCCATTTTGGCTTCGTACTGGTCGTACAGCGGCCAAAACCCCTTCGCTTCCGCGAGCGTCAAGTCCATGTTCTGACCGACGATCGCCTTGCGCTCGGCGCGCGCGGCCTTGATATCGAGCTGTTTCTGCGTGGGCGCATGGTCTTGGGCTTTGGCGGGCGCTGACGATTGATCCTGCGCGCGCGCGGGCGTCGCCAGCGCGATGCAGCATGCGAAGGCTGCGACAACGGCCGGAATTCTAAACGATTTCATCTGGAAACGCGGTTCCCCTTTCCGAGCGACGAGTAGTCGCGCGATGGTTTCGGATTGTCCGCGCTGAGTCAAGCGATTCTGGACAGATCGCCGCTTTCACAGAACATGGATTCGAGAGAGTCGCCGCCCAAATGTTGCTTGCTAGAAGATATTATGACCACTTATCAAGGTTTAAAGTTTTATATTAGCATATATAATCCTCGAAATATCTTAATATTAATTCATTAGACCTCAATACGAGCTGATAACGCTCAATGATACCTTAAACCAAGCAATCAGCAATAAATCTGACCAATTTTATGCAATTGCAAAGAGAAGAAGAGAAGCACAAACATGAAAACTCAACGGCTGGCAATTGCATTCATTAGCACCGCACTGGCGTTATCGGCGACGTCCGCAGTTTCGCACGCTGTCGTGACGCCTAAACCGGTCAAAGAAAAGGGTTCATTCATCGGAACTTTCGTCGGCGTTCCCTTCAGCTTTGACGGAGCCGGTCAGGCCGATCTCGTAACTTCGCTCGGAAGGGACAATCTTGGTGGGCCGTTCATGTCACAAAGCATCTCGGAGTTTTCCGACACCAGCGAGACCTGCTCGCTGCCCGATGGTAAGCCGGGCGAGCTTTTCAATCTCGTCGACGCGATTTCCGAAGCGAATTATTCGGGAACGCTCAGCCAGCTCGTCAGCTATTCGACTTCGGGAAGCGCCTGTCTGAGTCTTACGACGGGATTCGAGGTCGGCTCGATTTCAAGCAACGTCACCGGCGGGTCGGGTAAGATGACAAATGCGAAGGGCACGCTGGTAAGCGAATTCGTCACGCAGATTTTGTCCGCGCTGACGGCTCCAGGTAGCGGACTCTTCGGCACTACTTTGGGGAAAATTAGCGGCTCGGTGACTCGCTGAGAAACCGTCGAAAGCAACCTGAATAGCAGGCGTGGGAGCAATTCCACGCCCGCTTCGTCCACGCCGAATTTTTTTGGTCCGCCGCACCGCCCGATGTCGATTCGGCCGGACGCCGTTCGACTATGCGATGTAATCTCGCGCTATCCGCAGGAGGCGAACCATGCAGTACATGCTGCTCATCTATCAGGACGAAAGCCGGCAACCGGAAGCCGAGGAGATGCAAAAAGTCCTCGGCGAGTACATGACCTTCACGCAGGAAATCGTGAAAGCGGGCAAATTCAAGGCCGGCGATCGCCTGCAGCCCGCCGCCACCGCGACCACCGTCCGCGTGCGCGACGGCAAGCGGCTGACCATCGACGGCCCCTACGCTGAAACCAAGGAGCAGCTAGGCGGCTACTACCTGGTCGAAGCGGCGAACCTGGACGAAGCCGTCGCGATCGCCGCGCGTATCCCCGGCGCGCGGTTCGGTTCGATCGAAGTCCGGCCAGTCTGGGCGATGTGACGCTGGCCCGGCGCCGTCAAGCCGGATAAGCTCCCGCTTGACGGCGCCGGCATGAGCGAGGGCGGCATAGAGCGGCTCTACCGCGAGGAATTCGGCCGAATCCTGGCCACGCTGATCCGACTGATCGGCGATTTCGAGCTTGCCGAAGACGTGGCGCAGGAGGCCTTCGCCGCCGCGCTCGAACAATGGCCGCGCGAAGGAACGCCGCGCAACCCGCGCGCGTGGATTATCGGCGCGGCGCGGCACAAGGCGATCGATCGGATGCGCCGCGATGCGCGCTTCGCCGGTCGTCTCAACGAGATTCTCGCTTTCCAACAAAGCGAACAGCAGGATTCCGGCGACGCTTTGCAAGATCACGGCATCGCGGACGACCGCTTGCGGTTGATCTTCACCTGCTGCCATCCCGCGCTCGCAGTCGAGGCGCAGGTGGCGCTGGCGTTGCGCACGCTATGCGGCCTTGCGACCGAGGAGATCGCGCGCGCCTTCCTGACGCCCGCGGCGACGATGGCGCAGCGGCTGGTGCGCGCCAAGCGCAAAATCAGCGCGGCGAAAATTCCCTACGAAGTACCGCCGCCGGAAGCGATGGGCGATCGGCTGGCGGCGGCGATGGCGGTAATCTACCTGGTCTTCAATGAAGGTTATGCGGCCAGCCGGGGCGAGGCTCTGGTGCGCGCCGACTTGTGCGCCGAAGCAATCAGGCTGGGCCGGATGCTGGCCGCCCTGATGCCCGCCGAAGCGGAGCCACACGGACTGCTGGCGCTGATGCTGCTGCATGACGCGCGGCGCGACGCGAGAGTCGATAGCGCTGGGGATCTGGTGCTGCTCGAAGAGCAGGATCGCACGCTGTGGGATCGGACGAAAACCGCGGAGGGCCTGCGCGAACTCGCGGCGGCGGGCGAGCGCGGCGGACCGTACGCGATCCAGGCCGCGATCGCCGCCGTTCACATGCGCGCCGCCAGTGCGGCCGAAACCGACTGGCCGGAAATCGTCGCGCTTTACCAAAGACTGCTGGCCGCGGCGCCGTCGCCGGTGGTCGAGTTGAACCATGCGGCCGCGGTCGCGATGGCCGATGGACCAACCGCCGGGCTTGCGCTGCTCGACCAGCTCGATGCGCGCGGCGAATTGCGCGGCTACTATCTGCTCCCGGCCACGCGCGCGGACTTGTTGCGCCGGTTAGAGCGATGGACCCAAGCGATCGCGGCTTATTCCGCCGCGCTGGAATTGATCGGCGGCGCGTCCGAGCGCCGTTTCCTCGAGCGCCGCCTTGCTGAAGCGCGCCGCCACGAACGCGGCTGACGTGGTTCGCCGGACCGTGTGAGATATGTACACGACGAAATCCCTGGCGCTGATCGTCCTCGGCGCGATCGCGAGCGCGATCGTTTGTTTCGCCGCGTCGCGCGCGCCGTATTTTCCGACCGATCTGGCGATCGCCAAAGCCGTGCAGTCCGCGCTCTCCGGTCCGCCCGGATGGGCGCAATGGATCACGCAAACCGCCGACATGCCGTGGTGCTTCGCGCTGTTGGGCTTGACGATGATCGCGGCGTGGGCGCTCGACGGCTGGCGCGCGGCGTTTGTGGCGCTGCCGATATTCTTCGGGCTCTGGGGCTTCGGCGCGTGGATTTCGCCGCATATCGCGCAACCGCGTCCGGCGGCGGATTTGATCCGCGTCGTCGGCCATCCGAAGGGATACGCCTTTCCGTCGCTATTCGGACTGATCTACATGGCGACTTTCGGCTATATCGGAGTGCTGGCGTGGACCCGTCCGCGGTTCGCGATGAAAACGGTGATTGTCGTACTCGTCAAGCTGGCGTTGATCATCGGGGCGTGCGCGCGAATCGTGCTCGGCGCGCATTGGCCGAGCGATCTCTGGGCGGCGTACCTGATCGGTTTCGTATGGATCGGCGTGCTGATGCCGTTCGCGCGTTCCAATCCGCAGGCATAAACGCCCGTATCCGCCCGCAAACGATCGAAGCCGCATTCGCCGCCGCGATTATTTGCGGGCGACGAAAATCTGATGAAACGGATTTTTCACCGGCAGTTTTTCGAAGCTGGAGAACCCCGCTTCCAGCGCCAGCGCGCGCGCCAGTCCGGGGCCGATCACCGCGCCCAAGCCCTCGCCGCCCTGCGCCAGCGACACGGTCATGCAATGCATCGCGCTCGCCCCGTACATCGTGCGGCCGATCGGCGTGAGATTCTCTTCGAGCCGGTCCGACGCGTCCGCCTCGGACCACATCAGGACTCCGCCCGGCTTGAGCGCGCGCCGGATTCCGGCCAGCGCGCCGCGCGGATTCGCCATGTCGTGAATGCAGTTGAAGGCCATGATCAGGTCGAAGCGATCGGCGTCGGGAATTTTTTCAGCCGGCGTTTGAAAGAAGCGCAGCCGTTCGCCGACGCCCGCGCGCGCGGCTTTGGCGCGCGCCCGCTCCAGCGACGCGGCGTCGACGTCAAAGCCGGCGAAGCGCGAATTGGGAAAGGCGAGCGCGACCGGCACGATGCATTGTCCCGCGCCGCATCCGACCTCCGCCGCGTCCGCCCCGGCGTCGAGTCGCGCCTTGAGGCCGGGGATGGCGGGAATCCATTGATCGGCGACCCACGCCTCGTAGCCGCAATGAAAGAGGCGCTCGATCGCTTCGACGATATCGGGGCCGAAATCCACGAACGGCACGCCGCCACCGTTGCGGAAAGCGTCGCTCAATTTGCCAATCTGACGATAGCAGGCGACGGCGTATTGAAAGGCGCCGCCGGTAAAATAGGTGTTGTCCTCGCGCGCCAGCACCATCGCCTGCTCCGGCACCATCCGGAACGTTCCGTCCGCCGGCTGGTAATCGATATAACCCGCCGCCGCCATCGTCGCCGCCCATTCGCGAACGTAGCGTTCGTTGAGTCCTGAGCGCGCGGCGATTTCCGCCGGCGTCAGCGCCTCGCCCGCAGCCATCAGCTTGAACAATCCGAGCCGGTCGCCGATAAAGGCGAGCGCCACGGCGAGCGCGGCGCCGAAATCGGTTCCCACCTGGCGGGCGAGCGCGGCCGCCCGCGAGCGATCGAAATGCTCCTGCGCCATGCGGTGACCATAGCCGAACCGGCCCGACGCCGTACAGGATTTTCGCTCAAGCGGCGGCCGGCGGCTCGACCTCGAAGCCCGCGCGTTCGATCAGCTCCCGCGTCTCAGCGTAAGCCCATCCGCCGGTGGTCAGGTAGCCGTTGACGAAAATCGAATTGACGGCATTGAAGATTTCGCCCTGGCGCGCGCCGAGATTCAGCTCGCGGCCGCCCGCCGCGCGCACCTCGCTGCGCGGATTCAGCAGCCGGAACAGGCACGCCGCCTTGAGGCATCGTTCGGGCGTGAGCCGCGGCGCGTGTTCGAGCGGGGTTCCGGGAATCGGATGGAGAAAATTGACCGGAACGGAATCGGCCGCGATACGCCGCGTCGCGAAGGCGAGGTCGACCACGTCCTCGTCGGTCTCGCCCATACCGATAATTCCGCCGGAGCATACGGAGAGACCGGCGGCGCGCACGTTTTCGATCGTGCGGAGGCGGTCGTCCCAGGTATGGGTGGAGCAGATTTCGGGATAGAAGCGGCGGCTGGTGTTGAGGTTGTGGTTGATCCATCCGGCGCCGGCGGCTTTGAGCCGTTCGGCCTGGTCGCGTTCCATCAGGCCCATCGAAAGGCAGATTTCCAGCTCCGGATAATCGGCGCGAATTCGCCGGCAGGCCTCTTCCAGATGCGCGATATCGCGCTCTGTCGGGCCGCGCATGCTGCCGACCATGCAATAGCGGCGGGCGCCGCTGGCGACGGCGCGGCGCGCCCCCTCGTGCAGTTCCGCGACGCTCTGCATCTTGTACACGGGAATATCCGCGCGCGAGACGCGCGATTGCGAGCAGTAGCCGCAATCCTCGGGACAGATGCCGCTCTGCGCGTTGCGCAGGATGCAGATTTTGACGCGGCGGCCGAACGCCGCTTCGCGCACCTTGAGCGTCGCCGCAAGCAGCTCGGGCAGCCGGTGGTCGGGGCAATTCAGAATCGCCAACGCCTCGGCGCGTTCGAGTTCGCCGCCCGCGAGCACGCGATCGGCCAGTTCGTTCAGGTCCAAATCTTTGAAATCCATCGCACCAATCAACTTTCGATATCAGATGTTCCGGAAAACTCGCGTCAGCGCCGCGAAACGGCCCAGGTTGAAGACGCGGTCACGGCGACGGAGCCGTCGGCGCGCGCGGCTTCGGCGGCGAGAAAGGCGAGCGTCCGGCTGCGCCTGAGCACGCGCGCGTGCCCTTCGATCGGTCCCGGCGCAAGCGGGCGCAGGAAATTTATCTTGAATTCGGCGGTCATCGCCCACTCGTCTTCTTCCAGCACCGACGCGATTGCGGTCGAGCAAAGCTCATCGATAAAAACGGCGATATAGCCGCCCTGCACCGTGCCAAACGGATTGAGCGCGGCGGCCGGCTGGACATTCCATCGCCATCGCGACGTTCCGGGCGCGAATTCGACCGGCGCCATTCCGAGCGCGAGATTCGGCGACGGATAATCGGCGATGCGATTCTCGCGAATCAGCCGATTCAGATCGTTCAACGGAGCGCGCGGTTTCGAGTCACCCATGGCGGCATATCCAAAAGCGGAAAGAAACCATAGCCGGATTTATTGCAGGGAGATTCGCGCCGCGCTAACGGCGGCGGTTAAGCGGCGCAACCCGCCGGCCGCGGCGCGGCAACGGCGAACGCGGCTGGCGCGGCGGCGGCGTCGCCATCCTGCGGATATCGAGAAAAATCTGGATGCACGCGACCATCCCGGCGCCAAGCGTGAGGATCCAGACCCGCCGGAACGTCATCGCGGCGCCGGGCGCCGTCGCCGGATCGAAGCCGAAACGCGGAATCATCCAATCCGTGGCGCGATAGCCGGCCAGCATCAGGGCCAGAACCACCGCGACTTGAATAATTGATAGAATCGCGCCGGGCGTGGACTTGGCGGCGCGCAAATAGGCGCGCGCGGCCAGCAGCCAAAGCAACCATCCGAGCGCCAGCGCCACGCCGATGGCGATGGCGGCCAGATAAAACTTCACGGTCATCGCTCCTGCCGCCGCAAGATTACGGGAAACTTCGCGGTTCCGCGAGGGCGCCGCGGCGCGACCGCTCACGCGGGCTGGCGTTTGTGGAGATTTGTCGTCCTGGCGCGCCGAAAAATTCGCGATGAATTGACAACCGCGAGCGGCGGCGGGTACCGTTGATCGTGCGCCCACGGTCTTTTTTCCTCACATCGCTAAAAGGTGCGTGAGTCGGTGTCGGCGATCGCAATAATTCCGGCGCGATACGACTCGACGCGACTACCCGGCAAAGCGCTCCGCGAGATTGGGGGCGTGCCGATGATCGTGCGCGTGATGCGGCAGGCGCGCCGCGCGAAATCGCTGGCGCGGGTAATCGTCGCCACCGACGACGAGCGAATCGCGCAGGCGGTGCGAGCGGCTGGCGGCGAAGCCGAAATGACCTCGGCGGCGCATCAGAGCGGCACCGATCGAATCGCCGAGGTGGCGCGGCGAGTCGCTGCGGACATCTATCTGAACGTCCAGGGCGATCAGCCGTTTATCGCGCCCGCCGACCTCGACGCGCTGAGCGCGGCGATGGCGGCCGACGCGAACCTCGCGATGGCGACGCTGGCGGCGCCGATTTCGGATCTGGCGGAATGGCGCAATCCGAACAAGGTCAAGGTGGTGTGCGGAAAGAACGGCGACGCGCTCTATTTCTCGCGCGGCTCGATTCCGTGGCCGCGTGACGGCGGTGAGATTCCGGCCGCGGCCCGGCGGCATATTGGAGTTTACGGCTACCGCCGCGATTTTCTGCTGCGGTTCGCTTCGCTCGAGCCCGGAATTCTGGAAGGAATCGAAAAGCTGGAACAACTGCGCGCGCTTGAGCACGGCTATCGGATTCGGGTGGTCGAGTCGGCGGCGCCGTCGCTGGAAGTGGACACACCCGAGGATTTGGAGCTGGCGGACGCGGCAGCGCGCGCCGCGCTATAGCCCGGAGGCAGGATCGTGGAGCGAGGCAAGACCAAATTCATATTCGTGAGCGGCGGCGTGGTCTCGTCGCTCGGCAAAGGGCTTGCGGCGGCGTCGCTCGGCGCGTTGCTGGAAGCGCGCGGGCTGAAGGTCACGCTGCTCAAGATGGACCCGTACATCAATATCGATCCGGGCACGATGAGTCCGCTGCAGCACGGCGAGGTCTTCGTCACCGACGACGGCGCCGAGACCGACCTCGATCTCGGCCATTACGAGCGCTTCGTGCAGACCACGATGAGCCGGCGAAACAATTGCACGACCGGCCAGATTTATGACGCGGTAATCCAGAAGGAGCGGCACGGCGACTATCTGGGCGCGACCGTGCAGGTGATTCCGCATATCACCGACGAGATCAAGCGGCGCATCCAGCTGGCGGCCGAAGGCAGCGATTTGTGCATCGTGGAGGTTGGCGGCACGGTCGGCGATATCGAGAGCCTGCCTTTTCTGGAAGCGGTGCGGCAGTTCCGATGGGACTTCGGGCGTGAAAACGTGCTTTATGTCCATTTGACGTTGGTGCCGTTTATTCCCGCCGCCGGCGAATTAAAGACCAAGCCGACGCAACATAGCGTTAAAGAGCTGACCGGCCTCGGGATTCAGCCGGATATCCTGCTATGCCGCTGCGACCGGCCGCTCGAGCAGAAATTCAAGGCCAAAATCGCGCATTTCTGCAACGTCGAGGAAAACTGCGTGATCGCGGCGGTCGATGTCCGCACAATCTACGAAGTTCCGCTCAAGTTCCACGAAGAAGGCTTCGATCAGCGGGTGGTCGAAAAGCTGAATATCTGGACCGGAGAGCCGAATCTGACCAAATGGCGGCGGCTGGTAAAGACGGCGGAAAATCCGAAAACTACCGTCAATATCGCAGTCGTCGGAAAATACGTGAACCTCGTCGATTCCTACAAGAGCCTGCACGAAGCGATCGCCCACGGCGCGATCGCCAACGAGGCGCGTGTCGAGATCGATTACGTTGACGCCGAGGAACTGGAAAAAGGCGAACCGTCGAAGCGGCTGGCGGGCGCGCACGCTATAATCATTCCGGGCGGCTTCGGCGAACGCGGAATCGAGGGCAAGATCCGCGCGGTCCGTTACGCGCGCGAAAATGGCGTGCCGATTTTGGGCATCTGCCTCGGCTTGCAGGTGATGGTGATCGAATACGCGCGCAACGTGCTCGGTCTGAAAAAGGCGAATTCGCGCGAGTTCGACGAAAAGACGCCGGACGCCGTCATCGATATGATGGAGCATCAGAAGGGCGTCGCGAACAAGGGCGGCACGATGCGGCTGGGCGCGTATCCGTGCGCGATCAAACGGGGCACGCTGGCTGCTTCGCTTTACCGGCGCAATCGCGTCTCCGAACGGCACCGCCATCGCTACGAAGTCAACAATCAATACCGCGAAGCGCTCGAAAAAGCCGGATTCAAGGCGTCGGGCGCATCGCCTGACGATACGCTTGTCGAAATCATGGAACTGCCAAAGCATCCGTGGTTCCTGGGATGCCAGTTCCATCCGGAATTGAAGTCGCGGCCTCTCGATTGCCATCCGCTGTTCCGCGGACTGCTGCGCGCGGCAGTTCAACGGCGGGCGGCCACGGCGCCGGAACGCTCGAATGTCCGGGAGCTGCGCACAGCGTGAACCGGGTCGCGGAAGTTGACGCCGGCGGCGGCGTGGTCTTCGGCGGAGCGCATCTGGTCGCGATCGCAGGGCCGTGCGTAATCGAAAGCGCCGACGCCTGCCTGAGACACGCTGAGCGAATCGCGAAGATCTCGCGGCAGACCGGCGTACCGGTCGTCTTCAAATCGTCGTTCGACAAGGCGAATCGGACCAGCGTCGCATCGTTCCGCGGGCCGGGGCTTGCCGCGGGCCTGAAAATCCTCGCGCGGGTGAAACGCGAGACCGGGATGCCGGTCCTGACCGATATTCACGAGCCGGCGCAGGCCGAAGACGCCGCCGAGGTCGCCGACATCCTGCAGATTCCCGCCCTGCTCTCACGCCAAACCGACCTTGTGATGGCGGCGGCGCGGACCGGCCGAATCGTCAATCTCAAAAAAGGCCAGTTTCTGGCGCCGTGGGAGATGAAATCGGTCGTGGCGAAAGCGGAAGCCGCGGGATGCCGGCGGTTGGTGCTTACCGAACGCGGTTTTTCCTTCGGTTATAATAATCTGGTTTCGGATATGCGGTCGCTCGCGATCATGCGCGAGTTCGGTTACCCGGTCTGCTTCGACGCGACTCATTCCGTGCAACTCCCGGGCGCTGGCGGCGACAAATCGAGCGGCCAGCGTCAGTTCGTCGCGCCGCTGGCGCGCGCCGCGACAGCGGTCGGAATCGACGCCGTTTTCATGGAGGTTCACGAAGATCCTGACCGCGCGCTCAGCGACGGGCCAAACTCCTATCCATTGGACGATCTGGCCGCGCTGTTGACCGAGCTTAAGCGAATCGACGCGATCGTCCGCGCAACCGCTTAATCGGCTGTTTCCCTCCGCGCCTGACCGCGACCTCCGGACTGGCTCTACCGCCGCCGCGGTGATTAGCTTTAGTATTGATGAATGACGCTGCGAGTCGGTTGGCGCGTGCAGGACGGCAAGCCGCGGCGTTCCTGTTAAGCGATCAAGAAGTTCCGAAAGCGAAGCCGGTTTACCAATGAGCGCGCCCTTGATAGCGTTGGCTGGTTAAGGCAAGCCGATGAGTCCCAGGCGTATCGCCAAGGCGCTCGCGATAGCTGGAAGCGTCGCATTGGCCGCCATCCTGATTTTCACCGTGATCGTCGTTCGCCATCGCCGGCCCGATGAGAAAATCTTGCAGCCGGCGGGGATGCGGCCGGATTCGATGGCGCACGAGCGCAATTTTCATTGGACTGAGCTCAAGGGCGCGCAAAATGAATGGGTCCTCAAAGCGGTGAACGCCAACTATTCGATCGATAAAACCGGCATCAGGCTGGACAATGCGAATCTCCAGATGGTCGCCAAAGACGGCAAAGAATTGACCCTCACGGCGCCGCATGCGGAGATCAAGCTTGACGGCGAGCATGTGCGGCAGGCCGAAATGAGCGGCGGCGTTGTGGTCCATTACGGCGACTTCGTGCTGACCACCGACAGTGCGATTTTCACGCCCGATTCAGATCAATTGACCGCCCCCGGGCTGGTCACGATTGTCGGCGGAGGCCTCACCGTAAAAGGCATCGGCCTGACCGGCCATCCCAAGACCGAAGAGTTTCAATTGCTCAAACAGGTAAGCACCGAAATCATGCCGGCCAAGAAGAACGCCCATGCGAAAGTGTCGTGAGAGAGCGTCCGCCGTCGCCGCGATCGTGGCCGCCGCCGTGGCTCTGGCGGCCCCGGGATGGCGTCAGACGCCGGCGCAAGCGGCCGATCAACCTCCGCCGACTGGCGAAGTCAGCGTGCCCGATAACACGCATGGCGGCGCCGCGCCCGCAAATCGGCTTCCCGCGGCGCCGTCCGCGCCGAAGAGTCCGTCGGTCCCCATGCGGTCGGCGTCCGCCACGCCGAACACTGCAAGGACTAAAGCATCTTCCGACCAGTCCGGCGACGCGATCGATTCGCCGTTCGGAGGATTCGGGGACAAATCGAATCACGGCCCGATCAATATCAATTCGGACCAACTTAACCTCGATTATAAGAACAACACCGTCTTGTTCACCGGCCATGTGCACGCCGTGCAGTCGGGCAGTGAACTCACCAGCAACACGCTCCAGGTCAAATACGGCAAAGATTTCCATCAGGTTCAGGAAATGGTTGCGGACGGCAACGTGCGCATGAGCCAGGGGCAGCGATGGGCCACCGGCGATCATGCCGTGCTCGACGAGGGCAAGCATACGATGGTGCTGACGGGCAACCCGGTCGTGCACGACGGGCGCGATCAGATCGCCGGCACCGTGATCACCGTGTTTCTGCAAACCGGCAAGAGCGAAGTGGAACATCCGAAAGCGGTGATCTTCCCTCGCGAGGCGAAAAGTCAGGATAATAGCGGCGGCCAGTCTGGCGCGGACACGACCGCTGACAAAGGCTCCGCAACCGCGGCCGACCCCGCCAGCGATAAGTAAATGGCGCTTGAAGTAAAACTCGGACAGGATCTGCGGCTGCGCCAGCAGCTCGTGATGACGCCGCAGCTGCAGCAGGCGATCAAAATCCTGCAACTGTCCCTGCCCGAACTCGAAGCGGTGGTGCAGAGCGAGCTCGATTCGAATCCGATGCTTGAGCCGCTCGATCAGAGCGTGTCCGAAGCCGCGGCGAACCGCGAAAACGACGAACCGCTCGCGGCCGCGCCCGCGGACGGCGAGCCGCTCGCAGCCGAACCCGACGAACCGGCCACGCTCGCCAACGGCGAATCGGATTGGGAGCCGGAGACCGGCGAACGGCAAGCCGAAACCGTCGCCACCGAAGCGCCCGACGCCGCCGTCGAGCTGCGCGAACTGGGCCGCCTCGAGAAGCTCGATTGGCGCGAGTATCTGGAAAACTATTCCAACAACTGGCAGGGCGGCGAATCCGGCGATCCCGACGACGAACGCCGCAACACGCTCGAGAACACCCTCACCCGCAGGACTTCGCTCGAAGACCATCTGATGTGGCAGCTCAGGCTGTCGAACCTCGATGCGGCCGATCAGCGAGTCGGCGCCACCATCATCTACAATCTCAACGACGACGGTTACCTCGAAACTCCGATTGAGGAGCTGGCCGCGCAACTCGAATGCGGCGCCGAACAGGTCGAGCGGGTGCTCAAGCGGATTCAGCGGCTCGATCCGCCCGGCGTCGGCGCGCGCGATCTGCGCGAATGCCTGTACGCCCAGCTCGCCAATCTCGGGATGGAAGAGTCGGTCGCCGCGCGCATCGTGCTGAATCATCTCGATCTGCTCGAGAAGCATCGCTACAACGAAATCGCGCGCGCCCTCGGCGTCCCGCTTGAAGCGATCGGCGCGGCCGCCAAGGTCATCTCGCTGCTCGAACCCAAACCGGGGCGCGATTACGCCGATCAGGAGCCCGCCTATATCGTTCCCGACGTCTATATCCAGAAAGTCGGCGACGATTTCATGGTCACGCTCAACGAAAGCGCGGTGCCTCGGCTCAGGCTCGCGAATTATTATCAGCGCGTGATGAACGACGAGGGCGTCGGCGCGGAGACGCGCGAGTATCTGCAGGAGCGGATGCGCTCGGCGCGATGGCTGGTGAAATCGATCTACCAGCGCCAGCAGACCATCTTCAAGGTCGCCAACTCGATCGTAAAATTCCAACGCGCCTTCTTCGAGCACGGCGTCAGCCAACTCAAGCCGCTGGTGCTGAAGGACGTGGCCGAGGACATCGGTATGCACGAATCCACCATCAGCCGCGCCACGGCGAACAAGTACGCGCATACGCCGCAGGGCATCTTCGAACTCAAGTTTTTCTTCACGTCGGGCGTCAAGGCGGCCGACGGCGAAGATGTAAGCGCCGAAACGGTCAAGGAAAAGATTCGCGCGCTGGTCGCGAGCGAGGGTTCGGCTGAACCGCTCTCCGATCAGTCGATCGCCGAAATCCTGCGCAAGGATCAAATCAATATCGCGCGCCGAACCGTGGCCAAATACCGTCAGGCGCTGGGAATCCTGCCGTCAAGCCGGCGCAAACGGCTGGCGTGATGGAGATTGGGTGGAGGAAGGGGCGTTAATCAGCATGGAACGCAAAATCACCAAAGGCAAACGCAGCCGGGCCGCCGCACGCAAAGTCCGGGCGACCGCCCGCAAAGCGGCACTACCGCCGCCGGCGTTGACGGTGACTTTCCGCCACGTCGATTCGTCGGACGCGCTGCGGGCCTACGCCGAACGGAAGTTCGCGCACGTCGGCAAGCTGCTGAAGCGTCCGTCCGAGGCGCATCTGATCCTGACGGTTGACAAATACCGCCAGCATGGAGAAGTTACGCTTAAATCCGGCCGTTTGGCCGTGACCGCCGCGGAGGAGACCAAGGATCTTTACGCGGTCATCGATTTGCTCGCGGACAAGGTTGGCCGCCAGCTCAAAAGCCATCTGGGAAAATCCAAAACCAAGAAAGTGCGCGCGCCGTCCGCCGGCGAGATTCTCAGCGCTTCCCAATCCGGGCGGTCTTCCGGCGGCGAACGCTCCTGACGCGATGAAAATTACCGAAATCCTCAGCCCCGATATGGTGCTGCCAGACCTTCATGGAACCACCAAGCCGGAGATCCTGAATGAATTGGCGCAATGCTTCGCCGTCCATTGTCCGGCGCTGAAAGCCGCCGAGATCGCGGCCGTGCTCGCGGAGCGCGAACGGCTCGGTTCGACCGCGATCGGAGACGGCATCGCGATACCGCACGGCAAGGTGCGCGGGGTCGCCAAAATCCTCGGCGCGTTTGGCCGGCATCGCGCCGGCGTCGATTTCGAATCCCTCGACGGCGGACCGACGCGGCTTTTTTTCGTGCTGATCGCGCCGGAAGACTCCACCAGCCTTCACCTTAAAGCGCTGGCGCGGGTTTCACGCCTGTTCAAGGACAACTCTTTTCGCGAGAAATTGCTCGCGGCCGGCGGAGCGGACGAGATTTATCGGCTAATCGTCGAGGAGGACGGACGCTATTGAACGCGGGCGTTCGCGGAAATCGCGCAATCGTCTGCTGACCGGCGCGCGGGCTGAATTCGGGCGATGGAATCGCAAAACGTGAGCGGCGCGGCGACACGAGTGATTATCGTCACCGGCGTTTCAGGCTCCGGGCGCGTTTCCGCGATGCGGGTGCTGGAGGACCTGGGCTTCTACTGCGTCGATAACCTGCCGGTCGCGCTGGCGCCGACGGTCGCGCGGCTCGCCGCCGAGCACGCGCCGCCGATCGCCAATGTGGCGCTTGGCATCGACGCTCGCGAACGCATCTTTTTTCCGCACTGGCCACAAGCGCTTGCCGAACTCGAACAGGCCGGCAATCGCCCCGAAATCATCTTCCTCGACGCCTCGGATGAAGTCCTCGCGCGGCGCTATTCGGAAACCCGCCGGCCCCATCCGTTGGCGGAAAGCGGCCTTAGCGTCGCCGACAGCATCCGCCGCGAGCGGCTCGCGCTCGCTGAAATCCGCGAACGCGCCACTCGCATCATCGACACGACGACGTTGACCGTTCACGAACTGCGCGAGGTCATGACCGCGGCCGTGACGAGCGCTGCGGAACGCCCGGAGATGGCGATCGCGCTGGTCTCGTTCGGCTACAAATACGGCCATCCGGTCGGACTCGATTTGATGTTCGACGTGCGCTTTCTTCCGAACCCGTTCTTCGTGCCCGAACTGAAACCGCTGAACGGTCTCGACGCGCCGGTACGCGACTATGTGATGGCGCGTGCGGAGGCGCGGGGCTTCGTGGCGCGCGTAGGCGAACTGCTCGAATTTTTGCTGCCGCTCTACCAGCGGGAGGGCAAGAGCTATCTGACGATCGGCCTTGGATGCACCGGCGGACGCCATCGTTCGCCCGTCCTCGCGCGCGAGTTGCGCGATCGTCTGGCGGAGGCGGGCTACGCGGCGACGGTGCGCGATCACGACATCTCGCGCTGACCGCGACCTCATCCGCGCCGCCACCGGCCCAGTCAGTTCATGATGCTGCCGGCGTCGACGTTGATCGTCTGGCCGGTGACTCCCGCCGAAAGGTCGCTGACCAGGAACACGGCCACGCGCGCGACTTCCGCTTCGGTCACGATCCGCTGCAACGCCGCGCCCGATTCAAACCCCTTGCGAATCTGCTCATAAGGGACGCCGAGCGCTTCCGCCCGCGCATGCATCACGCGCTCGATCCGGTCGCCCTCGACCGCCCCCGGACAGATGCAATTCACGCGGACGCCCGCCGGACCCCATTCTCCCGCCAAAGTCTGCGTAAGCCCGATCATCGCCCACTTCGACGACGCATAGGGCGAACGCAGCGGATAGCCGCGCCGGCCCGCGCCCGAAGAGATCATCAGGATATTGCCGCTTTTCTGCTTCGCCATGCCGGGCAGCGCCGCGCGCGAGGCCAGCCACGCGCCGGTCAGATTGATATCGATGACTTCCTGCCATTCGGCGAGCGTCATCTCGGTCAGACGCTTGGTCGGGCCGGCGATTCCGGCATTGTTGACGAGAATATCGAGGCGGCCGAAAGCCTTGACCGTCTGCTCGACCATCCGGGCGCAATCGGCTTCTTTGGACACGTCGGTGCGGATCGTGACGGCGCTGACGCCCAGTTTTTCGACCGCGGCGCGCGTTTCGGCGAGCGGGCTCTCGGAACGCGCGGCCAGCGCCAGCTTGATCCCATGGCGGGCGTAAGCCAGCGCGATTTCCCTGCCGATCCCGTAACCGCCGCCGGTGATAATCGCGACCTTGTCTTTCAGATCCTGCATCGCATCACGTTCCTTTTGCCGAGATTGAGCGCGCGCCTGCGCGCGGATTAACGATCGCGAATCTAATCCGGTCGCCGCAACGATCACAAACGCCGCGGCCCGCCGCGCGCGAAATGCGATTTGAGGTTGGAGTTGAAGCGCGCCACAAGGTAATTCTGAATGGGATGGCGGCGGCGCTGGAGGCATCCGGGGGACTCGCGATTCCGCTCAAACCGCCTCTCAAGTGGGCGGGCGGAAAACGCTGGCTGGTTCCGCATCTGCGGGAACTCTGGAGCGTTCACGCCCGCAGGAGGTTGGTCGAACCGTTCTGCGGCGGATTGGCAGTGGCGTTGGGACTTCAACCCGCGCGCGCCTTGCTCAGCGACATCAATCCGCATCCGGTGAATTTCTACCGATGGCTCAAGCGCGGATTGCGTATCCGGCTGGCGATGCGCAACGACGCGGCGACCTATTACCGGCATCGGACGCGCTTCAACCGGCTGATCGCCGAAGGCCGCGGGAATTCCGCGCAGGCCGCCGCGCTGTTCTATTACCTGAATCGAACGGGCTACAACGGCCTTTGCCGGTTCAACAGCGCGGGCCTCTTCAACGTGCCCTTCGGCCGACATGTGCGAATCAATTACCACCGGGATTTTCACACCTACAAGGCGGCATTTGCGGATTGGACTTTCCTGGCTGGTGATTTCGCCCGGATTCCGCTCGATCCTGAAGATTTCATCTATGCCGACCCGCCCTACGACGTCGAGTTCACACAATATTCCAAGGAACGGTTCGGATGGGCCGAGCAGGTGCGGTTGGCTGAATGGCTGGCGCGCCATCCGGGACCGGTCGTGTTGTCGAATCAGGCGACCGACCGGGTAATAGAGCTGTATCGATCGCTCGGTTTCAGCCTGACCATCTTGTGCGCCCCGCGGATGATCAGCTGCACGGGCGATCGCAAACCGGCAAACGAAGTACTCGCGGTGCGAGGGGTCTGAGCGCCGCGATTCAGACACGACGCGAAGCGAGATCGCCACAGTCTGAACAAACGCCGGACCGTACCTAACTTGTCACAAATCGGCGCGGCCAATATCATCAGTGGCGATATATGGCGGCGGTATCACAGCTTCCATCCGAGCCGGGACGGCAATCGCCGCCCCCTTCGCGAATTCTAACCATCGTGCGAATCGCCGGTATCGCGATTATTGCCGGCGGCTCGCTCTATCTGCTCGCGACTCACGCTGAATGGTTCGAAAATCCGCGCCTGATCAAATCGGAAGTGCAATCATGGGGCCTGTGGGGACCTTTAGCCTATATCGGTCTATATGCGTTCGGGCCCTCATTTTTGGTGCCTGGCGCCATTATGACGATCGCAGGCGGACTCGCCTTCGGCGCGCTGTGGGGCGCGGTATGGTCGATGATCGGCGCCGATCTGGGCGCCCTAATCGCGTTCGGAGCGGGACGGTTTCTCGGCCGCTCATTCGTCGAAAACCTGATCGGCGATCGGTTCCGCAAACTGCTCGCAAAGCTCGCGCGCAACGGATTCTATATCATCCTGTACCTGCGAATCGTGCCGGTGATTCCGTATAACGCGCTCAACCTGCTGGCCGGCGCCTCGCCTATCTCGTTCAGCGATTATTTCTGGGCGAGCGCGATCGGGATGGTGCCGGGAACGATTCTCTTCGCCGTGCTCGGCGACGCCCTGTGGCATCCGACCCAGCCGCGCTTTTTCGTCGCCGTCGGCGCGATACTTTGCTGCTTCGCCGCCGGCGAGGGTTATCGTCGCTGGAAAAAAGTTCCGGTCGAAATCGACGACCCGAGTTGACGATCTAATTTCGACTTTTTCGCCACTGCGCGCCGCAGGCCAATAAAGATCAAGAAAGCGGACGGACGCGCTATCGCCTCCGTCCGCTTTTCCATCGGAAGTCTCTGAACCCGGCTCAGGTGCCGGATTGCCAGCTCGAAAGATATTTCTTCTGTTCTTCCGAGAGCGCGTCGATCCGGATGCCCATCGCAGCCAGCTTGAGGCTGGCGACCTCTTCGTCGATCGCCTTGGGCACGTCATGCACCTTGACCGGCAAAGTGGCGCTGTTGGCGGTCCAGCGGGCGGCCAGCGCCTGCGTCGCGAAACTCATGTCCATCACCTGCGCGGGATGGCCCTCGGCGCAGGCAAGGTTAACCAGCCGGCCCTGGCCGAGGATGAACAGCGTACGGCCGTTCGCGAGCAGGTAGGCGTCAACGTGATTGGTCACGTTGCGATCGATCTTCTTCGCCGAATCGTTCAGGTAGGCGATGTCGATCTCGACGTCGAAGTGGCCGGAATTGCAGAGAATCGCCCCGTCCTTCATCAGATTGAAGTGGGAAGGATTGAGCACTGAGCGATCGCCGGTCGCGCTGATAAAGATATCGCCGATTTTCGCCGCCTCGACCATCGGCATCACGCGCAAGCCGTCCATCGCAGCCTCCAGCGCCCGCACCGGATCGACTTCGGTCACGATAACGTCGGCGCCGAGTCCGCGCGCGCGCGCGGCGATTCCGCGCCCGCACCATCCGTAGCCCGCGACCACCACGACCGACCCGGCGATCAAAACGCCGGTCGCGCGGATCACGCCGTCCATCGTGGACTGTCCCGTGCCGTAGCGGTTGTCGAACAGATGCTTGGTCTGGGCGTCGTTAACCGCGACGACGGGAATCTTCAGCGCGCCATCCTGCTCCATCGCGCGCAGCCGAATCACGCCCGTGGTGGTCTCCTCCATGCTTGCGCGGACTTCGGTCGCCTGCTCGCGGAATTCGGTGTGAAGCAGGCTCACGAGGTCGGCGCCGTCATCCATCGTGATCGTCGGGCGGCGGTTAAGGACGGCGCGGAGATGACCGTAATAGGTGTCGCGGTCCTCGTCATGAATCGCGTAGGCGGGAATTCCGTACGCCGAGACCAGCGCCGCCGCGACGTCGTCCTGCGTCGAAAGCGGATTGCTCGCGCAGCAGAATACTTCCGCGCCGCCGGCTTTCAGCGCGCGCAGCAGATTCGCCGTTTCGCAAGTGATATGCAGGCATGCGCCAAGCCGCTGACCTTTGAGCGGCTGTTCCTTCGTGAAGCGTTCGCGGATATTGCGCAGCACCGGCATTTGCCGGTCCGCCCATTCGATACGCTTGCGGCCGATCTCGGCAAGGCCGAGGTCGCGCACATCGTGTTCGGCGCTTTTCGCGGATGCCATCTGCATTTTCTCCTGAAAATCGCTCAGCGGCCCGAGCCGAGTCCAAAAGCCGCCCGGAGTTGATCGGCCATATCGGTCTTTTCCCACGGAAACAGGCCGTTTTCCGCCGGCCGGCCGAAATGGCCATAGGCCGCGGTAGGCTGATAGATCGGCCGCTTGAGCTGCAGCGTGCGGATAATTCCGGCGGGCCGGAAGTCAAACAATTCCCGCAGGGTGGTCGAGAGTTTGTGATCGGGGACCACGCCGGTGTCGAAAGTATCGATCAAAATCGAAACCGGCTCGGCGACGCCGATCGCGTAGGCGACCTGAATTTCGCACTTCCTGGCGAGGCCGGCCGCGACCACGTTCTTCGCGACATAGCGGGCCATATAGCAGGCCGAGCGATCGACCTTGCTCGGATCCTTGCCCGAAAAAGCGCCGCCGCCATGCCGGCCGTAGCCGCCGTAGGTATCGACGATAATCTTGCGCCCGGTCAGTCCGCAGTCGCCGTGCGGACCGCCGATTACAAAACTGCCGGTCGGATTGACGTGAATCGTCGTCGATTTGCTCATGAAATGCGCGGGTATCGTCGGCTTGATCAGCTCTTCGATAATCGCCTCGCGGATCTGGCTGTGAGTGGCGTCAGGGCTGTGTTGCGTTGAAACAACCACCGCATCGACGGCGACCGGCCGTCCGTCAACGTAGCGCACGGTGACCTGGCTCTTGCCGTCAGGACGGAGAAAATTGAGTTTCTTCTGCTTGCGCAGTGCGGTCAGGTTTTCCATCAAACGATGCGCCAGCGAAATCGGCAACGGCATCATTTCGGGCGTTTCGTCGCAGGCGAAACCGAACATCAACCCTTGATCGCCGGCGCCCTGCTCCTTGAACAGACCCTCGCCTTCGGTGACGCCCTGCGAAATGTCCGCGGACTGCGGCTCGATCGCGGTCATCACCGTGCACATCCTGCCATTGAAGCCGGTATCGTCGTTGTCGTAGCCGATCTTGACCGCCGTATCGCGCGCGATTTTCACGTAATCGGGCTGATGCCGCGACGTAATCTCTCCGGCCATCACGATCAGGCCGGTCTTGACCAGGGTTTCGAGCGCGACGCGCGAGTTCGGATCTTCGGCAATTAGCGCGTCAAGCACCGCGTCGGAAATCTGATCGCACATTTTGTCGGGATGGCCTTCGTTGACCGATTCCGACGTAAACAGAAATTCTTTGAGCGGCATTAACGGTTAGCTCCTTGGGAACGTAGCGATTAACGATGCTGGCGCGAACGGAAAGCCGCGTCACGTGATGGGAGGCCGAGCTTTCGCCTGGCTGTGCACAATTGCTTCAAGTACGAAATCGCCGAACCGCGCGGCTCGGCGAAAAGTCCCCTGAATCTTAAAATATGAATCCAGTCTTATAATGATATTTAATGGCTCGGTCAAGATTCGTGCGCCCGTGGCCGACCTGCTCCGACGCTCAATCCTCGCCGAATCCGTTCTCGAACAAATTCCGGATTGCGCCCGCCGCCGCCGCCGCGTCGGCGCCTTCGACCGCCACTTTTACCTTCGCACCCTGCGCGGCGCCGAGCATGATCAATTGCGTCACGCTGCGCGCATTCGCTTCATGGCCGCCAATCCGCAAAGTAATTGCGGACTCGAATTGCTTAGCCGTCTGCGCGAGCATCGATGCCGCTCGCAGATGGAGTCCCAAACGATTTTTGATTTCAAGCGTCGCTTCCACCGCCTTCACGTCAATTACGATATGGGTTGGCGGCTTCGCGGTAAACGGCGCGGCCGAAATCAATGGTCGTCCTGAGCCTAGCCGTCGCTCGAGCGATCGCCATTCGGCGCGTCCCATGCCCGCGGATGGCTCATTAAGAAAACTCCGACCGCGACCGGCGTCGCCAACAGCAGCGAAACCGTGAGTCCGCCAATCACAGCCAGGGCCAGCGGCTGCTGAATCTTGGCGCCTGCGCCCAGGCCAAGCGCGAGCGGCGCCAGTCCCGCGATCGTCGCCAGCGTGGTCATCAGAATCGGCCTGAGCCGCATCCGCGCGGCCGTCACCAACGCGGTCCGCGGATCGACCCCGGCGCTCAGATCGTGCTCGGCATGGTCGAGCAGCAGAATCCCGTTTTTAGCCGAGATCCCGATCACCATGATCAAGCCCATGAAAGACGAGATATTGAGCGTCACCCCCGCCAGCATCAGCGCCGCGAAACTGCCGGCCAGGCACGACGCGGCGCCGGCCAGCACCGCGATCGCCGGAGCGAAGCGGGCGAATTCCCAGAGCAGGATGATGAAGGTCGCGATCACGCCGGCGAGCAGCACCAGCGACAATTGATGAAACGCCTTCTGCTGCTGCGCGTAGAGTCCGCCATACTCGAGCGTCACGCCGGCCGGCAGCGTCAAGCCGCTCAGCCGCGCCTTGACCTCGCCGATCGCCGTACCGAGATCAATCCCCTCGACGCGCGCGGTGACGTGCACGACCGGGCGCAGCCGCTCGCGATCGAGTTCGACGCTTTTGCCGAGCCAGCGCATCGTGACCAGATTGGACAACGGCGCGCGCCCGCCGCCCGGAGTTTGCAACATGATCCGCGAAAGCGCGGCGAGATCGGTATGGTATTCGTCGGGATAGCGGACGCGCACGCCGCGCAACTGATCGCCGACGCGCAGGTAGGTCGCGACCGTGCCCTGCACCGCCGCCCGGAGCTGCGTCCGAATGTCGTCCGGATTCAATCCGTAACGTTCCGCGGCCGCCTCGTCCACCAGAATTTCCTGCTCGGGCAGGCTTTCGGTCAGGCCGTTGTAGACGTCGACGATCCCCGGCAGCGGCCGGATCAAGTCGGCGATTTTGCGCGCCGTCGCCTCGATCGAGGCCTGATCGGCGCCAAAAACTTTCACTTCGACCGGCTCCGGCGTGCCGGACAGATCGCCGATCAAATCCTGCAACACCTGCGAGAACTCGACCCGCACGCCCGGCACGGTCGCGAGAATCCGCGCGCGCACCGAATCGATAATCGCGTTGATGCCGCGTGTGCGATGCGACGTGAGGCGAACCGACATGTCGCCCCGGTTCGATTCAGTGAGGAAGAAACCGAGCTGCGTGCCGGTCCGCCGCGAATAGGCGACGACTTCGGGCGTGGAGCGCAGCACGGCGGTAATCTTGTGAATCAGCGCGTCGGTGTCGTGCAGCGTGCTTTCCGGCGGCGTCGCGTAATCGAGCACGAAGGCGCCTTCGTCCATCGCCGGGAGATAATCGACCCCGACGGCGCGATAAAGCATATAGGCCGCGCCGATCGATGCGAGCGCCGCGATCAATCCCAGCGCCGGCAAGCGCATGAAGGGCTTGAGGCTCGCGACATAAAGCGACCGCATCCCCTCGAAAATCCGGCCCGAGGCGCGCGCGGGACGCCGCAGCGATTGCAGCAGCGATTCCAGCGCCGGCGTGAAGTAAAGCGCGAGCGCGAGCGACACCAGCAGGCCGCCGCCCAGCGTCAGCGCCAGCGCGCGAAAGAAAACGCCGGTCACGCCGGTCAGGAAAATCAGCGGCGCAAATACGACCACGACCGTCGCCGTCGATGCGATCAGCGGACGGCCCAATTCGGCGATCGCCGCGGAAACCGCCGCCGCCGGATCGCGGTTTTCGGCGTGCGCGCGATGCACCGCCTCGATCACGACGATCGCGTCGTCGATAAAGAGGCCGATTCCCGCCGCGAGGCCGCCCAACGTCATCATGTTGAACGTCATGCCCGTCGCCGCCATCAGCGCGAAGGTGATTGCGATTGTGCAGGGCACGACGATGGCGGCGATTACGGCGCTGGCCGCGCTCATCGTGAAGCCGAAAACCACCGCGACCGCCAGCCCCAGACCGATCACGATCGCGTCGCGCACGCTCTTGACCGACTCGGCGACCAGTCCCGCCTGGTCGTACGAGAGCGAGAATTTCGCGTCCGGATAACGCGCGCGGAAATTCCGCAAAATCCCGTGCACCGTCGAGGATATTCCGATCGTGCTGCCGTCGGGCTGGCGTGATACGCCCACCAGCACCGCAGGGCCGTTTTCGCACGAGGTGCGGATATAGTCCTCGCGGATCCCCTCGACCACGGACGCGATATCGCGCACGTAAACCGGCTGCCCGTTCAGGCTCGCGATCGGCAGCGCCGCGATCTGATCGGCGTCATGCAACTCGGTGCTGACCACCGCCAGCATCATCCGATGCGAGTCCATCACGCGCCCCGCCGCTTCGATCACGTTCGCATGCGCAAGCCCCGCGGCCACCTCGGACGGCGTGAGCTGGTGTTGCAGCAACTTGATCGGATCGAGTTGCACGACGTATTCGCGATATTTCGCGCCGACCATCTCAACCCGGTAAACGCCGGGAATCCGATGCAGCGTCGGAACGAGGTCGTAGCGCGCGATATCGGTCAGGCTGGCGAGATCGCGCGTGCGCGAGGCCACGCTGATATCGACGATCGGAAACGTGCCGGTGGTCAAAAGCCGGCTCTGCACCTGCGTGCCGGCGGGCAGTTGGACGCGCGCTTCGTTGAGCGTCGCCTGGAGCATCTGGAAACTCGTAAGCGGTCGCGTGTTCGACGCGAAAGTGACGTCGATTTCGGAACTGCCGCGCGTCGTCGTCGAGCGCACTTGCGTCACGCCGATCGCGCCGTACGCGGCCTCCTCGAGCGGGCGCGTCACCGCGACCATCATCTGCTCAACGGGCAGATCGCCCGCGTCGGCCATCACGATCGCGCGATTGAACTGAATTTCCGGAAAGACCGCGCTCGGTATCCGCAGCGCCAGGATCACGCCGAGCGTTGCGGCCGTGACCACCGCGAAGATCGCGAGAATCGAGTTGCCGCGGGTCATTGCGAGTCCTGCGCCAGCGTCACGCGCAGGCCGTCGGAAAGCGCATAACCGCCCGAAGTGATCACTGTCTCGCCGGGCGCGACGCCCGCCAGCGCCTGCACCTCGCCGTCGTCGACGATTCCGACCTTGACGGCGGTGCGATGGGCGCGGCCGTCCGCGCCGGCGACGAAGACGTAATGCACGCGGGTCGCGGCGTCCTCGAACAAGGCGGCGCGCGGAATCACGATCGCGTTTTCCGCCGCCGTCAGCGTAATCGCGACTTCAACCGGAGCGTTGGCCTGCGCGATGCGGCGCGCGCCGGTGAATTCCAGCCATACCGGCTCGGTCGCGCCCGCCGACGCCAGATTCGGCGCGAGCGCGCTGACCCGCGCGTCGAAGATTACGCCGGGCGCGATCGGCGAGGTCACTCGCGCGGCCATCCCCGCGCGAATCGCGCCCATCTCGTTCGCCGGAACCTGCGCTTCGACGTAAATGTCGCGCGGATCGATCAGGGTCGCGAGCGGGTCCATGTCGTTGACCAATTGCCCGCTGCTGACGATCCGCTGGGACACGATTCCATCCGCCGCCGCGACCACCGCAACGCCGGGACCCGCCGAATGGCGCGCGACCGCGGCTGACAGGGCCGCGGCGCTCGCGGGGTCGAGCCGGCGCGCAATGGCGAGCCCGTTCTGGGCGGCCTCCACTTCGCGGCTGATTATGTGCGCGACGACCTCGCCGCGCCTGACCCGATCGCCCACCTGCAGGTCGAACCCGACCACGCGGCCGGCGGTCGGCGCGCGCAGCGAAACCTGCCGGATCGCGGCCGTCACGCCCAGCATCCGGATCCTCCGGGCGATCGGAGCGACGCGCACGCGCGCGCCGGTGACCGCCATCACGACCGGCGCCGCCGGCGGCGTTCCCGCGTCGTTTGAATTGGCGTCCGAGCCGCCGCATCCGGCGATCGCGATCGCCAGCGCCAGCGCCAACGCCGCGGCATATTGGAACGCCGCCAGTATCTTTCCTCCGCTCATTGCGTCTGTCCCAGCGCGAGCGCCGCTTGCGCCGCCGCCTGGCGGGCGGCGAAGATCTGTTCGATGGCGGCGATGCGCAGCGCCTGCGCTTGATCGAACGCATCGACCACTTCAAGCATTGTCGCCGCGCCTCCGCCCAGAAACCGGGTCCAGTCCAGCCCGAATGCGTCGTCGGCCGTGGCCTCCGACGACTGGATCAGAGCGAGTTGCTTGCGTGCGTCTTCGTAACGCTCGCGCGCGTCGCTCAAGGCGCGCATCACGGCGACCTTGACCGCTTCGCGCCGCGCGATCGCCTGCCGCTCGGCCGCGCCCGCCGCGTCGATATGCGATTTGATCAGCCCGCCGGAAAAAATCGGCAGGTTGAAGCCGCCGCTGTACGACGCGCCGAGCCGATGCTGAAACGTGTTCGGCGGATCGATTCCGAGATAGCCCGAAGTGAGCGCGATCGTGAACGTCGGCATCCGCTCCCGGCGCGCCGCCTCGAGCGCCATTTGCGCGGATTCGACCTGCCGTTCGGCGGCGCGGTACGCGGGGTTCGCGTCGGGATCGCCGGACGGCGCATGCCGCGGCGGCGCGGTCACCGGCGCGATCGGCAGGTCGTCGCGATCGAACTCGCCGATCAGCGAGCCAAGCACGATCGACGCATGATGGACCTGCTGGACGGCGCCGGCCCGCTGAATCGCCGTCGCGTCGCGCGCGGCGCGGATGCGCAGCACGTCGTTGGGAATCGCGCGGCCGCTGCGCCGCAACGCCTCGACGATCGCGACGTAGCGGTCGAGCCGCGCCAGGCTGTCGCTGAGTTCCGCCCGCTCCGCCCGCGCCCGCGCGAGATCGAAATAGGCGACGCGGGCGTCGAACACGATCTGCGCGCGCATCGCGGCGACGCCGAGCGTCGCGGCCTCCGCCGCATAGCGGGCGGCGCGCAACCGCGCCAGCTGCTGGCCGCCGTCGAAAGCGGTGTAATTGAGCGAGAGCAGCAAATCGGTCTGGCCGCGATTGGTCACGACCGGATCGTAGCCCGGCTCCTGCAGATATTCGCCGCCGGCCGAAATATTCGGCAGCAGCGGCGCGCGCGCCGCGCCGACGTTCGCGGCCGCGATATCGCTGGCCGCCGCCTGCGCCGCCAGCGACGGCGCGAATTTAAGCGCGCGGGCGATCGCGTCGGCGAGCGTCAGCGTTTCGTCCGCATGCGCCCGCGCCGCTCCCGCGGCCAGCGTCACGGCCGCCAGCACGGCGGCCGCTTTTCGCCACAAATCCTTCCAGCGCATGGCCGGAATCGTAGCGCCGCGCTGGCCGCCGGCCTAATTAACAAACGTTAAGCTTCAGTGCGTGGCGGCGGCGCCGAACGGTCGAGCGGAAGGCTGAGCGTAAAGCGCGCGCCGCCCTCTGGATTGTTTTCCGCGACCAGCTCGCCGCCATGACGCTCCGCGATTTCGCGGCAGAGACTCAGGCCGAGACCGGCGCCCGGCGCCGACCGCGATCGTCCGCGATAGAACCGGTCGAAAATGCGCGGCAGCTCCGCGGCGGGAACGCCCGGCCCGTCGTCGCGCACCGTCAGCCTTGCGCGCCCGCCGCCGCTCGCGACCGCGACGGCGATCGCGCCGTCGTCGGCGGTGAATTTAACCGCGTTGTCGAGCAGGTTGACGATCACGCGGCGGAGTTGCTCGCAATCGCCCGTCACGATCGCGGATGCGCCGGGCGGCGGCGAAAAACTCAACCGCCGGCCGCCCGCCAGCGGCGCCAGCGCGGCCAGCGCCTCGTTCGCGAGCGCCGCGAGGTCCACAGGCGCGGCATGGCGCGTCGCAGCGCTGTCAAGGCGCGCCAATTCGAGCAGATCGTTGGCCATCGCGCACAGGCCGAGCGTTTCGCTGAGCGCGGCGCGCAGCGCGTCGGCGTAATCCGCCGCCTCCCGCTCGCGGCCAAGCGCGACTTCCAAGCCAGTGCGCAACACCGCGAGCGGCGTGCGCAACTCGTGAGCCGCGTCGGCGATAAAGCGCCGCTCCCGGCGCGCCGCGGTTTCCACGCGCTCGAGCAATTCGTTGATCGCGCCGGCCAGCCGCGCGATTTCGTCGCGCGCACGTCCGCGATCGAGCCGCGCCGAGAGATCGCCCGGCCCGATCGCGTCGAGCCGGGCGCGCAGTTCCTTGATCGGCACGAGCGCGCGTCCCGCCAGCCACCATCCGCCCAGCGCGGATCCGGCCAGGAGCAGCGGCAGAATCAGCGTCAGGCTCGCGCGCAAGCGCGCGATCGTGGCGCGCACGGCGCGGGCGTCGGCGCCGTCCTGCAGCCATACGGAGCGGCCGTCGAATTTGAACCGCACGATCGCGTAACGGAATGCGCCGCGGCGGCCGTTGGCGATAATCCGGTCGGCGGCGCCGGCCGCCTCCGGCGGTTCGGCGTGGAGATCGCCGAAATCGTAAAGCGTCCGTCCATCGGTGGCGATCAGCCGCACGCGCCGGCGCGGCGAAAGATCGCGCTCGGCGCTGAGATGTTCGAGGATCGCGGCGGCGCCCGACGGGCCGATTCGCGCCAGCGCGGTGGCGGTGGTGTCCGCTTCCTCGGCCAGCACGCCGTCGAACTCGCCCAGCTCGAGCCGGGCGAAAAGGAGATAAACGCATACGCCCGCGCCGGCGAGCGCAACCGCCAGCACCGCCGCCCAGTAAAGGGTCAATCTGAGCCGAATCGTCATCGCGGCCGGCGCGATCCGCTAATCCGCGCGCATCATGTAGCCGACGCCGCGCACCGTGACGATCAGCGGCGCGGATCGCGCGCGATCGATCTTTTCGCGCAGCCGGTTGATGAACACTTCGATCACGTTCGTGAATTCGTTGTATCCGGGCCCGCAGAGAACGTCGCTGATGGCGTCGCGCGCGACGGGCGCGCCGGCATTGCGCATCAGCAGCTCGACCAGCATCTGTTCCTTCGGCGAGAGCGGAATTTCGCCGTCGCCGCCGCGCAGCCGCCGGCGAATCGGATCGAATTCGAGGTCGGCGACGCGAATCGGCGCCGCGGGCGGCATCCGCCCGCGCCTGATCAGGGCGCGGATACGGGCGGCCAGTTCCGCGAAAGCGAACGGTTTGGCGAGATAGTCGTCGGCGCCTGCCTCCAGTCCCGCGACCCGCTCTTCGAGCGCGCCGCGCGCGGTCAGAATCAACACGGGAATCGCCACGCCGCGCGCACGCAACGCGCGCAGCAGGTCGAGGCCGTCGCCATCGGGCAACTGCAGGTCAAGCACGATCGCCTCGAAACCGGCCCGATCGATCGCCGCGGCCGCCGCTTTTGCGCCGGGCGCGATGGTCACCTCGGCGCCAAGTTCTTCGAGCCCGCGGCGCAAATTCGCGGCCAGGCGCGATTCATCTTCGACAATCAGCAATTTCGCATGATTCATCGCCGAACGCGCTCGCGGCCGCGATTATAGCATCGCCGCGAACCATCCCGGCGCGGACGAAACCGGCAGATGGACGGCGCTCACGCGTCGTCGCGCGCGAGCGCCGCCGCGGTTTCGTCCGCGCCAGCCATCGCCGCCGCGAAAAGCTCGCGCAGCCGGTCCGCGATCGCCTTGTCGCGGGTCGTCCCTTCGCGTTTGCGCCAGGCGGCAAGCGGAATGACCGCCTTGGCCATGTTGCGATGGCCGCCGGCGCTGCCGATATCGCCGAACAGCCGCTTGACCGTCTCCCCGGCGTTGGCGCGTCCGATGCCGTGCGTGCGCACCGCGATCGCGAGTTTCCGGTCCAGTTTGCCCGAGACCGCGACCATCTCCACGCCCTCGAACTGCAGGCAGAAATCCGCCATCTGCACGATCAAATCGTCGCGCTCGACCGGCCCGAGATGGATCGCGACGAGGCCGCCGCGCACCTCCATCCGGCGCATCACCCGCGCCAGGATGCGCGCGAAACTGACCGGCAGCTCCGGCCGGTCGATGAGCTTGAGCAGGTTGTAATTGGCCAGCGGATAGAGATGGGTGAACGCCTCGATATCGGCTTCGGTCACGCGCCGCGAAAGCGCGAGCGTATCGCTGCGGATGCCATAGTAAAGGGCCGTCGCCAGCCGCTCGCTGATATGCTCGCCCGCGCTCAGGAGATATTCGGTCATGATCGTCGCCGTCGCGCCGTAGCCGACGCGAATGTCCTCGAACGGCGCAAGCCCGGTCTGATAGCCCGGATGATGGTCGATGACGATGTCGGCGCGGGGCAGTTTGCCGTTGAAATAAGGCGGTTCGACATCCACCATCGCGATCTTGTCGAAGTTCTCGAGTTCGCCCGGAGCCGGTTCCGCGACCGCAATATCCAGCAGATGCATCATCGTGCGGTTCTCCGGCCGCGTCACGGGTTTGAAGGCGAAAATCGGCGTGGTCAGCCGGTTGCGGCCAAGCAGCGTGCGCAGCGCGATCGCGCTCGACATGGCGTCGGGATCCGGATCGTCTTGCAGCACTATCGCGACCCGATCGCCCTCCCCGACCATCGCGCGCAATTCCTTGACCTTCTGTTTCGTCAGTGACTGATCCATCGAACTGGAGCGGCGGCTCGCGCCCGCTTCGGCGGCGGCGCGCTCGGCGACCCGCTAGCGGCGAACCGTTGTCGCTTCTAAACTGAAGCCTCGGGAAATTCCGCCGCCTGGCGATTTAACAAGCCGCCATAGCATATGGATTTTTTGCATCTAACACGCCGCCGGAACCCGAAGCAACGGCGTTTTCCCGGTCTCTCGACCTTTTAGTATACACGAATCGAACGAGCCACGATGAGCGAAGAAAAGTGCCAAATCTGCCGGCGTCCGGCGGGCGAATGGCTGCTGCGGATGACCGTCGAGGACCGCGGCGGATTCGCCGAGACCGCCTATATTTGCGCCAACTGCGGGGTTAAGCTCAGGCTGGCCTCGGAAAAAACGCGCGACCTGCAAATCGATCCGTGGGTCCATGAAGCCGTCGCGCGCGTACTCAAAGGAAGGCAGTAAAGAATGGCCTCGGCGCCCCGCACTGAAACTGGTTCTGACCTTTGGCCATACGAGGAGGCGCGCAAGCTCGCCGAGCGCGTCTCCGCCTACGATCCGGCGCGTCCGGTGGTGTTCGAGAGCGGCTTCGGACCGTCCGGTTTGCCCCATCTGGGTACGATGGGCGAAGTGCTGCGGCCATCCTACGTCAGACAAGCGTTTAGAACGCTGTTTTCTACAAGCCGTCCCGATCGCTTTATCGTCTTCATCGACGACATGGACGGTCTGCGCAAGGCGCCTGAAAACATCCCGAACCGCGAATCCTACGCGCAGTGGCTGGGACAGCCGGTTTCGCGAATTCCCGATCCGTTCGGCGCCTGCCACGACAGTTTCGCGTCGCACATGGTCGCGCTGCTCGGCGACTTCCTGGCGCCGGTTGAAGTCGAGTACGAGTTGATTCGGTCGAGCGCGATGTACGCGAGCGGCGGTTTCGACGCGGCGCTCAAACTCGTGCTCGAACGGCATCAGGAGATAATCCGGGTGGTCGCGCCGACGCTGCGGCCGGAAAATCGCGCCGGATGGTCGCCGGTGATGCCGCTATGTCCGCAGTGCGGGCAAATCAATTCAACGCTCGTCACCGCCTATTTCCCGGAACGCGGCGCGGTCGCGATTTCGTGCGAGCGCAGCTTCGGCGGCGCCCATGGATGCGGCTTCAAGGGCGAAGTGAGCGCGCTCGGCGGCAACGCCAAGGCGCAATGGAAGGTGGATTGGGCGCTGCGATGGCAGGTGCTGGCGGTCGATTATGAACTTTACGGCAAGGACCTGATCGATTCCGCGCGCTTGTCCGGACAAATCGTCAAAATCCTCGGCGGACGGCCGCCGCTCGGCTTCCCGTTCGAGATGTACCTCGACGAGGAGGGTCACAAGGTCTCCAAATCGGTCGGCCGGGGCGTCGGCGTTGACCAATGGCGGCGTTACGCGCCGATCGAGGTGCTCAAGTATTTCCTGATTCTCAATCCGCGCCGCGCGCGCAAGCTCTTTCTCGAAGCGATTCCGCAATATGTCGATGAATATCTCGAAGCGTTGCGGGAATGGAGCAGGATGGACGACGCGGCGCGACGCAATTCGCCCTTGCAATTCGTGTTGCAGAGCGACAGCGCGCGGCGGTTCGACTCCGACCTGACGTTCGGCCTGCTGATGGCGGTGGTTCCCGCGATCGGCAGCAAGGATCGCGCGCTGATTTGGGAATACCTGACGCGCTACGACCATAAAATCGAACAGGACGACGACACGCGCCGGCTGATGCATACGCTGGTCGAATGCGCTTTGAATTTCTACGACGACTTTGTCGCGCCATTGCTCGATTTCTACAAGCCGCAAACCGAAGCCGAACGCGAACAACTGAATCGCCTGCGCGATTATCTGGCGGCGAACGCGAACGCGACGGCCGAGGAAATCGAGCGCGAAATCTACGAAATCGGGCGCGCATATTACGACAAGCCGGGCAAGGTGTTCACGCTTCTCTACCGCGTGCTGCTCGGCAAAGAACGCGGCCCCCGGCTCGGCCCCTATGTGCGGTTGCGCGGCCCGGCCGAAATCGTCGCGATGCTCGACGGCGCCCTGTCGGCGATTTGAGCGTTCGCGCCCGACTTAGATAAATTCAGCGAAGACCGAGTCAGCCATCTCCAGTCCCCGTTCGGTAAGCCGGATGCGGCCGTGATGCTCTTCCAGCAGGCCGTCGCCAGTCAGGCGCTCGATCTGCTGGCCGAATAGATCATCGAGCGGTTGCCCAAAACGCTCGTCGAATTCGCGACGCGCAAACCCTTTGCGCAAACGTAAGTTCAAAAAGACAAACTCGCCCGCCGCGACGCGCGCGTCGATCGTCTCGCCGCCCGACTCCGCCAGCCCGGTCTTTTGCACGGCCGCGATATACCTCGCCGGCATCCGCTCGTTCCACCATCGCCGCCCGCCCGGACTGGCGCTATCCCGCGCGAAACTGTGCGCGCCGGCTCCGATTCCGAGATAGCTCTCGGCGCGCCAATAAGTCAGGTTGTGACGCGACTCCTCATTCACACGCGCATAATTGGATATCTCATACATCGCATAGCCGCGTCGCGGCAGCTCTTCGCGAACCGACGCATACATCGCGGCCTGATCGTCCGAAGGCAGCGGCCGAATCCGTCCGCGGCGCATCTCCGTGAAGAACGCCGTTCCCTCTTCGAAGGTCAGGTTGTATGCGGAGATATGCTCGGGTTCGAGCGCACAAGCGGCGTCGAGGTCCGCCATCACGTCGGCCCGGGACTGGCCGGGCACGGCAAAGATAAGGTCCAGATTCAGCCGCGCGAAGCCGGCGCGACGGGCGGCGCGAACGGCGTCGCGGGTCTCTTCGGGGCCATGTATCCGCCCCAGAAAGCGCAAGGTGTCGGGATTGAACGACTGCGCGCCAAAGCTAATTCGATTGACTCCTGCCGTGCGATAGCCGAACAATTTAGGCAAATCCACCGTGCCAGGATTCGCCTCAAGCGTGATTTCGGCGTCCGCAATGAGCCCGAAACGATCCGCGGCGGCGTCGAGAATCGCGGCGATCGAGCGCGGCGCGAATAAAGACGGCGTACCGCCGCCAAAGAATATCGTGGCGATTTGTTGCCCGAAAAAAGCCGGATTAGCCGACCGCGCGCGCATCTCGGCGATCAGCGCCGCAACGTATTCGTCCTCCGGCCACGCCGCCGCCGCGTGCGAATTGAAATCGCAATAGGGGCATTTGGCGCGGCACCACGGAATATGGACGTACAGCGAAAAGGCCATCGCGGTCGGCGGATCATATCACGTCCGAGCGGCGCCAGATGGCGCCACTTGGTGTCCAGCGGCGCCCGATGCCGTCCCGCCCGGTTCACGCCGACCGGGATGTCCGGAGACTTCCGGATGAGCCGTTTCGCGTTCGTCCCGCATGGCCAACAACATCGCTTCTGGTCCGCTCGTGCGCTGGGCGGCGGCAGCCGGCCGACCCTGCCGCCGATGCTCTACCGCTTCTTCCATTACGTCGCGGCGCAATTCCTCGGCGTCCTGCTCACGCTTGTCCCCAACATGCAGGACTCGGTTGTAATTGAACAGCCAGTCATCGGTCATCTCATCAGCGTACAGGAAGAATTTATCGACCCGATTGAACCAGGAACGGACGGATATGAAGAAAGAATGGCTCCTAATACTCCTGACGATGATGACTTCGACGAGAATAGCGATAGGCAGCACACAAAAAATAAACGGCAAAGCACGAAAGATAAACACGAACAAGAACAACGACGTAAAAAGATGGACCGGCCAGGCGGCGAAAAAGGCGACGAATACCGGAAGAGATATAAGGGCCTCTGGTGGTATTACAATCAAGGGAATGGCATGATATAGCTCGTTTAGGCTCAAAAAATGTCAACAATCGTCGCGGTGAAAAAAGCGGGAGAGTTTGCGATAGCGGCAGACTCGCTCACTACGTGGGGCGGCGCAAAAGAGAGCGCTGACTACATCGTAAATCATGAAAAGATAATCACTGTTGGTGATTCGTACTTAGCAATTACGGGCCCAACTTCCGCAAAACTCGCTATCTCTGAGTATTTCAGTTCGAACAAAGACGTTGACCTTACCAATGTGAAGTCAATATATCGTGTTTGGCTGAAACTTCATGCCGCGTTAGTAAATCAGTATTTTATGAATTCTACTGAAAGTAGAAATGATGCGTTCGAATCAACGCGAGTCGATGTATTGATCGCTAATCGTTCGGGAATCTTTGGCGTTGAAGCCCATCGAGTTGTTCAAGAATTTTCCAAATTTTACGCATATGGAACCGGTTGGCAAGTTGCTCTCGGAGCTATGTACAGCGTATATGCTCATCAGGCGCGATCAGCAGAAGATATTGCTCGGATTGGCATCGAAGCATCTGCAGAGTTTGACTCAGACACAGGCATGCCCGTTGTCAGCTACTCAGGCCAATTAGCGGAATAAGCGCATCGTTTGACTGATAGAGCTGGGGACGGGCGAAGTGCTGGCGGCGACGATCACGAGCGGCGGGACGAGCAGCGTCTACGCGCCGCTCACGGACCTGATGGGTTCGACGCTGGCGCTGGTGAATTCGTCCGACAGCGTGGCGACCCAGTACGCCTACGATCCCTTCGGCAACGTCACCGCGAGCGGCCAGAATATCCCCTATCCGTATCAGTACGCAGACAGGGCGCTGGGATCGCAATTGCTGCCTTAGGAGGAAATGCAGAGATGAATCCCAGTTTCGCACGAGGAATCACTATTCTGCTCGCTCCTCCGGCGGTAACGTTGGGCCTCTGCCTGCTCTTGCGTGTTCCGTGGCGGCTCATCGCGCTTCTGTTTCTTTCGGTACCGCTCGTGGCGAGCGTCGCGGTGCTTGTTCTGCCCGGGCGAGGATACCCTGTTGTTTCGACTGATTTCGTGAGAGCCGTGGCGGGCGCCTACTTCTTCGCTCTAATTTCGTTCGGATACTTTCCCACCTTCTTGGGGTCGGTCGCGTGGCGCTTCGTTCGTGCACGGTCCTCACGGTTCACAGGCTCGACCCTGACGTCAATGGGAATACTGCTGGGTGCGCTGGCCGGTCTCGCCTCAATGTTAATCGTGGTCTTTGTTGGAGACGTTCAGCCCTACATGACGACATGGGCAATCGTTGGGCTGGTAGCGGGCGGGTATTCTGGACTACTCATAGCGTTCTTTCTCGAATCCTCTCAATCAGAGCCGCACGCGCCGGTTGAGACGCATATGCCCTCGCATCAACAAAGCCAATAGACGTTTATGCGGTGCGTGGCGCTCACAGGAGCCTTTGGTGGCACGGGCCGATACATAACGCGCTCGCTTATGGCGCGCACGCCGGGCCGATTGGCTTGGCGGTCGCCGCCGTCGTCGCTATCATTGAAGCGGTGCTCGACGCTTTTGGCATCAGCATCTTCGGCGGCGGAGGAAGCCGGCCGACCCTGCCGCCCATGCTCTACCGTTTCTTCCATTACGTCGCGGCGAAGTTCCTCGGCCTGCTGCCATGCCTCGCGCCGAACATGTATGACTCCGCCGCGGTCGAAGCGGCGGCGATCTTCGCCCCGCCGTTCGCCGCCATCTCCGACAATCCGCCCTCGACGAGCGGCAATCCATACGGCGGCCATCTGACAAAGGCGGCGGAATACCGCAAGCCGCCTCCGCCAGAATTTCATAATGGAACGCCGAAGACAGTCAGTCCTACTTACTCTTGCAATCCTGCCAACTTGACTATCGGAGCCTCCGCCTGCCTTGGCCTCGGCATCCCGTGCGTTGGCGGTATTGCAGGAGCACCGGAGGATGTGCCGTTGGCACCAGCGATTAAAGCAGCGTGCAGTTTGGGAGCATTAGGATGTCTCGGTCTCGGAGCCGAAGTAATGTGCTGCATGCATCCCACTCCTGCTTGCAACAGCCCTGATCGAGATCTCTCGAATTGGTCAAATTGGTAATTAACATCATGAACAGCAAGGCGAGCGAAGTTGTTTTAGGTGTAGCAATAGTTGTGATACTATTTACTATTACAATGACAGTTGCGATCCCACTCCTATCGTCCGGGATTGGAAGTTTAATATTCTTTGGCAAGTGTACCTCTACTTTATTTCTTGGTCTGTCCACAGTAGTGGGATTCATAGCTTTCTCAGATTATCCTGAAAGGATACGGAAGTCGAAGTATCTAAGTGGTCAAGCAGTCTTACTAGCCTACACTGCGTTCGTTCTTTACCTAGTATTTCGATTTATTGGCGCTCTATCGCAATTTGGATCTGTAGCTGGATTCGTCATTGTCGGGATAGTGTCGATTCTCGGATTGCTCGCGGTAATTCGCGCTATAAACCACGCCATTCTTGCAGTGCAGAACGATAACAAATGAATTGCTCGAGGCCTTTCCAAAAAACGCGCGCGCCTGATCAGTAGATAGTGCTGTTTTCCCATACTCAGGTGCTCCGGTAATGAAGAGAACGCTGAATAGTCGCACTACTCCGCAAATATTTAGACTAACATGCGACGCACCACCGCTTACGGCGGGACGACCACCTATGTGCATGACAAGAGCGCGGCGGCGCAGTCGGCCAACAGCGGCCTGCGGCAGATAGGGATAGACCTTCAGGTCCAGCCGCAGCGGACGTCGTTGGATGCGGCACAGCACCAGATGCTTGACCGCATCGAAGCTTAGGACTCCACGCGCGATCGCTTCTTTCACCGCCGCCGCTACATCGCCCAGGCGGAACACCTCTAGCAGACGCAGGACCTGGACGAACTCGCGCCTGCCGGGTTTACCTAACCGGTCCTCGAACAGCCGGCGCAGAGTCGCGACCTCCTCGGGCAGGGTCCGGTCGACCAGCGGCGCGGCCTGATCCAGCGCGCCGATCTTCTGTTCCAGCAGCGCCAGATAATGCGGCGGATTCAAGATGAAGTCCTCGCGCCCATGGGAGCGCGGATGATGGGCGACCTCCTCGGCGCCGCAGGCGATCACCACCTCGTGGACGTGGCCGCGTACCAGCACCTCGCGATGGCCGTAGGCGGTCGGCGCCGAGTAGTCGTTGCGCCGGTAGCGCACCAGCGACAGTGATCTGACGCGCGCGGGCGCGCCGCCGGCGTTAAGCGTTTTTTCCGAGCAGGTCCTTTCAGCGCCGCGTTGTCGAGCATGGCCTCGGCCAACAGCTTCTTCAGCCGCCGGTTCTCGTCGTCCAGCGACTTCAGCCGGCGCGCCTCCGACACCTCGAGACCGCCGTACTTGGCCTTCCATCTGTAGAAGATCGCGTCCGCGATCCCATGGCGCCGACAGACCTCCTCGGTCTTCGCTCCCGCCTCCTGCTCGCGCAGAATTCCGATGATTTGTTCCTCCTTAAACCGGCTGCCCTTCATTCGTCCGTCTCCTCTTCGTGACGGACTCCGCCTCAAACCTGTTGGGCTCGCGGCGAGCAGGCCAGGGGGAGTTTCAAATGACACAGAAGGGGAAGTTTCCGATGATATTTGAAAGGGGTCGCGAGCGGCGGGCTTGCCCGCGGTCCGGACCCGGACGGCTGCAGGCAAAGTCCGGTTTTATCCCGAACGCGTTTCTTGCCTCGCGCGTCGTACGAAGGAGCTCCACGCCCCTTCTGCTCATCATGACGCGCCAGAGAAGGCGAGAAAATTATATTTCAATTTCTGCCCATTCATCCTTGAATCGCGCAGCGGACTTGGAAGACAGTAGAGGTGACCAACCCCGGTCGACGACGGGTCCGGACACCGCACCCACAGGAGGGTAGCATGGAAAGAAACGTGGAATCGGGAACGGCTCTGGCCAACGCGGTTGCCGCGTTGTTCGTGGCGGCGCCGAGTCCGCTTGCCTCAAGCGAACAGGCGGCGCGGCTTAATGCCTTTGGCGCCAGTTCGTGCAAGGGCATCAGCTCGTGCAAAGGCCACAGCTCGTGCAAAGGCCACAGCTCGTGCAAAGGTATGAGCATGTAAAGGCGCAGCCGCTGACAGGCGGGTATGCCGGTTCAGCCGGCATACCCGCTTCGGCTCCAAGGCGAAGAGATGTTGCGCCATCGATGGCGCGATCGAGATGATGGTGGAATTCCGAAAGCGCGATGCTTTTTCCTTTCTGGGTTTTGGCGTAGGTCTGCGCCGTCCTCACTACAGTCACGTTCTTGACCATCATCCTCGGATGGACTGGTTCGAAGTGATCTCGGAGAACTTCATGGTGGCAGGCGGCAGGCCACTTCAGGTTCTCGAAAAAGTCCGTGAGCATTATCCGATCGTCCTGCACGGAGTCAGTCTTTCCATCGGCTCGACCGATCCGCTGAATCGCGACTATCTGGGCAGGCTCGCGGTGCTCGCCCGCCGCTTCGAACCGGCCTGGATATCGGATCATCTATGCTGGACAGGCGTGGGCGGGCGCAATTTGCACGACCTGATGCCCTTGCCCTATACCGAAGAAGCGCTGCGGCATGTAGCCAAGCGTATTCGCACGGTTCAGGAAATTCTTGAACGGCCGATCCTGATCGAAAACGTGTCGAGCTATATGGAATTCATCGACTCGACGCTCACCGAATGGGAGTTTCTGGCGGCGGTGGCGCAAGAGGCGGACTGCGGAATATTGCTGGACATCAACAATATCTTTGTCAACGCCTTCAACCACCGCTTCGATCCGATGACGTACATCGACATGATTCCGGTCGAACGGGTCGTACAGTTCCACATGGCGGGCCACAGCGAACATGGCTCCTTCCTGCTCGACACCCACGATCATCCGGTGCGGGAAGAAGTCTGGTCGCTTTACGATTACGCGCTGCGCCGCTTTGGTCCAGTTTCGACGCTGGTCGAATGGGACGACAACATACCCGAGTTCGCCACTCTCGCGGCCACTGCCGAGGAAGCGCGGCGGCGCGCTCAGGCGGCGCCAGGTGCGGAAAATTCCACACTCGATCGTGCATCTCAGAGAACTCCAGGCGTTTCTCTATAGGCGCGTCACCGCGTCTCTCCGCACTACCGCGGCTTGGCGCGGCGAAAACGATAGCGCCTGCTCCGAAGTCGAACTCGAAAGCGTCATCAGGAGCGCAGCCGGTCCCAACGCTCTCGAACGTATTGAAATTTACTCCGCAGCTTATTTTCAGCGGCTGCTCGAATGCCTCAAAGAAAATTTTCCGGCGACTCTGGCGGTTGTGGGTGAAATCGAGTTTGGTGAGCTGGTTCGCGAATACCTTGTCGCGTATCCGCCCACGGAACCGTCGATAGATTGGGCCGGCCGGCGCTTTGCCTCATTCCTCGCCAGCCAATCGCGAATTTTTCAGCCGCCATTCCTGGCCGATCTGGCCGGCCTGGAGTGGACGATTTCAGACGTCTTTGTCGCCCCTGATGGCGAAGCTCTCAACGCGGCTGATCTGCGCAAAATCGCGCCCGAGGACTGGCCACGGCTCTCGCTGCGCATGATTCCAGCGTCAGCAATACTGGAATGCGGATGGCGAGTGGCGGGCGTCCGGCGCGCTATCGAAAATTCCGGAAAGTGGACCGAGCCGGCGCGCGAACCGACCGCGGTCGTCATCTGGCGTCGCGCCGGGCAAGTCTATTTCCGGGAATTGGAGGCAGCCGAGAATGCGGCGCTGAAGTTCGTATCAAGCGGCGCGACGTTTGAGACGCTGTGCGAGACGCTGCCTGTAAGACTGGACGATACGAATCCGGTCGAAGCGATAAACCGTATATTTGCAAGATGGATCGAGGACGGCTTGCTGGCTATGGGGCCGGCGGTTGATGCTGTCGCGACCGACAACCAATCATAAGAGCCGAGCGGCGCGAAACGAAGGTTCTGTTCGCAACGCTGAAGAATTGAGCCACTTTACCGCTGTAAAAATGAGCCGCTCCGGACTAGTTGGCAATGCCCGCTTCGATGTTGGAATTGAGTAGCGGTTTTTAGTCATTTAGGCGGCCTGCTCGCGATTATCAACTCCGCGATTAGTCGCGGCATCGTGAGCGCGCAGAGCGGCGCCGACCTCTGCGAGGGCGGAAAGCTGGCGGCCCTGCGGAAGTTTCGTTCAACCTCCAGCACTCCGGCCGCGGCTGATCTGAGGATCATCGTGCCGCCCCGCCAACGCCGGACTCGTCGCGCCAGCTCGCGCACCCGGCTGAAGAGTTTTTCGACGAAGAAGGTCCGCGCTCTCGATTAACGCGGGCAGCAGCGCCTCAAGCCCCTTGCCGCAGATCCGATCGGCCGCCTCCGACTACAGCTTCAGCCTCCCGACGCACGGCATCATCTTAGATCCGCGGACGGGCACGTGCTGGCCCCGGTACGAACGGCCGATTCAGCACCCGCAGCGCGTGCTTGCGATGATAGCCGGTTACCCGGGTGAACTGGTCCAGAATCTGGCGGCGCTCCCGCCTGGCGCTGGACGCCGCCCGGTAACGCTCGCCGATTGCCTGCTTTAACTCCCTGCGTGTCGCCATGCTCAGTCGCCCCGCCATGTCCTTCGCCACTCACCAGCCCACTTTGCTGACGGATAGCACCGTTGGTGAGGCAACCGGCGCTGCGCCGGTTGCATCTATCCCGAGTCAATGCGACCGGCAAGAATAGTTGACGCCGAGCAGCGGGATCGTTTGCTTGAGTATTTCTTTCGCAAGGGGTGGCGAGTTGGTCGCCACCACGGCCGTTATCAGACGAGGCCACATTTCCCTTACTACGCATTTCTCTTCACCCTCTTTTACACGGGCATGCGCCCGTCAGAAGCGGTCGCGCTCAGGCTGAGATCGCTGGACCTTGCGAACGGCGCCCTCTTCGTCGAACGCTCGCGGTCGCTCGGTGCAGAGGCGGCGCCGAAGACCGCGGCGGCAGCGCGGGTGGTAAGATTGACGGCGCGAAATGTCGAAGTGCTGCGTCCGCTGGTTGAGCTTCGGGCCGAGCCGGAGGATTACGTGTTCAAAAACACGCTCGGCCAACCGATCGACCAGCGGAGCTTTTACAAACTCTTCTGCTCAGCCCAGAGAGCGCTGGGCATCCGCATGCGAGACCTCTACGCGACAAAGGACACGTACGTTTCGACGGCGCTCACCCGCGGCGTGAACCTCGCGTGGCTTTCCGAGCAGACCGGAGTGGCCGACGCGACGCTTCGCCGGCACTATGGGAGGTTCATGCACGCCGACGCGGCCGACGCCTTGGAGCTCTCGAAAATCGACTCCAACGGCTCCAAATCGGTGCAGTTTGCCCCTCCGTTGCCCCTCCGAGGGGCGACGGGTCGAAAAAATCCTTTGATTTACAAGAGAATTTTGGTGGAGCAGAAGGGATTTGAACCCTCGACCCCTACGTTGCGAACGTAGTGCTCTCCCAGCTGAGCTACTGCCCCACCGTCTGAAGTCTTTAAGAGGATAGCACCGTTTTCAGGTAGGCGCGCAATTTATCAGCCAGTTCCGGACGTTTCAAGCCGAACCCGATTTGCGCCTCGAGAAACCCCAGTCGATCGCCGAGGTCGTAACGAACGCCCTCGAATTCGTAGCCATACAGCGCGCGCCGCTTCGATAAGGCCATCAAAGCATCGGTAAGCTGAATCTCTCCCCCAGCCCCCGGTTTGCCTTCGGCCAGTAATGGAAAGATGTCAGCAGTGAGGACGTAACGACCCATAATCGCGAGATCGCTTGGCGCGTCAGAAATCGCCGGCTTCTCCACCATCCCGATGAGCCGATGCAGACGCGGGCCGGCCGGCTCGACCGAAACGATTCCGTATTTCGGTATCTCGCTCGGCGCGACCCGCATCAGCGCGACGACCGGCGCATCCTTGCGCTCGGCGACGTCGAGCAATTGGCCCAGGCATGGCCGCGCGCCGTCGAAAATATCGTCAGGCAAAATCACCGCGAACGGTTCGTCGCCGACCGCCTCGCGCGCCTGCAGCACGGCGTGACCGAGGCCGAGCGGCTCGTGCTGATGCGCCGTATGGAAACGCGCAAGACTGTTGGTGTAGCGGACGATTTCGAGCAAATCGTGGCGCAAGCGCCGCTCCAGCAGTCGTTCCAGCTCCGGCGCTGAGCGAAAGTGGTCGAGCACCGTCGTGCGTCCCGGACTCAGCACCATCACGATTTCGTCGATTCCGGACGCGACCACTTCTTCCACGACGATCTGAATCGCCGGCTTGTCAACGACCGGCAATATTTCCTTGGGAATCACTTTCGACGCGGGGAGCATCCGCGTGCCCATTCCGGCGGCGACGATAACGGCCTTGCGAACTCTCATCTTAGGAACATTTTGGGAACATTGGCGCCAGAGGACCGGCGCATCGCGAACGGCCGTCAGGCGCGTTCGCGCGCTTCTTGGTCGGATTTGCAAGCGATGCAGAGAGTGGTCACCGGCCGCGCCTTCAGGCGTTCGATCCCGATTTGTTCGCCGCATTCTTCGCAGCGTCCATAAACCCCGCTCTCGATCCTCGCGAACGCTTCATTGATCTTGGTCAGCAGCTTGCGCTCCCGATCGCGCATCCTGAGCAGCAGCGCCCTGTCCGATTCGAGCGTCGCGCGATCGGTAGGATCGGCAAAGGCTTCGCCGGGCTTGCTGTTCATGCTGCCGACGGCACGTCCGGCCTCGATCAGCAGTTCGCTTCGGCGGCTTTCCAGCAATCGGCGGAAAAACTTAAGATCCCTCTGCCTCATACGCCCGCGTTCAACGCCACGGCTGAAGCAATTATATTATGGACGGCGTATCGTTAAGTAAAGGTCGCCTGATTCTATGATGAAATCGGCATATCTGGACGCCTTCTCGGGCGTCAGCGGCGATATGATGATCGGCGCGCTGATCGACGCGGGCGCCGATGCCGCCGCGCTTGAACAGGCGGTCGGCGCGCTCGGTTTGCGCGGTTACCGGATTGTAATCGGACGGCGCGATTTGAGCGGAATCGCGGCGGTAAAATTCGACGTCGAAGTTTCCGAACCGCAACCCGAACGCCATCTCGGCGAAATTCTCAGGATGATTGAACGGGCCGGTCTGCCAACGCGCGCCGAACGGGCAGCGGTCGCGACTTTCCGGGCGCTGGCCGACGCCGAAGCCAAGGTGCATCGCACCACGCCCGACGAAGTCCATTTTCATGAGGTCGGCGCCGTCGATTCGATTATCGACATCGTAGGCGCGGCATGGGCGCTCGATCATCTCGGCGTCGCGGACCTGATCGTGCCGCCGCTGCCTGCGGGCAACGGCTTCGTCCGCTCGCGCCATGGAATTATTCCCATACCCGCGCCGGCGACGGCGGAATTGCTGGCTGGATTTCCGATCCGTATCGGCGACGGCGCGGCCGAGATGGTTACGCCGACAGGCGCGGCGCTCGTGCGCGCGCTGGGACGTCCCGCGCCGGCGCCGTTCGCGTTTCGGGCCGAACGGGTCGGTTATGGCGCCGGGACTCGGACGCTCGCCGACCGGCCCAATGTCTTGAGGCTAATCCTGGGCGAGGCGGCGGACGGTTTCGGGAGCGACGATATGATCGAAATCTCCGCCAATATCGACGACCTCAATCCGCAGATTTACGGCCATCTTGGCGAACAATTGTTGGCGGCCGGCGCGCGTGACGTTACGCTCACGCCAACGATCATGAAAAAGGGCCGGCCCGGCGTGATTTTGTCCGTACTCGCCGAAATGTCCGCGCGCGATCGCCTCGCGCGGATGATTTTTGAAGAAACGACGACGATCGGCGTGCGCTTCCATCCTGTAAGCCGGCTCAAGCTCGACCGCCGGCTCGAAGAGGTCGAAACCCGCTTCGGCAAAATTCGCGTGAAGGTCGCAAGCGCCGACGCCGCCGGTTCGCCACTTAATCTTTCTCCCGAATTCGACGATTGCAGGAAAGCGGCGATGGATCACAGCGCGCCGCTGAAACTCGTGATGGAAGAGGCGATTGCAGCCGCCCGGCGCACGCTCGGCTAAGATGGCGCGGGTCAGGATCAACGAGATCTTTCACAGCATCCAGGGCGAATCGACCTGGGCCGGCCGTCCGTGCGTGTTCGTACGGCTTACCGGATGCAATCTGCGCTGCCGATGGTGCGATACGGAATACGCATTCTATGAAGGGCGCCATGCCGAGGTGGGCGACGTCGTCGAGCGCGTGGCCGGTTTCGGATGTCCGCTGGTCGAAATCACCGGCGGCGAACCGCTGTTGCAGCAAGGCGTTTATCCGCTGATGGACGCTTTGCTGGCGCGGGGTTTCACCGTGATGCTCGAGACGTCGGGCGAGCGCGATCTGGCCCGCGTCGATCCGCGCGTGATTAAAATCATGGACCTGAAATGTCCCGGCAGCGGGGAATGCGAACGAATCCGCTGGAGCAACCTTGATCATCTGACGCCGCGCGACGAAATCAAGTTCGTCATCGCGGACCGCCACGACTACGAATGGGCGCGCGCCGAAACGAACCGGAATCGGTTGGCGGATCGCGTCAATGCGGTGCTGATGAGCCCGGTGTTCGGCGAAATCGATCCGGCCGAACTCGCGCGCTGGATTCTGGACGACCGCCTGCCGGTGCGGATGCAACTCCAGATGCACAAACATATCTGGTCCCCCACCGCCCGCGCCGTCTAATCTTCGACTTGGTCCCTTCGCAATTGAAGACGATGAACTAAAGAAGGCGCTCTCCGGACTGACATCAATTGTAGATGGATTAGGAGCATTTCGAACTCACGCAGGCTCGTCACATGGATACGGTCAGAAAACCTATAGGCCGCCGCGTCAAGCTCGGCCCGTAGGCAGCGCCCAGCGGCCGTAGCCCGTTTTTGTAATAGGAACCCGGATCGAACGAAAATCGGACTAAAATTACAGTACGGCTGAAGCCTGCGCCCCCAAGAAGCTTGACCATCGGCTGAATTACGCTAGGCTTGCGCTCCGTTATGGCGGCGCCGTTGATCAGCGAAGTTCTGCCCGGTTTTCTCGAAGAGGTCGTCCATCTGCTGCAAGGCAGCGGCGCGGAGCCGCTCGAAGCGCAGCTGCGCGCGCTGAGAATCGAATCGATGTGCGATTGCGGCGACGAAAATTGCGCCAGTTTCGCCACCGCCGCCGAGGTCAAGGTCGCCAGCGTCGTCGAGCTGCAGGCGATCGAGGGCCATCTGATTATCGATCTGAGCGCTGACGAAAAGATCTGCTTTATCGAGGTGCTCGGCCGTCCCGACGTGCGCTATTTGCTCGACGAGTACCGGGAATCCTTAAAGTAAGCCGCCCGTATCTGATACGCCGTTTCACCGCATTTGACTCCCGCCGCTCAAGGGGGGAATCGTGGCTTTGCGATGCGTAAAACGGCGGCGATCGTGACCGGATTGCTGATTGCGTTTTCCATCTGCGCGCCCCGGCGAACGCAGGCGGCGGACCTCGACGCGACGCTCGCTCAATGGCGTCTCGGAACAGAAGCAGACGGTTCGCTCGCCCATTTCGGCCCGCGCCTGAACCAAACCGGATGGATCCAGGCGTGGAATCTGGCGGCGCATTTCACGGTTCTTCCGCTCGGCGTAGTTCATTTTCATCATCTTGACGGCGTTTTCGACGGCGCGGTCCAACTTGGAGTCGGACCGGTCTTCGAACGATTCAACACCGAGCATCAGAATTTCGGCGGTCTGGATTTCGAGGCGCGGTACTATCTGACTCGTTTCGCATTCGGGCCGCTCGTGCCGTGGGTCCAGGCGTCGATCGCGCCGGGCGGCACGGATTTGAACATCGGCGAGCTGAATCAGGGCACGCGGCTCAGGGGACCTTTCGCGGCTTTGATCCAAGGCGGCGCGGGCTTCTCATATTTTTTCAGCGAGCGAGGCTCGGTGTATGCGGGATTGCACACGCAGCACGTCTCGAATGGCGCGGTGGACGGCGGCAACCGGTACAATTACAGCATCAATACGCCGGTCGGGATGATCGCGGGATTTGAGTGGTTTCTGAACTGATCCGCAGTTTGATCGCCGCCCGCCTCGGAGCGCGTTCAGCCGCTGGCGCGCGCGGCGGCGACTTGGCGCAAGCCGAGGACGAATTCGGTCGTCTCCGCGGCGACCCGTTCTTTTTCGCTATCGACGGTAATTACGTGATAGCTCTCGTCGAGCGCGACCAACCGTTTATGCGCGCTGCCCAGCCGGCCGATCACGAAGTCCGCGTTGAGATCGTACGGACAGGTATGATCCTGCCGGCTATGGATGACCAGGGCGGGCTGATTCACTTCGGCCAGCCGCGGCCGCATCTGATCAGAAAGTTCAAGCAGACTCATCGCCGCGCCGAGCGGCATCAAGCGCGTGCCAGGATGATTCTGGCGCGCGGCCGCGTCATGGATATCCGAGCCGCCTGATTTGCGAATGAAAATCTTGTCGCCAAGGGCGCGCGCCGGACGCATCAGCCGTAGCGCGAGCCGGGTCGGCGTGGGCAGGAAGAACGCCGGCGCTAGCATCACCACGCCCGCCACAGCGTCGCGCTGGTCGGCGGCCAGCCGCGCCGCCAGCAATGCGCCCATCGAAAGACCGACAACGACATTTGGATCGCCGAAAGCCAGCAGCCGCTCGAAGCCCTCGACCACGCTTTCGTACCACTGGGGATGGGCGGTCGCGGCCAAATCCTCGGGCGCACCGGTATGTCCGGCCAGGCGCACGCCCAGCACGCGCACGCCGGCGGCCGCGAGCCGTTCGCCCAAAAAGCGCATTTCAAACGGCGTACCGCTCAGGCCATGAATCAACAGCGCGCTTGCCCCGCGGCCGGGAAAAAAGAATTCCGTGGTCTCGGGACGCGACTGGTCGGGTTCGTCTTCGCTTTGCGTCATAAACGATATTCCGTCGCCATCGCCTAGCTTGAGGTAGTACCGATAAGCTCGGGATGGATAACGATATTGGCGCGCTCCTTGAGCGTATTGACAAAATCCATCCAGGCGCGCGCGCGCTGCTGTTCGACCATCCGGGCGGTGAACGCCGGCCCTTCGCTTTGCCACTGCGCGTCGGTAGGCGCCGACCGGCTGACGACTGCGAAGATGTAACAGTTGCCATCGTTTTCCATCACTTTGCCGATTACTCCCGGCAACTCTGGAACCGCCAGCGCGGCGGAAACGAGGCCTGACACCTGCCCGACGCCCGGTACTTCGCGGCTGTAGTTCGGGAAATCTCCCGTCGATTGAACCGTCAAATGATTTTCCGCCGCGACCTTGGCCAAATCCGCTGGCGTTTTTACCTGCTTCAGCATCGATTCCGCCGCAACCCGCGCCTTGCCTTCCGCGATTACCCGAATCAGCGTCTTCCGCACGACATCCTTGATTTGGTCCAGCGGCGGAATATGCGATGGCGTAAGGGCCTCCAATTTGACCAGATATGGCTCCGGCGCATCGCTGAAAGCTCGCACCTCGCCCGGCTTCAGATCGAACGCCTTGGCGCCAAGCTGCGGAAAATCGGACGCGCCGTTAATCGGCTCGTCCTTGGTGACGAACGGGGTCTCGACCGCATTGAGGCCGCGCGCTTTCGCCAATTCTTCCAGACTGTGTCCGGTGATCGCCGCCGTCAGGTCTTGCTCGATATCGTTCTTGGCGACATTAACGCCTGATTGCCGCTTCAAATCGGCGATAATCGCCGGCCGCGCCTCCTCCGGCGTATCGACATGGGCCGGTTTGTCCGCTTCGACCTCGATAATGTGAAACCCGAACTGACTTTGAACGATTGCGTACTCGCCCGGCTTGAGCGAAAAGGCTGCATCCTCGAACGGCTTGACCAGTTCGCCCCGGGGAAAATAACCGATTTCGCCGCCCTTATCCTTGGTTCCCGGATCGTCGGAATACTGCTTGGCCATCGCGGCGAACGACGCGCCGGCCTGCAGCTTCTTCAGGATTGTTTCGGCTTTGGCGCGCACCGCCGCCTTGTCCGCGGCGGTCGCGTCGGGCGGAAGCGCGAGCAGGATGTGGCGGGCGCGGACTTCCGCCGGATGGTCGAACAGAGTCTTTACGTTCTGTTCGTAAAACTGCTGTATTTCTTCGTCCGAAGGCGTGTAATTGCCTTCCAGCGCGTCGGGACTGTAGCGGATAAAGACCAGCTTGACGCGCGCCGGCGCGCGAAACGCCTCCTTATTCTGCCGGTAAAAGTCCGCGACGTCCCGATCGGTCGGATTGACGCCCGCCATGAAATTGGCGTACGGAACCTCGAGATACGAAAGATTGAGGCTTCCCGCGGCGATATTGAAGGCTTGACGCGCTTGCGCCTCGCTTACCTGCACGCTGTTGGAAACCATCGCGCGCAGCTCTTCGGACAGCATCTCGTCGCGGGTCTGCTGCTCGTAGGCCGCGGGCAAAAGATCGTTCTCGCGCAAAATCTCGCGGTAACGATCGATGTCGAAACGCCCGTCGGTCTGGAAGGCGGTCTGCGATGAGATCGTTTTCGCAAGCGCGTCGTCACTGATCGACAAGCCCAGGCGATGGGCTTCATTCAGGATCAACGCCTGTTGAATCAACTGTTCGACCGCGGTCTGCCGCAGGTTCATCGCCTGCAGGATGTTATCGGCGTTCTGCCCGTAAACCTTCGCGAAGATATTGCGCAGGTTGCGGGTCTCGCGGTCGATATCGTCCGGCATGATTTGGCGGCATGAGGAGGTCGTCAGAAACGGAATGGAGCTGCAGCCGACCGTCGCGATCGGTTTGGCGCGCAGGTAGTAGCCAGTCACGCCAAAGAAAAAAACGAACACCACCACCAGAAATACGAGGAGTACGCGGGTGCCAAAAGTGTACGCATGGGCGCGAATTGTTTCGAGCATACCGCCTCAATCATAGTTTAGCGGATTTCATGCGCGCAATTAGGCGTGATTGCTTGCGTCCATGGTTAAATACCGTTAGCTTCAATTCGGGTGGGAAAATGTTCCGCGCAGAGGCTTTTTGCATGCGCGCGAGCCAAGGCGGCGATGGATACGAGGGGCAGGCGGAGCTGCGGACCATGGCCCGTTCCGGGCCATCCAAGAGGCTAAATTCCGGTGGGCTTCAATTCGATTTTTGGATGGTTTTCCCATGATCTCGCGATCGATCTCGGGACCGCCAACACGCTGATTTACGTCAAGGGCGAGGGCATCGTCTGCAACGAGCCCTCGGTGGTGGCGGTGCAGAAGGATTCGCGGGGCGGACGGCGGGTGCTCGCGATCGGCGCCGAGGCCAAGAAGATGCTCGGGCGCACGCCCGGCTCGATCGTGGCGATTCGGCCGCTCAAAGACGGCGTGATCGCCGACTTCGAGATCACCGAAAACATGCTCCGCCACTTCATCGAAAAAACTCACAACCGCAAGTTCCTGGTCCGTCCGCGGATCGTGATTTGCGTCCCGTTCGGCATCACCGCGGTCGAAAAGCGCGCGGTGCGCGAATCCGCCGAATCGGCTGGCGCGCATGAGGTCTATCTAATAGAAGAGCCGATGGCGGCGGCGATCGGCGCGGGCCTGCCGATTACCGAACCGGCCGGGAACATGATCGTCGATATCGGCGGCGGCACCACCGAGGTCGCTGTAATCTCGCTCGCCGGCGTGGTCTTCTCGCGTTCGGTGCGGGTCGCCGGCGACAAGATGGACGAAGCCATCATCCATCACATCAAGCGCAAATATAACCTCCTGATTGGCGAGCGTACGGCCGAGCTGATCAAGATCACGATCGGTTCGGCCTATCCCGGCAGCGAAATCCAGACCATGGAAATCAAGGGGCGCGACCTCGTCGCTGGCGTGCCCAAGATTATCGAAATTACCGACGAAGAGATTCGCGAGGCCTTGATGGAGCCGGTCCATCAGGTGGTCGAGTCGGTGCGGATCGCGCTCGAGCGCACGCCGCCCGAACTCGCCGCCGACATCGTCGAAAAAGGCATCGTGCTGGCCGGCGGGGGCGCGCTGTTGCGCAATCTGGACGTGCTGCTGCGCGAAGAGACGGGCCTGCCCGTGACCGTCGCCGACGATCCGCTGACCGCGATCGTGATGGGCGCCGGCAAGGTGCTGGACGAACTATCGCTGCTGCGCGACGTGACCGTCGACTGACGCCGGAGGATTGCGCCCGCTCCCTCGGGTAACGTTTAATTTATCGCGATGGCGCGCACGCTGAGAGGGTCGTTCCTGTGGCGCAACCGCGTGCTGCTCACGGGCGCCGCCATGCTGTTGCTCGCCATCAATATCTTCTTCACCGGCAATCGCCCCGGCGCGCGCGCCGCGAAGCCAAGCCTCGCCCTGCTCTGGACGCTGCGCCCGTTCCAGAATTCCGCCGCGGAACTTGCCTCCGACGCGCAGGGTTTTTTTCACGACTACCTGGACCTGGTTAACGTTCGCCAGCAGAACGACGCGCTCAAGCGCGAGGTGGCCGAACTTGAAGCCGAGCATACCCGCATGGTCGAACTGCAAGTGGAAAATCGGCATCTGGCGGATCTCCTCGAGCTGCACGAAGCGCTCGGGATGTCGGCGGTGGCCGCGCGGGTAATCGGAGTCGATCCGAGCGGCATTTCGCGCACTTTGATTATCTCCGGCGGCAGCGACAGCGGTTTGCAGCGCGAAGACGCGGTCATCTCGACCGAGGGCGTGGTCGGCAAACTGATCGCGGTCGGTCCCGATTCCTCGCGCGTGCTCCTGATCGACGACCACAACTCGGGCCTCGATGCGTTCGACCAGCGCAGCCGCGCGCGCGGAATCGTCACGGGCGAGCTCGACGCCGGAATGACGATGAAGTACGTCGATCGCACCGAGGACGTGCGGCCTGGCGACGCGATCGTAACCTCCGGCATGGACGGCAATTTTCCCGGCGGCCTGCTGATCGGCACGATCTCGCAAGTTTCGCAGGAAGGCCCGGGACTGTTTCTCAATGTCGCCGTGCGGCCAGCAGTCAATTTCCGCGAACTCGAACAGGTGCTGATCCTGACGCAAAAGCCAGCGCCAGCGGCCGGCCAGAGCTGAATGTGCGCCTGCTCGCGCTGTTTTCGCTCGCCACCGTCATCGCTCTGGCGCTCGAAACCATCATTCCGCGCTGGCTGCCGCTCGGACCCTTGATGCCCGATCTGGTGCTCGTGCTGGCCGTCGATTTGGGCCTGAGGCATCAGCAGGCCACCGCGGCGCTAATGGCGTTCGGGATGGGTTACGCGGCCGATTCGTTTTCAGGCGCGCATCTCGGGCTTGAGGCTTTCGTGCTGACGCTGGCGTTTCTGATCGCCTACGCGCTGTCGCGTTACCTGATTTCATCCAGCGCGGCGATCGGCGTGTTCGTCGTGGTCATCGGCGAGTTCATGATCGGCGCCGGGCAATACGCGGCGAGCGCGGGATGGAATTCCGCGGGCGGATTCGCCGCAATACTGCCGGCGATCGCATGGCGCGCGCTCGCCAGCGCGCTCGTCGCGCCGTCGATTTTCGCCCTGATGGAAGCCGCCGCGCGGATGGTCGGATTGCGCCAGCATGCCGTGCGCGAGTAGATTTTAACTTGAGGCGGGGTTCCTAATCGCCGATGAAAAAATTTGCGCTTCGGGGGAGAACCCGGGGAACGCCGCGGCTTGGGCCGCGCATCGCAGCGCTCGGCACGATGATTTTTATCGTCCTCGGAATCGCCGCCGGCCGCCTTTACTATCTGCAAATCATCAGGCATCGCGACCTGGCCGAAATGGCCGATCGCAACCGGATCCGGATTCTCCGCCTGCCCGCGCTCCGCGGCCTCGTCTTCGATCGGCGCCATCGGCCGCTGGTCGACACCAAGCCCTCGTTCGAGGCCGCGATCGTGCCCGAAGATTCCCCCAATCTGCCGGCCACGATCGCGCGCCTGCAAAAGCTGCTCGGCGTGGACGGTTTGCAGAAGAAAATCGATGACGCCGACGATCAGGGCCGGCCCGATTTCGAGCCGGTGATCGTCGCCGAACATCTCGATTGGCCCCAGGTCGTGGCGCTCGAATCGCATCAGCTCGAATTGCCGGGCGTCAATCTGCAAGTCAGCCCGCAGCGCCATTACCTCTACGGTTCGCTCGCCGCGCATCTGCTGGGCTATGTCGGCGAAGTCTCGCTCAAGGATCTCGACCGGCTGCCCGACTACCGGATGGGCGACGAAATCGGAAAGTTCGGCCTCGAACGGAGCCTTGAATCGACGCTGCGCGGCGCCGCCGGCGGCCAGGAAATCGAGGTTGACGCGATCGGCCGCCGCCTGCGCCTGCTGCGCGAGATTCCCGAGCGTCCCGGCGACAGCATCGTGATGACCATCGACCTCGACCTCCAGCGTACGGCCGAGGCGGCGATCGGCGACCGCGCCGGCGCGCTGGTCGCGGTTGATCCAAACACCGGATACATCCTCGCGATGGCGAGCAGGCCGGCGTTCGATCCGAATATCTTCGCCGAGGGCATTTCGCCCTCAGCGTGGCGCGAACTGGCGACCGATCCGAACCATCCGCTTGAAAACCGCGCCATTCAAGGCACGTATCCGCCCGGCTCGACCTTCAAAATCGTTGATTCGATCGCGGCCCTGATGGATCACTCGATTTCGCCGGACACCAGCTTCTTCTGTCCGGGCGGAATCTGGTTCGGCAACCGGGAATACCGATGCTGGCGCAAGCAGGGACACGGACACATCGAACTGCATCGCGCGATCGTCGAATCCTGCGACGTATTCTTCTATGAGGTCGGCGAGCGCCTCGGCGTCGATCGAATCGCGGCGTGGGCGCATGCGCTGGGCCTCGGACGCAAGAGCGGAATCGAACTGAACAACGAACGGGCGGGCGTGATTCCCTCGACCGAATTGAAAGAGCGGCGCTTTCATCAGCGATGGTACCCGGCGGAGACGCTGTCGGTCGCGATCGGCCAAGGCTACGTCGCCGTGACTCCGCTGCAACTGGCGATGATGACGGCGACCATCGCTAACGGCGGCACGCTCTATCAGCCGCAATTCGTGCGTGAAGTGGACGCTCTCGACGGCTCCGTGGTCAAGCAGTTCCCGCCCATCGTGCGCGGCGAACTGCATATTGATCCGCAAGTTCTCGACGAAGTGCGCGACGGCATGATCGGCGTCGTCAACGCGCCCGACGGCACCGCCCATGCCGCCCGGCTCGACAATATCGTTGTCGCCGGCAAAACCGGCACCGCGCAGGTCGTCAAGGAAGCGCAGGGCGTTCGCGTCAAGGAGAACGCGCTGCCGATGAAGTATCGCGACCACGGATGGTTCATCGCATTCGCACCCGCCGACCATCCGAAGATCGCCATCGCCTGCATCATCGAACATTCCGGTCACGGCGGCTCGTCGGCGGGACCGGTGGTCAAGCAGGTAATGGAGAAATATTTCGAGCTCTATCCGCCGCAGAACGCACGGCCGCCGGCGCCATCGACGGCGCCAGCGGAATCAGCGCATGTGGAGCCGCTGGACGAATGAATCCCGCGCACGCCCTGTCCGATGCCAACGTTTGATCGGCGCCTGCTTTATCACTTCGACTGGACGGTCTTTTCGCTCGCGCTCGCGCTTTGCGGCGTCGGCGTGCTGAGCGTGGTCAGCGCGACCTGGGGCGGCCGCCATCACGGCCTCGATCCGCTGGTGGTGAGGCAACTGGTATGGGTCGGCGCGGGCACGGCGCTGATGATCGGCGCGGCGCTGATCGACTATCGCGTGCTGGCGTCGTACGCGTATCCGTTCTACGGCGTCGCCGTGGCGTTGCTGATCGTCGTCGCTGTGGCCGGCCACAGCACCGGCGGTTCGCGGCGCTGGATCAATCTCGGCGTCTTCAACCTCGAACCCTCCGAAATCGCCAAACTCGCCGTCGTGCTGGTGATGGTGCGATATTTGCGCGAAGACCCGCCGAAAGGCGGATGGGGCCTCAAGCATTTGGCGATACCGGCGCTGATGCTCGCCGTGCCGGTCGCGCTGGTGCTGAAACAGCCCGATCTTGGCACCGGCCTCATCCTGATACTGATCACCACCACGCTGATATTCGTGGGCGGCCTGAATTGGCGGGTGATGGCCGCGCTCGGACTCGCCGCGGTGCTGGCCGCGCCCGCGGCGTGGCATTACATGAAACCGTATCAGCGCGAAAGGCTGGTCAGCTTCATCAATCCGCAATCCGATCCGCTCGGTTCCGGCTATCACATCATCCAATCGGAAATCGCGATCGGCTCCGGCGGCAAATGGGGCAAGGGCTTTCTGAAAGGCACGCAGGCGCGGCTTAATTTCCTGCCCGAACAGACCACGGACTTTATCTTCGCCGCGTACGCCGAGGAATTCGGCTATATCGGCACGATGGCGCTGCTGGGGCTGTATGCGGCGTTGATAGCGCGCGGAATCTGGATCGCACGCCACTCCCGCGACCGCTTCGGCGCGCTGCTCGCCGTCGGCTTCACCGGAATAATCTTCTGGCAGGTCGCGATCAACGTCGGAATGGCGACCGGGATGCTGCCCGTCGTCGGCATCACGCTGCCGCTGGTGAGTTACGGCGGATCGTCGTTGATCGCGATGATGATCGGGATGGGCGTGATGATCAGCGTCAATATGCGCCGCTATCTGTTCTGAGCGAGCGCGCGTTGGAACGGCGCCGCCCACGGCATAAACTCGATCCCATCACTCGAACGGAGGCAGCCGCGGCGATCGACCGGCCGCGGCGATCGATTCAGCCATGCCGCGCACCGCCAAACCCGCCGATCCCACCGATCGCGAAATCTACGAAATTCATCGGCGCTACATCGCCGTGATGGAGGGCGAACGCCTCGCCGCGATCAGCGACGAAACCAAGGCGCACTACCTGCGCGTGCTGCGCTCGCTAACCGAAAAGCTCGCCGTGCCTGGGAAACCGCTTTCGGAGATCGTCGGCGAGATGATGTCCGAGGCCGCGCCGCTGCTGTTTCAGGCGATGCAGCGTTAGCCGCGCGCCGCGAATTCAGCGCCGCCTACGCTTCAAGCGCGTAAGCATGCTCGTCGTGCTCGCTGAGGTCAAGGCCCATCACTTCCGATTCCTCATCGACGCGCAGGCCCACGATCGCATCAGTCACCTTCAGCAAAATCATGCTGCCGGCGAAGGCGAACCCGACGCTCGCGGCGACGGCGATCGCCTGAATCGCCAACTGCCCCGGATTGCCGAAAAAAAGCCCGTTCGCGCCCGCTGGGTTGATGGCCGCGCTGGCGAACAATCCGGTCGCAAGCGCGCCCCAGATGCCGCCGACGCCGTGCACGCCGACCACGTCCAGCGCGTCATCGTAGCCGAAGCGCGATTTTATCCGCACGGCGAAAAAGCAAATGGCGCCGGCGCCGGCGCCGATCGCAATCGCCGACATCGGTCCGACGTATCCTGACGCCGGCGTGATCGCCACCAGCCCGGCCACGGCGCCGCTGGCCGCGCCAAGCACCGTCGGTTTGCCCGCCTTCCACCATTCGACAACCATCCATCCGACGGCGGCGGCGGACGCTCCCAGATGCGTCGCGACGAACGCCGATACCGCCAGCCCGTTGGCCGCGAGCGCGCTGCCCGCGTTGAATCCGAACCATCCGAACCACAGCAATCCCGCGCCCATCACCGTCATCGTGAGGTTGTGCGGAATCATCGGCTCGCGCGGATAGCCGCGGCGCCGGCCGATCACCAGCACGGCGGCCAGCGCGGAAACTCCCGACGAAATATGGACCACCGTGCCGCCGGCGAAATCGAGCGCGCCCAGATGATGGATCCAGCCATCGACGCCCCAAACCCAGTGGGCCAGCGGATCATAAATGAAGGTCGTCCAGAGCAGGCTGAAGAGCAAAAAGCCGCGAAAAGAAATCCGCTCGGCGAATGCGCCCGTGATCAGCGCCGGCGTAATAATCGCAAACATGCATTGGAAGACCATGTACGCCTGATGCGGGATCGTCGCGGCATAGTCGGAGTACGCCTGCGTCGCGCTCACGCCGCTCAAGCCGAGCCAGCTCAGCCCGCCGATCAGCGCATTGTGCGGCGAAAACGCGAGACTGTAACCACAAATCGCCCATTGCAGCGAAATCAGCGCGGTCAGGATAAAGCTGTGCATCAACGTGGCCAGCACGTTTTTGCGCCGCACCATCCCGCCATAGAACAAAGCCAGCCCCGGCGCCGTCATCAGTAAGACAAGCGCCGATGAGCACAAGACCCACGCGGTATCTCCCGCGCTGATCGTCGGATTCTCACCCGCGAGCGCCGGCGTCGCCGCCAACAGCATCGCGCCCGCGAAAAATGGAAACAAACGCAAACCTGCTCCGCGCCCAATCGAACGCATCCAGTCAACCTCCAGCGTTACGCTGTGACGAGTCTGAATTCAGCGATGCGCGCCGAACTGCCGCCCGTTTGTTGGGCGGCGCCTATTTTGTGCGCACCAATCCGCAGGCAGGAGCGATATGTTTGCTCAACAAATCGCCGCCTACTTGCAGAACAAGGAATGGAAAGCAGGATGTGTGCCTATGCTGAGGGCATCGCCGCTCGTTTCGCGTGCACTCTAGCCTTTTGGAAGCTGCAAAATCCGCTCGCCGATCATATTCTTCTGGACGGACGAGGTGCCGCCCGCGATCGTCAGCGATTCGGACTGCAGGATGCGCCGCATCCAGTCGCCGTCAGGAGCGAACGGCGATTTACGCTCGAGCGTGACGTAAGCGCCGAGAATGCGCGCCGCGAACTTGGTCATTCGCTGCGACAGCTCAGTAGAGACCAGCTTGCCAATCGAAGACTCGGCGCTCGGCGGCAGGCCTTTGAGGCGGCGCGTCAGCGCGCGCAGGCCGTTGTATTTCTTGGCTGTGACTTCGATCGCAAATTGGGCCAGTTGCTGACGGATTTCATCGTCTTCGGCCGCGGTATGGCCGTTCACCGGAATCGCTTTCGCCATCTCGACCAGTTGCGCCAGAATCACGTCCGCGCCGCCGATCGTCTCGCTGATTCCGAACCGCTCGTGCATCAGGGTCGAGACCAGCACCTCCCATCCGCGATTCAGCGGGCCGAGCAAATTCTGCTTTGGTACGCGTACGTCCTCGAAGAAGATTTCATTGAACTCGGCGTCGCCGCTGATTTGCTTGAGCGGTTTGACCGTCACTCCGGGACTATGCATATCGACGAGCAGCGCGCTCATGCCTTTATGCTTCGGCGCATTCGGATCGGTGCGAACGAAAAGCTGGCAGAAATCGGAACGATGGGCGTGCGTGGTCCATACCTTCTGGCCGTTGACGATAAATTCGTCGCCGACCAGTTCGGCGCGGGTCTGAATCGACGCGAGATCGGAACCGGCGCCAGGCTCGGACATCCCTTCGCACCAGATTTCGTCCGCCGTCAGGATCGGTTTCAAATAGCGCGTCTTCTGCTCGTCCGTGCCCCACTGCATCAAAGCGGGACCGGTCATGATGATGCCGAGCACATTGATGCCCATCGGCAGGCCGAGCCGCGCCAGTTCCTGCTGGAAAATCAATTGCTCGATAAAGGTCGCGCCGCGTCCGCCGTATTCCTTTGGCCAGCTAAGGCCGATCCATCCGCCTTCATAGAGCTTTTTGTGCCAGCGCTTGTTCCGCTCCCAGAGCAAATCCTCGTCGATTCGCTCTTTTTCTTCAGGCGTAAGCGGAGGCGGCTGGTTGGCTTCCAGCCAGGCCCGAACCTGCTGGCGATAGGCTTCCTGTTCCGGCGAATAGTTGAAATCCATCGATGCGATCGCTCCGTAGCCTGATCAGCAAACTCAGGCAAACGGATCGTACCTTAGCCGGCCGAATTTCGGTAGCGTAAAATGACGCGCCGAAGCCGTCCGGCGGCGCCACTTGATGGATCGCCAGAGCCAATTCTCGTACCGATGCGGCGCATGCGGACGCTGCTGCCACAATCAGGTCATTTCGCTCAATCCGGCCGAGCTGCTTGCGATCGCCCGAACATCAGGAATCGCTACGGACGCCGCGCGGGCGCGCTATACCGAGCGGCGTGGATCGCTGCTGCGCTTTCGCGGGAACGGCGGATGCGCCGCGCTGGACGGCGCGCGCTGCTCGATCCATCCGGGACGCCCCCTCGCCTGCCGGCTCTATCCGCTCGGCCTCGAACGCACGCCTGATGGCGACCGCTTTATCCGGCTGGAACCGGCGGCAGGTTCTGCCGGCCAGTACGGCGTCGACGGCGCGGTCGGCGGCTATCTGAGAGACCAAGGCGTCGATGCGCTGCTGGAGATGGCCGGTCGCTATCGACCCCTAATCAGGACGATGCGCGATAGAATTGAAACGCTGGTTGATTTCAGCGCGATCGAGCCACGCGAATTTTGGCGGCGCGCGATCGCGGAAGCGTTACGAGAATCGAATTTCGACGCCAATCGCCTGATTGACGCGCTCTTCGATCCCGACGGCGTCAGCGCCACCCGTGAATCCGTCGAATCGACGATCGCGGTGCACCTTTCAATTCTTCACGAAATGATCGCGTCCACGAACGATCCCGCGGAACTCGCCACCGCGGCAGTTCTGCTCGCCATCAGCCTCGGCTACTCTCCGGTTGAAGCGATAATCTAGGGGGTAGAAGGACTAACGGACAGAGAACATAACGAAAAACAAATCGCGTATTCTAAAATAATTCGTCAACGGCTGCGCCATTTGACACGAGTAAGCAGGAATTAACCGGAAATCTTCCCGCCTGCGGACTTCGCTGCCATAGCCTTCGATAGAAGGGAATATCCGGAAACGCGACGCTGTATTTGGCGTCTGGGTACTGCCGATTGTTGAGAACGAATCCCAACGCTTGGTTGAAATTCATTCGATTATTCGGCTCATCTCCGTGATAATCTCCCTTCGCTTCGATGAACCAGCGGTTAAGTCCCTGCCTCGCTTCAATATCGAAACCTGGCCCCCTATGGTTGGCTCTCACCACGTTCCAGCCATTATTCTGCAGCCAGGTCGCGAGGTGTTCGACGACCTCCTGTTCGTTCATTTTTATCCTCCTTCGAATTTCGTCTCTGGCGGGTTAATCCACGGCGTCTTTGGCGACGTAGCCTTTAAGCCCCTTGCTCGCGCCGTCCAGCACTTCGATCTCGCATCCCTGATCGTCGCAGTTGTCGACCTTGATCGGCGTGCCGTCATCGACGCGCTTGGCGACGAGGCTCGCGCCCATCCCGCCGATCAATCCCGCCGGTCCGCCCTGGCTCTGCATCGATTTGAGCCGATCGAACGACGCTTTGTCGGGATAGACCGGGACTGTCGTGTCGCCGCCATGCGCGACCAGCTTGTGGCCGCATCCGGCAAGCGTCAGCAGCGCGACGGTGAGGACCAATGGCGCGATCGCTTTGACGATTTTCACGATGGAATAATCCCCCGTTCCATAAGAATTCATCCCGGCCGACGTGACGGGCCGGTTGAGTCGCGCCAAAAACGGCCAAAGATCGGTGTTTGGCGCGCGTTTTCTGACTGCAATCATGCGAAACGCCGTTCGGGACGTTCAAATTGCCGCCGCCCGCGGGGCATGATACTTTGTTGGGTCTATCCGGGAAATGCCCGGAAGCCGGTCCAATGCGAATCGGGCTTATTTCAGACACCCACATCCCCGAAGCGTGCGAACATCTTCCGCCGTCGGTATTCGACGCTCTGGCGGGCGTTGACCTCGTAATGCATGCCGGAGACGTTTATGTCAACCGCGTGCTCGACGAACTGGAGCGGATCGCGCCGGTGGTCGCGGCGATCGGCAACGGCGACGAGGGGTTGGACGGCCATCGCTACCGCCTCGACCCGGACGACCGCGCCCGCACTGCTCATCTGTTCGAGATTGGCGGAGTGCGAATCGGGCTGGCCCACGCGCTGCCGACGCCGGACGAAACTTCGCAGGAAGTGTTCGAGGCCGCGATGAATCGTCATTTCGGCGGTCCGGTCGACGTGCTGGTGATGGGCCACAGCCATCTGGAAGGCGTCGTGCGCTACGGCGCGACGCTGGTGGTGAATCCGGGCAGCGCGACGCTGCCGGGAAACTTGGTCGATGTGCCCGGAACGGTCGCGATTCTCGAAATCGGCGCGGCGGGCGAAGTCGCCGCCGAAATAATCAGACTGGATCAGGTCTAGCGGCGCGGCCGTCCGAATCGGCGCGCATGCTTCCAGGAGGAAGATTTTTTGTCCGCGGAAACCGCTCCTCAAGCTGAGACTGCGCCGCAGCGCGCGGTCACGATGGAGAAAATCGTCAATCTGTGCAAGCGGCGCGGGATCGTTTTTCCGGCCAGCGATATTTACGGCGGTCTCGGTTCGACTTTCGATTACGGACCTCTCGGCGTCGAGCTTAAGCGCAATGTCAAGGAGGCCTGGTGGCGCGACATGGTGCAGCGCCGCACCGACGTGATCGGCCTCGACAGCGCCATCCTGCAGCATCCGCGCACCTGGGAAGCCTCCGGCCATCTGCAGAACTTCACCGACCCGCTGGTGGATTGCAAAAACTGCAAGCAGCGTTTTCGCGCCGACCACATCCAGGGCGACCGCTGCCCCGAATGCGGCGGAGAGCTGACCGAGGCGCGGCAGTTCAACCTAATGTTCAAAACCTTCATGGGACCGGTCGAGGACACCGCGAGCACGATCTATCTGCGGCCCGAAACGGCGCAGGGAATTTTCGCCAACTTCGCGAACCTGGTCGATACGCAGCGCGTTAAACTGCCCTTCGGCGTGGCGCAAACCGGCAAGTCTTTCCGCAACGAAATCACGCCGGGAAACTTCATCTTCCGCACCCGCGAGTTCGAGCAGATGGAGATGGAATTCTTCGTCAAGCCCGATCCGGCGGAAGAGCAAAGCTGGTTCGACTATTGGGTCAACGAGCGCTTCAACTGGTACGTCAAATACGGCGTCAAACGCGACCATCTGCGCCTGCGGCCGCACGCCAAGGACGAACTCTCGCACTATTCGCGCGGCACCACCGACGTTGAATTCCTCTATCCGTTCGGATGGGGCGAGCTTGAGGGAATCGCACGGCGCGGCAGTTTCGACCTCGACCAGCATGCGAAATACAGCGGCAAGGACTTGACCTACTTCGATGAAGAGGCCAAGAGCCGCTACCGGCCGTGGGTGATCGAACCGGCGGCGGGGGTCGATCGCACGATGCTGGCGTTTCTGATCGACGCGTACGACGAGGACGTGGTGGAGGGCGAGACGCGCATCGTACTGCGGCTCGATCCGCGGCTCGCGCCGATCAAGGCCGCTGTCTATCCGCTGCTGCGCAAGGGCGGACAACCGGAGAAGGCGCACGAAGTGCGGGCGCGGCTGGCGCCGTATTTCACGACGACCTACGATCAAGCGGGATCGATCGGCCGGCGCTACCGGCGTCAGGACGAAGTGGGAACGCCCTTCGGCGTGACGATCGATCATCAGACGATGGAAGACGATACGGTAACGCTGCGCGATCGCGACACCACCGAACAGGTGCGCGTGCCGATCGCGAAACTGGTCGAGACTTTGACGGAACGGATCGGATGGCATCGCTAGCGCGCGCGGCCGCAGCGGCCGGTGCGCGGCGACTTTTTCAACCGACAAGCATACGGACTGGAGATTGAACTGCGATGGCTCGGGTTCATCCGGAAATTTATTTTTTTGGCGCGGGCGTGAGCGAAGGACGCGCGAGCATGCGCGATTTGCTGGGTGGAAAGGGCGCGAACCTGGCTGAGATGGCCTCGCTCAAGCTGCCGGTGCCGCCCGGCTTCACGATTTCGACGCGTGTCTGCAACTACTTTTACGAGCACAAGGGCAAATATCCGAAGGGGCTCGAACAGGGCGTCGAGAAGAGCGTCGCGCGGATCGAGCGGGCGCTCGGCAGGAAATTCGGCGACGCGCAAAATCCGCTGCTGGTCTCCGTACGGTCGGGCGCGCGGGTTTCGATGCCCGGCATGATGGACACCGTTCTCAATCTCGGCCTGACCGACAAGACCGTCGCGGGACTGGAAGTCGTCAGCGGCAATCCGCGCTTCGCGTGGGATTCCTACCGGCGATTCTGCCAGATGTACGGCGACGTGGTGCTGAAGCTTAAACCGGAGGACAAAAACGATCGCGATCCGTTCGAAGAAATAATCGAACGCAAGAAAGCCGCGCGCGGCGTGCGCGAAGACGTCGAACTCGGCGTCGCCGATTTGAAGGAACTGGTCGATGAATTCCGCGATTTGATCCGTCGGCGCGTCGGCCGCGACCTGCCTCAAGATCCGCGCGAGCAGTTATGGGAAGCGATCGGCGCGGTATTCGGTTCGTGGAACAACGATCGCGCCGTCACCTATCGCAAAATCAACAATATTCCCGGCGATTGGGGCACGGCCGTGACCGTGCAATCGATGGTCTTCGGCAACCTCGGCGCCGATTGCGCGACGGGCGTGGCCTTCACGCGCGATCCTTCGACCGGCGCGAAGGGAATCTATGGCGAATTCCTGCCGAATGCGCAGGGCGAAGACGTGGTCGCTGGAATCCGCACTCCGCGGCAGATCAGCCTGGCAGCGGGACGCGAATGGGCGAAGCGCAACGGCATCGACGAGGCTGAACGCGCGGCGAACCATGCGACGCTCGAAGAAAGCTTCCCCAAAGTTTACAAAGAACTGCTGAAAATCTCGGCGCGGCTGGAAAAGCATTTCCGCGACATGCAGGACATGGAGTTCACGATCGAACGCGAACGCCTGTTCATGCTGCAGACGCGCACCGGCAAGCGCACCGCGGCGGCGGCGGTCCGGGTCGCGGTCGAGATGGCCGAGGAACGGCTGATCGACCGGCGCGCGGCGCTGATGCGCGTGGAGCCGGCGCAACTCGAACAGTTGCTGCATCCGCGGCTCGACCCGAAAGCGGCGAAGGACGTAATCGCGCGCGGCCTGCCGGCTTCGCCCGGCGCGGTCGCCGGCGAAGCGGTGTTCTCGGCGGACGAGGCGGTGGCGGCGAGCAAGGCCGGCCGCAAAGTGATCCTGGTGCGCATCGAAACCTCGCCCGAGGACATTCACGGGATGCAGGTGGCGGAGGGAATTCTGACCGCGCGCGGCGGCATGACCAGCCACGCCGCGGTGGTCGCGCGCGGGATGGGGAAATGCTGCGTCGCGGGATGCGGCGCGCTCGAGATCGATTACGCGGCCGGCGCGCTCAAGGTGGGCGACAAGGTGATCCGGCGCGGCGAGTATCTGACGCTCGACGGTTCGACCGGCGAGGTGATAGCGGGGCGCGTGCCGACGGCGCCGCCGGAACTTTCCGATCACTTCAGGCGCTTCATGAAATGGGCGGACCAGGAACGGCGCCTCGGAGTGCGCGCCAACGCCGACACGCCCAGCGACGCGCGCACGGCGATCGAGTACGGCGCCGAGGGGATCGGGCTGTGCCGCACCGAGCATATGTTCTTCGGCCCCGGCCGGATCGAGGCGGTGCGCGAAATGATCCTGGCGGAGACGGCGGAACAGCGGGCGCGCGCGCTGGGTCGGTATGGCGCGGACTTTATCGAAATTATGCGCGAGATGGCCGGCAAGCCGGTGACGATTCGGCTGCTCGATCCGCCGCTGCACGAATTCCTGCCGCATACCGACGACGAGATTCGCAAGCTCGCGTCCGAGATGGGCGTTGACGCCGAACATCTGCGCCGCGTGCGCGACAACCTGCACGAATTCAATCCGATGCTGGGCCATCGCGGCTCCCGCCTCGGCATCAGCCATCCGGAAATCTACCGGGCGCAGGCCCGCGCGATCCTCGAGGCGGCGCTCGAATTGAAGCGCGAAAAGATCAAAGTCGATCCGGAAATCATGCTGCCGCTGATCGGCGAGCGGCGGGAATTCGAATTTCTGGCGAAGGAGATACGCGCGGTCGCGCAGGAAATCGGCGGCGACGGCAAGAACCGGATGACGTTTCTGCTCGGCACGATGATCGAGGTGCCGCGCGCCTGCATCGAAGCCGGCGAAATCGGCGCGGTGGCCGACTTTTTTTCCTTCGGCACCAATGATTTGACGCAGATGACCTACGGGCTTTCGCGCGACGACTCGGTCAAGTTCCTCGACGCCTATCTGGAACGGGGCGTTTACCGCAAAGATCCGTTTCAGGAACTCGACGCGAATGGCGTCGCCGGCCTGATGGAGATCGCGATCGAGCGCGGCCGCAAAGCCAACCGCAAGATCAAGATTGGCATCTGCGGCGAGCATGGCGGCGATCCGGCAAGCGTCAAGCTGTGCCATCGCCTGGGGCTTGATTACGTATCGTGCTCGCCGTTCCGGCTGCCGGTGGCGCGGCTCGCGGCGGCGCAGGCAGCGATCGAAGCGCGCAAGGCGAAGCGCGAATTCAAAGACGTGTAGCTGGAACAGTCAGCCGAGAAAATCGTCCACGACTATCGCGGCGACGTCGATGGTGTGGACCTCGTTGTTGCGCAGCACGCGGAGCCTCACACATTCGCCGGGCCGATGGCGGTTGATCGCGTCGTAGAGCGCCTTGCGTTCGTGAATCTCGGCGCCGTCCGCGGCCAGCACCAGATCGCCCTGGCGCAGACCGGCCTTTTCGCCCGGACTGCCCGGCATCACGCCCGCGATCACCACATGTTCGCGCAGCGTATAGGAAAGCAGGCCCAGCCACAGGCGCGGCGGCGCGCTGACGCGGCGGCCGTGGCGGATCAATTCGTCGCGGCCGGAAAGAAAGCATTCGGCGGGGATGCCGAGGATCGGGCGCATCAGATCCGCGAACGTGAGATAGCTGACCGCGATCATCTGGCCGCGCGAATTGCAGATTGGCCCGCCGTTCAGGCCGATATTCAGCGCCGACGCGGTGACGCACACGCATCGTTCGAGCACGAATTCCCACGCGGCGTCGAACTGGCCCAGATAGGTGATCAGCCCGGTGTCGCCGCATCGCTTTTCGCCGCCGAGGCTCGACACCATGAAGACCTCGTCGCCGAGATTGCAGGTTTCCGAGGAGACGGCGTCAAGATGCGGAAAACCGCGCCCGTCGATTTTGAGCAGGCCGAGGCTGGTGGTGAAATCGCGGGCGACGACGCGCGCGGAAACCTGCTCGCCGCCGGCCAGCGTGACGATCGCATTCTCCGCGCCCATCACCACGTAATTAACCGTGAGGATAAGCCCGTCGGGGCTGACGAGCGTGCCCGTGCCGCGGCGATCGGCGCCGAGTCCGATGGCGACAGAGGGATGAGCGGGCGGAACCTGGCAATGAATCGCGACAGTCGCACGCGCGACCTTCTGCAACGGCAAGGGATTAGCGTTCACGATGCGGCTCCGACGACGCCCGCGCGTCCTGCTTCAAAATAATCTTCCTTCGTCGCCCGTCAAATCATTCTATGGCGGCGCGCTTGACAACGCGGGCGGCGCCGTCCTAGCGAAGAGGTTGAACGCCGCCAGGAGGTCCAGCGGACGATGCCTTACGACCTGATAATCCGCGACGGGACGATCGTTGACGGAACCGGCGCGCCGGCCTATCGGGGCGACGTCGGAATCGCGCAAGGACGAATCGCGGCGTGCGGCGAATTGAACGGCGACGCGGCGCGCGAAATCGACGCCACCGGCCTGATCGTCGCGCCCGGCTTTATCGATCCGCATACCCATTACGATGCGCAGATTTGCTGGGACCCGCTCGTGTCGTGTTCGTCGTGGCACGGCGTGACCACGGTCATTATGGGCAATTGCGGTGTCGGACTGGCGCCGTGCAAGCCCGGCGATCGCGAGGTCGCGACCTGGAATCTCGTGCATGTCGAGGCGATTCCGCATGAGGTACTGGCACGCGGCATCACGTGGGACTGGGAGACCTTTCCGGAATACATGTCCGCGGCGGCGCGGCGCGGGCTGGGAATCAACGCCGGGTTCCTGGCGCCGCTTTCGCCGTTCCGGCATTGGGTGATGGGCGAGGAGGCGATGGAACGCGCGGCGACGCCGGCGGAAACCGAACGGATCGCCGGTCTGCTGGGGGAGGCGTTCGCCGCCGGCGCCTTCGGATTCTCGCTGACCGTGATGCCGCAGCATCTGGGGTACAAGGCCAAGCCGCTCGCGTGCCGGATGGCGAGCGACGACGAGTTGCGCCGTTACGCGCGCGCGCTGGGCGCGTCGGGCCGCGGCGTGATCGAAATCGCGCTGACCAAACAGCCAAGCGGCCTTTCGGATCGCGAATATCAACTGCTGGATCTGCTCTCGGAATCGAGCGGACGGCCGGTGACGTGGCTCAATCTGCGCGACCGCGACGACGCGCCCGCGGCGTGGACGGAGACGCTCGAGCGGGCGGAGCCGCTGCTGCGCCGCGGATGCGCGCCGCAGGTCGCCGTGCGTCCATTGATAGTCGAGTTCAACCTGCGCAATCCGTTTTTGTTCGCAAGCATGAACTCGATGAAGCCGGCCTTCGGCGACAAATCGGCCGAAGCGCAAACCCGCCATTATTCCGACGCCGGTTTCCGCCGGAAGTTCGCCGAAGAGCTTGGCCGGCGCACCGTCTTTCACGATTTGTGGGAGCGCACGCAAATCAAAGAGGTGCGCGTCGCGCGACTTCAATCGTTGCAATGGAAAACGATCGCGCAAGCGGCGCGCGAGCGCGGCGCCGATCCGCTTGACCTGTTTTTCGATCTCGCGATCGAAGACGGCCTCGCAACGGATTTCATGATTCCGCTGCTCGATACAGACGAAACGCGCGTGGCGGCGAAATTCAGCGATCCGCGCACGATGATCGGAATCTCCGACGGCGGCGCACACGTCGATATGCTCTGCAATGCCGGCTATCCGACCTATTTGATCGGAAAGTACGTGCGTGAGCGGCGCGCACTCAGCCTCGAATATGCGGTGAAGCGGATCACGTCGGAACCGGCCGCGTTCTTCGGAATCGCGGATCGCGGCGCGATCAAGCCGGGGATGGCGGCTGACATCGTGATTTTCGACCTCGCGACGGTCGGATGCGAGGAGCGGCCCGAAGTGCGCAACGACCTGCCGGGCGGAGGTCGCCGGCTCGTGACCGAAGCGCGTGGAGTGCGCTACACGCTGGTGAATGGCGAGATTCTGTTCGACGGCGGCGTCCATAGCGGCGCCACTCCCGGCCGCGTGCTGCGGCCCGGAAGCGCGGCGTAGGCCCGCGCCGCCGAAAGCAATCCGAGCGAGAAGGAGCGCGAAGAAAATGACGACCCCCAAGGTGATTTCCGCCGATTCTCATATGACCGAACCCGGCGACCTCTGGGTCGAGCGGCTGGATCGCAAATTCCGCGACCGCGCGCCTCGCGTCGTCAAGAACGAAAAGAGCGGGCCGGCATATCTGTTTGTCGGTCCCGGAATACATCCGCTGGCGGTAGCCGCTGCTTTCGCGGCCGGCAAAGGCGGCGCGGAACTGCGCGAGCACATGAATCACGGCTACGAAGCGGCGCGTCCCAGCGGTTGGGATCCCGTCGAGCGGCTCAAGGATCAGGACCTGGACGGCGTACGCGCCGAGGTTCTTTATTCCACGCTCGGAATCGCGGTGTTCGCGATGCCCGACGTCGAACTTCAACTCGCGTGCTTGCGCGTCTACAACGACTGGCTGGCCGAATTTTGCGCGCACGATCCAAAAAGGCTAATCGGAATCGGCCTCTATTCGCTCGCCGCGCTGCCCGACGTTTCGGAAATCGAGCGGTGCGCGCGGATGGGCTTGAAAGGAATCATGATCCTGGCTTCCGACGGCAACGACTTGCCCTATTCCGACGAACGCTTCGATCCGCTCTGGCGCGCCGCATCCACTGCGAACCTGCCGATTTCCTTGCACAAGCCGCTGGTGTCGGGGATGCCGCTTACGCCCGCGATGCCGACCATGGCGGACCTGCAAATTCACGTGATTCACGTCGTAGAGCAGTGCGTCACGCGGTTGACCTATGGGGGCGTCTTCGAGCGGTTTCCCACGCTCAAAATCGTCAGCGCCGAAAACGACGTAGGTTGGATTCCGAACTGGATCCACCGGCTCGACCACGTCAACAGCAAGATTCCCAGTTCGCGGCGATTGCCGTTGCCGCCGAGCGAATACATACGGCGGAACGTATGGGCGACGTTTCAGGACGATCCGCTCGGTCCGGCGACCTGGAAATTCTTCGGCGCTGACAACTACATGTGGGCGTCGGATTTCCCGCATGCAGATTCGACATTTCCGAATTCGTTGAAAGTGATCGAGGAAAACTTCGCGGGAGTGCCCGAGGAAGTAACGCGCAAGATAGTATTCGATAATGCGCGGCGACTTTACGGAATCGACATCAATTGATATCCGCGCCGCCCCGACGCCATCGGCGGTCTATATCGACCGGCTGACCAGAACGCCCGTGCGCTCGAGTCCGGCGATGCGCTCGGCATCGTAGCCGAGATATCGTCTCAGAATATCCGCATTGTGCTCGCCAAGCAGCGGCGCTTCGAGGTCGGAATTTTCGGAAAATTCGGAAAATTTCAGCGGGAATCCCGGAAGCTCCAGATCGCCCAAAATACGATCGTGCGCGCGCGCGACCGTACCGCGTTCGCGCATGTGACGATGGTTGATCGCTTCCTCGATCGATAGAACCGGCGCGGACGGCACGCGATATTCATTGAGCCGCGCCATGATTGCGTCGTCGCTTGGCAGTGACAATAGCCAGCCCTGGATTATGTCGAAAAGCACGTCGTTGTTGCGAACCCGATCGGCGTTCGTACGGAAACGCGGATCTTCCGATAGATCGCGCCGGTCCATCGCCGCGCACAACTGCCGCCACTGATGCTCGACGCCGCCGATTATCACTATGTAATGGTCATGACCGCGGAAGATGCTACACGGCGATCCGTACGAAAGATGTTTCCCGGCGCGAGTCAACTTGATTTGACCGCCGCTGAGACTATACATCTGCACGGCGGTGTGGTGGCAATTGAAATAGGCGTCGAGCAACGCGATATCGATATACTGCCCCCTTCCGGTACGTTCCCGATGAAGCAGGGCCGAAACAATGGCCAGGGCCGCATGCACCCCGGTGCTGACGTCTCCCAGCGCCGCCATCGGAAAGTACGGCTGTCCGCCGGGCTCGCCGATCATCGAGGTGATGCCTGAATAGGCCTGGGCGATAAAGTCGTAACCGGGCAGATGGGCGAGCGGGCCTTTCTGTCCGAACGTCGATATCGAGCACATCACGACGCGCGGATTCAAAGCCGCAACGGTTGGATAATCGAAGCCCATCCGGCCGATCACGCCCGGCGCGAAATTCTCCACGACGACGTCGACCTTCGCGACCAGATCGCGAAGAATCGCCAGCGCTTCCGGTCGTTTTATATCGAGACAGATTCCGAGCTTGCCGCGATTTTGCTGAACGTAATAACCGCTGCGGCCGTTTTTCAGGTACGGCAATTCGCGCGTGCGATCGCCGTCAGGCGCGATTTCGACTTTAATGACCTCCGCGCCCATCTCCGCCATCATCCGGGACGCCGTCGGTCCGGCGATGTATTGCGTGAAGTCGAGAACTTTGTAGGCCTCGAGAATATGCGCGGAAGCAGCCATCGGTACCTCTCAAAATGACGGCCGCGAACGCGAATCGTCGCAACGCGGCGCGGCGGCGAGCTCCGGATATTGAACGCTCCGCCATCGTCTCGGATTTATCAGGGGACGCGCCATTGTCAAGTTCGCGCGGGCAATCGGTCCGATGCCAGCGCAAATTCGCGGTTGCTTCCATCTGGGGTCCGCTACTGACGATAATAAACCAGATTCAGGCTCGGAGACTCGGACCTTTGAAATTGGCCAGGCTGCATACTCGTTTCGCCTGTCGAGCCTCGCGAGCGCCATAAATGGAGGCTGGAACCGATCATGTCTTTCCCATACAGGCGCGTTCTTGTGCCGGTGGATTTCGACGGCCAGTCGATTGCGGCCATCGAAACCGCAGCGCAAATAGTGCGGCAAAATGATGGCGTCGCGCTCGTGATGCACGTCGTACCGATGATGATTCCGCCGGCCGGGATGCCCGGCTACGTCGATCTCTACCGGGGCCAGGAAGAAACGGCTCGCGTCCGTCTAACCGAACTGGCGCATCGGCATCTGGCCGGCTTGAAATACGAACTATTCGTCCACGTGGGAGAACCGGCCGCGTCGATTCTGCGCGCCGAAAAACGATTGGCCGCCGACTTGGTGGTGATGGCGACGCACGGCCGCAGGGGTTTCTCGCGCGTATTCCTTGGCAGCGTCGCCGAGATGGTGCTGCGCGAGGCGACTTGTCCGGTCCTTACCGTCCATCAGGGCAAGACGGAAAATCGAACGGTTGAACGCTGGATGACGCGTAATCCGGCCACCGTAACGCCGAGCGACAAGCTGACGGTCGCGGCCACGAGAATGACGGAAGGCGGATTTCGCAGCCTTCCCGTGGTCGATGGCGAAAAGCTCGTCGGGATCATCACGGACCGCGATCTGCGCACACATGTCGGCTATCACGATCACACCGAGGTGAAGCTGGCGATGACTGAGCCGGTCATCACGATCACTCCGGAAACTCCCATTCACGAGGCGGCGCGCCTGTTGCGCGAGCGAAAAATAGGCGCCTTGCCCGTGGTTGAAGACGGCCGGCTGGTCGGCATCATTTCGACTGTCGATGTCTTGGAGGCGCTGACCGCTGAAACGGAATAACGCGCGGTGGCGGGTTTGGACAGCGAAACGCTTGCGCCAGCGGCAGACTATGCGGCCGACGAGGTTTTGCGCGACGGCGGTTCGATTCATATCCGCGCGATTCGCCCCGATGATCGCGAACGCCTGCGGGAGCATTTTCATGGCCTGAGCGAGAAATCGATTTATTTCCGCTTTTTCGGCTTGAAACGCTCGCTCAACGACGCCGAACTCACCCGGCTTACCAACCTCGATTTCGTCGATCATGTCGCATTGGCGGCGACGCTGCGCGACGATCGCGGCGAACGGTTCATCGGGGTGGCGAGATATATACGCTGTCCCGATCGGTCGCGGGCCGAGGTCGCCTTCGCGGTGCTCGACGAGCATCAGGGACGCGGCATCGGCACGCTCCTGCTCGAACATCTCAGCCGGATCGCGCGCGCCGGCGGAATCGTGGAACTGCAGGCCGACGTGCTCGGCGACAATAACCGGATGCTCGGGGTATTCGCCAACAGCGGATACAAAGTGACGCGTTCGGCCGAAGCCGGCGTGATTCATGTCGCATTCCCGACGGCGGAAACCCAACAATCGGTCGAAGCGATAGCGGCCCGAGAGCGCGTGGCGCTCGCGCATAGCGTGGAGTGGATCTTGAAGCCGCGCTCGGTCGCCGTGATTGGCGCTTCGCGTAATTCTGGCAAGCTTGGCGGCGCGATTCTCAGAAATCTGCTCCAATCGGGATACAAAGGCAAAATTTTCCCGGTCAACAAGGCGGCGGAGCAAGTTTCGGGACTGCGATGCTATCCAAGCGTCGCGGCGATCGGCGAGCAATTCGACCTCGCGATCGTCGCCGTGCCGGCTGGCGTCGTGGAGACCGAATTGGCCGCCTGCGCGAAAGCTGGAGCGCGCGCCGCGATCGTCGTGACGGCCGGCTTTGGCGAAAGCGGTCCCGAAGGCGCGGCCCGCGAGCGGCGCATATTCGAGCTCGCGCGGCGGTCGGGAATGCGCTTGGTCGGGCCGAACTGTCTCGGCGTAATCAATACCGATGCCGGAGTACGGCTGAATGCGACGTTCGCGCCGGTCGAGCCGCCGCCCGGTCGCGTCGGAATGTTTTCGCAGAGCGGCGCGCTCGGAGTCGCGATTCTCGATCACGCCCGCCAGCGCCGTCTTGGACTTTCCACCTTCATCTCCGCAGGCAATCGCGCCGACGTTTCGAACAATGACCTGATGGCCTATTGGGCCGACGATGCAAATACTTCCGTGGTCGCGCTGTATCTCGAAACGGTCGGCAATCCGCGCACTTTCTCGCGGCTCGCACGCGAAGTTGCGCGCCGCAAGCCGATTGTCGCGGTGAAGTCGGGACGCCACGGCGCTGCGGTGCGCGCGATCGCGGGCCAGTCAAGCGCGTTTGCGACGGTCGATCTTGCCGTGGACGCGCTCTTCGAACAGACGGGCGTGATCCGCACGGAAACGCTCGAACAGATGTTCGACGTTGCGGCGTTGCTGGCCGCACAGCCGCTTCCGGGCGGCCCGCGCGTGGGAATCGTAACCAACGCGCACGGTCCAGCCGTGCTCCTCGCGGACGCCTGCGAATCCCGCGGGCTTGAGCTGGCGGCGCGCGGAACCTCGGCCGACGGACGCCAACTCGATAATCCGGTCGATCTCGGCGTGAACGCCGGCGGCGGCGATTTCGCGGCGGCGATTGCCGAACTCGGAGGCGATTCCGCCGTCGATGCGGTGGTAGCGATTTATGTGCCGCCGATCGCGTCGTTCGCGCGCGAGGTCGCCGCCGGAATCGCCCGTGGCGCGTCCGATACGCCAACTCACAAGCCGGTGTTGAGCGTGTTTGTCTCGACCGCCGGCCGCCCGCTCGAGCTCGACGGCGGAAGCCGCGGCGTCATCCCTTGTTATGATTTCCCGGAAAACGCCGCCGCCGCTCTCGCATCCGCCTTTCGCTACGGGCGCTGGCGCGCGCGCGCGCCCGGCGAAATTCATCGCTTGAGCGATTTCGCGCGCGACGCCACGCGCGCGATTATCGAACGATTGATGCGCGAATCCGGCGCCGGCGCATGGCTGAAGCCTGCCGACGCCGCCGCTCTGTTGCGCACCGCCGGAATCGAAGTCGCCCCGGCCGAGCAGGCCGACGTCGCAACCGCGCGCCTCGCCGCCGATCGGATCGGTTATCCGTTGGTGGCGAAAGCGGTCGCGCCCGGATTGATTCACAAGAGCGATGTGGGCGGCGTGATTATGAATCTGCGCTCGGGCGACGAGGCCGAGAACGCCGCGCGCCGGCTGGCTGAACGGATGGAATCGATCGGCGCACGGCTCGACGGCGTGCTCCTGCAAAGACAGATTGACGGCGGCCATGAGATGATGGCCGGCGTCGCCAGCGACGCTACCTTCGGTCCGCTGCTGTTTGCCGGCCTCGGCGGCATCGCCGCGGAAATTTTGAAAGACGTTTCCTTCCGGCTGCATCCGGTAACGGATTCGGACGCGCGCGAGATGGTCGGCGAATTGCGCTCGAGCCGGATGCTCGACGGCTATCGCGGCGGTCCGCGCGGCGACCGCGAAGCGTTCGCGGCGCTCATCGCGAAGCTCTCCGCGCTCGTCGAACATGCCCCCGAAATCGGCGAAATACATCTCAATCCAATCAAGGTCCTGGAGCCTGGCCGCGGCGTCGTGGTGGTTGACGCAAGGATTCGGCTGGCCGCGGCGCCGCGATGAGGAGCTTCCGGAATGACGGCGCGGGCTTGATTTCCGCCTCTAAATAGCGCGCTATGCGACAAAGGAGGTACATCGCCAATGCCGCTGACGCGTCTTAATGGAATCGAACTCTATTACGAGGTTCATGGCGAAGGCCCGGCGCTCGTTCTCGCGCACGGCGGCGGAGGCAGCCATCTGAGCTGGTGGCAAAACGTGCCGACGCTGGCAAAACGCTACCGATGCGTAACGTTCGACCATCGCGGATTCGGCGCGTCGCGCGACGCCGCCGACGGACCCGGACCCAACGCCTTCGTCGAGGATCTGCGGCAGTTGCTTGATCACCTCGGCATCGAACGCGCCGCGCTGGCGGGGCAATCGATGGGCGGTTGGACTGTTCTCGGCTTCGCAACGCGTTTTCCCGAACGCGCAAGCGCGCTCGCGCTCTGCGATACCACCGCTGGGATGGACGACCCGCAGGTCATACGCGAACAGTCCAAACTGCGCGAATCCAGCAAGGGCGGCCTGGCGCAAATCTTGACGCGCGCTTACGCTCCGGATTTTCCAGCGCGGGAACCGGCGCGATGCTTCCTCTACCAACAGATTTCAGGCCTGAACGCGAACGTGCCGGCGAATCTTCTGCCGGTCCTGATGAGCCTGAGGCACAACGTCGAGCCAATCATCCGGCATCGAATACCGACGATGCTGCTGGTCGGCGAGCTGGACGCGCTGGCGCCGATGCCGGTGATGAAGCTGATGGCCCAGCGGATTCCGCACGCCCGCTTCGTCGCGATTCCCGGCGCGGGACATTCCGTCTATTACGAAAGGCCCGAGGAATTCAACCGCGAGCTTGGCGACTTTCTCTCGGCTGCGGGCGTCGGCTGAACCGACCGCGTCCACAGTCGCGCCCGGTCATAGGCGATCGATCAACTCGCGTGAAATCTCATCGAGACATTCCTCGTAGCGATCGAGCGGCGGATTAATGACCAGTTGGTCCAGGCCGGCTTTTTCCAACGCCCGGATCTGCTCGATTAGCTCGTCACGCGAACCAACCAGCGTGGTCGAACGAATCGCCTCGGCGGTTATGAACCGCCGCTCTTCAGGAAGCAGATAAATCACGTGGCCGCGATGCAGATGCAAGTGGCGTTCGTCCGCCGGAATTTCCATCCGCGCGAACGCTTCCGCGTACGCCTCGAACACCGGGCGCGCGTCGGGCGGAATCGTTAGCGCATTGACGTAGCCGGCCGCGACCCCGTGCAGCGCCGCGGCGACCCAATGGCCGGTCATGTCGACGACGCGGGGCGAATCGACCGCTTCGCCCGGCCGCAGCACGCAGATATGCGTGAGCGAGACGCACGGCATCCGTCCGTTCCACGGGCGGCCCGCCGCGCGCGCGCCTGCGCCCGCTTGCGCGAATATCGCCTCCATCCGGGCCGGCGTCGTGACCCTGCCAGTCATGATCCCGTCGCCGAATTCGCCCGCCAGCGCCAAGGCCTTGGGCGCGTTCGCCGCCACGTACAGCGGAATCGGCGGATCGAGATTGATGAAATGGCGGTCGCGATTGAGAAACCGAATCTTGCGATCGATCCCTTCCAGATGGCTCGTGGTCTCGCCGCGTTTCAGCAGGTCGTGTATGACGCGCGTCTCTTCGCGGAATTCCGCATGCTTGACCGGCTTCAGGCCCATCACGCGCCGTCCGGTATGGCCGGCGCCAAATCCGAGATCGACGCGGCCGGGCGCGATTTCGTTTATCGTCGCTATCGAATGGGCGGTGACCGCGGCGATACGGTTCGATGCCACGGAAATTCCTGTACCGATACGAATTTTGCCGGTGGCCGACGCCGCAAGCGCCATGCACGCGTAAACGTCGCCATAGATCATGTGCGAATCGGGAAACCACGCTTCGGCGAAGCCGCGCGACTCGGCATACCGAGCGTCCGCGGCCGCGCGTCCGGGCCGCGGCATGACCAACGTTCCAAATTTCACACGCTTACTCCTGCCGTTCGCCGGCGACGCCGTTCAGGCGGCGTTCATGCACATTCTTTGAATTACATTGAGCGCCAATTCGGTTCCGCGCTCGAACGCGGCGCGTGGAATTGATTCGTTCGGCTGATGCGCCTGCTCATAGTCGCCCGGACCGCAGATGAGCGTCGTGATGCCCGCCTCCGCGAACCATGCGCCATCGGTCGCGAATGGCGCGCCGCCCGTCGCGCTCGCGCCCGTCGCCGCGAACAAGGCGCGTTCAAGCGCGCTGCCGGATGGCGCCAGCATCGCCGGAGCCATCACCGGACGGCCCACTTCAATCGTCGCGCGATGATTTTCCGAAGCGTAATCGTGCGGATCGATTTCACGCAGCCGCGCTTGAACTTCGCGGTAAAGCGCCAGCGGATCGCGCTTGGGCAACGAGCGATAGGTCACTTTCAGCGAACATTCTTCGGCGATGATATTCGTGGCCAAACCTCCGGCGATCACGCCGAAGTTCATCACGTCGTGCGGAGAATCCGGAAACAGCTTGGCGTACTCCTCATCGCGCGCCAAACGCCGCTCCGCCTGCAGGCGGCCGATCGCGTCGATAACCTTGCCCATCACCGCAATCGCGTTGACGCCCAGATGTGGCGCTCCGCTATGGCCGCCGCGGCCGCGCACGCGCACCTCGAAGGCGCAAATGCTTTTATGGGCGCTCAGCACCGCGAACGACGTCGGCTCGCCGATCCACGCCAAATCGGGCCGGGGAATTTCGCCCAACAATTCCGGCAGCGCCGGCGCGACCCGTTGCGCCCCGAGCATGCCGATTTCCTCGTCGGCGGTGAAGACAAAAACCAGCGGGCGCTTCAGCCGATCGCGCCTCAGGGCGCGCGCCGCCATTGCGCATTGCGCAAGAAATCCCTTCATGTCCGAGGAACCGCGGCCGTAGATGCGCTCTTCGTCCATTTCCATCCGGAACGGATCGCGCGTCCATCCCGGCTGGCCCGCGGCGGGCACCGTGTCGAGGTGGCCCGAGATTATTACGCCGCCCGGACGCGGTTCGCCCGCCCATGCGACCAGATTCGCCTGCGCCACGCCGGCGATCTGAAGCCGCTGCAAAGCCGTGCGAAATCCGGCGCCGTCCATCAGATCCGCGAGATATTCCATTGCTGGAACATCCGTATTGACGCTGACCGTATCGAACGCGATCAGACGCTCGAGAATTTCGTACGGGCCTTTGTCCATGGCTGACGCCTCCGGATTTTACGGATCGCGCGTGACGACGATGCCGCTGCCGCGCAGCATCGGCGAGCCGTCGATCGCGCATACGGCGGAAGCGCCGGCGATTTGGCGTCTTTCCGCGCGATCCGTCACCTGGCGCACCGCTTCGGCTATATGCCCCATCCCATGCATCCGCCCCTCGCTCAGGCTGCCGCCGAAAGTATTGATCGGCAGTTCTCCTTCAAGCGCGATTCGGCCGCCGGCCACAAAATCCGCGCCCTCGCCCTCGCCGCAAAATCCGGCGGCCTCAAGCCAATATAGGGTGGAGGGATTGAAACCGTCATATAGCTGCGCCGCGTCCATGTCCCTGGGACCGAGACCGGCCGACGACCAGAGCTTCTGCGCCAGCGATCCGCCACACGCCATATAGTCGTCAAGAGTATAATAAAGCAGCGCGCGGCGGCGCGCGGTATTTTGACCGTACCCGGCGATGTACGCGGGCTGGTTGCGCAGATCGCGGGCGCGGTCGGCGGTTGTGACAATCAACGCGACGCACCCGTCCACCGGCACGTCGCAATCAAACAGGCAGAGCGGTTCGGCGATCATCCGGGCATTGAAATAATCGTCGCGCGACATCGGCGTCGAATAAAAAAACGCGCGCGGATTCAGGTTGGCGTTGCGGCGGCTGTTCAGCGCGAGCGTCGCCAGCGCCTCGCGCGTCGCGCCGTAGCGATACATATATCGCCGCCAGGCGAAGGCGTGCGTCTGCACGATCCGACGCGGCGCCGTATGGCGCGATAAATTGCGCGTCCCCGGACGCGCGCGGCGCGGCTTTGCTTCCGGCGCTTCCGCCGCGCGGAGCCGGGCGATGAAGCGCGCGCCAGACGAGCGCATAATCGCATGCTCCCGCGATCAACGCATTGACCGCTTCAATCACGGGACTCGCGATCATCCCGGTTTCAATCTGCGCGTACCAGCGCACGTCATCCGCCAGACCGAGATGGTTGAGAACGAACGACACGCTGACGACGTCTTCGCCGTCGCGATTTCCAGCGCCCGCGAACGGCGATTCCGGATAAGTCGCAAGGCCGTCGATTTGCCGCGCCTCAAGGCCGGCGTCTTCGATCGCCGCGCGGCAGGCGTCTATCGCGAGCAGGCCGAGCGGCTTTTGCGGCTTGCGAGTGATTTCCGAATAGCCAATTCCGACGATTGCCGTTTTTCCGCGTCCGTGCCACATCGATCCAGTTCCCGCGCGCCATAACTCTAAATGATCCGAAATTGCGGAATCACCACGCCGTCGCCGCGATCTTCGAAACACACTTCGACTGGCGCGCCGATCCGCACACGCTCGCGCTCGCCGATTGGAAGATTCGCCACCATCAGAAGCATCGGCTGCTCGGCGAGCTCAACGACGATATTGATGAACGGCGCGTCGTTCTCGAAGCCCGCGACGTCACGCTGATGCATCACGGTGAAAGAAAATACCGCGCCGCGCCCGCTGACCGGCGCGAAAGCGAGGTCGCGCGCGAGACATGCGTCGCAGAAATTGCGCGGCGGATGATTGTAATATCCGCACGCGGAGCAGCGCTGGATTACGAGCCGCCCTTCGCGCGCCGCATCCCAGAATGGCCGGCTCAGTTCGTCGGCGGCGGGAACCGGTTTTTTCGTTGTCGCAACTTCACCGCTCATCTTGCGCAACCGCCTCACACATCGCGTAACTCGTTCATCTTCGTCTGCCGCGCGTGCGGCCGCGCGCACAATCGGTTTCTAGCAACAGGCGCCCCGGCGGACAAACCGCCGCGCTTCACGAAACCCGGCGCTCAGGCCGCGTTCGACGGATCGAAGCGGTCGCGCAGATGGTCGCCCAGAAAATTGAACGCCATCACCGCGGCCGAAATGAAAAGTCCCGGTATCAGTATCCATGGGAAATAGGCGATCGTCTGCGGATCCATCGCCTGACTCAGCAGATTTCCCCAGCTCGCCGCGGGCTCTTGAATTCCAAGCCCGAGCAGCGAGAGCGCGCTTTCGCCGAGAATGTACCCCGGAATCGATAATGACGCATTCACGGCCGCGAAGCCGATCACTGCCGGGATGATATGGCGAAAGAGAAGTCGGCTGCGCGAGCCGCCCAATGCGCGCGCCGCCTCGACGTATGGCGCCCCGCGTACCGACGCCGCCATTCCGCGAATCACTCGTGCAAACCCCGCCCAACTGATAAACGCCATAATCGCGACGATCAGGAAGAAAGTCGCGGTCGTGCTGAGTCCCGACGGAATCACCGCCGCCAGCGCGAGCAGGAAATAGAAGCTTGGCAGCGACATCTCGATTTCGCACATCCGCATGATCGCGCTGTCCGTGTACCCGCCCATCATTCCGGAAAACGCGCCCACCATGATTCCAAGTGAAAAACTGATCGCGACTCCCACCAGTCCGATACACATGCTGACGCGCGCGCCATAAACGATTCGCGAGAACAGGTCGCGCCCCAGATTTTCGCTGCCCATCAGGAAAAACGGCGGCGCTCCAGGCGCCGTCGTAAACAGATGCCCGCGATAAAAGAGCCGCACGAATGTCCGCCGCGATCGATCCTCCACGTAATGCCGCGCCATCGGATTGTCCAGTCTCATCGGAAACGCATAGAGGAAGCCGCGGCTCCAGTCGGAAGGCGGCGCGAGATGGAGCCGCATCGGCGGACAATCCGGCATCGTGCGCCACTGCCGCGCCGGATCGTAGGGCGCGACGATCGGCGACGCGGCGGCGAAAATATAAAACGCCAGCAGCAGCATCGCCGACAGTTTCACCGTCAGCGAAGCCGCGCGCCATTCGCGTCGGACCGCCGCGGCCCATCCGCGCCGCTCCGCGGCCGCGTGATTTTCCGCGCGAATATTCGCCGCGACCGCGTTCATTGCGTCTCGAGCGTCGTGAAATTCACGCGCGGATCGACCGCGACCAGCGCCATATCGGCGAGCAGGTTGCCCACCAGCAGCAGCACCGTCCCCATCAGCACAGATCCCATCACCAGCGGCACGTCGCGCTTCATCACCGCATTCAGCAGCAGAAGTCCAAGCCCCTGCAGGTTCATCACCGACTCGACCAGCGCCGCGCCGCCGAGCAGATCGGCCAGGCCGTAACCCGCCATCGTCACGAACGGATTCAGCGCATTGCGCAGCACGTGCTTGTAGAGCACCGTCGATTCAGGCAGTCCCTTGGCGCGCGCCGTGCGGACATAATCGGCGTTTTTGATTTCGAGAATCTGCGACCGCATCAGCCGCATCAACGACGCCACTCCCGCCAGCCCCAGCACCAGCGTCGGCAGAATCAGATGGTCCGCGCGATCGGCGATGCGGCTCCAGAAATCCATCGACGCATAGTCCGGCGACATCGTCTGCCCGACCGGAAACCATCCGCTCCACAACGCGAAATCGATCGCCAGAAATGCGAGGAAAAACGCCGGAACCGACATCCCGAGGAACGACAGGAACGATAGCGCCCGATCGAGCATCGAGTTTTGCCGCACGGCGACGATAATTCCGATCGGCGCCGCCAGCAGCCACGTCAAGATCATGCTGCTCAGCGCCAGGATCACCGTGTTCAGCACACGCGGGCCAATCAGATGAATCACATCGACGCGATACGCCAGCGACACGCCGAGCCGCAGATGCGCGATACCCCACAGCCATCGCACGTAACGCAACATCAGCGGCTGATCGAGGCCGAATTCCGCCTCCATCTGCTTGAGGACTTGCGGCGAAATCCTCGGATCGAGCGCCAGGTTGGCGACGAAATTCCCCGGTATCAGCGACATCGCGGCGAACGAGATAAAGGTGATTCCGATTATCAGCGGAATCATGATCAGTATGCGCCGCGCCAGGAATCTCAGCATCGTGATGCTCGCGCAGCCGCGCTATCGGGCGCGAAACTCAATCCACTCCGGACGGTAGAGGCCCCAGACCGTCGGATAGTAATTTTCCAGCGTGTTGCGGTAGGCGACATATGTGACGGAGCGGACGGTTTCGATTATCGGCAACTGGTCGTGCAGGATTTGCTGGATCCGCCAGTAGTACGGGGCACGCTGGTACGGATCGACGACCATCGTGCCCTCGTCCATCAGATGGTCGATCTGCGCCTCCCACGGCGTCGCGGGTTTCGGCTGCGCGGGATCCCAGATATGCAGATTGCCGGAAGAACGCAGAAAGTCCGAAGCGTCGTTCGGCTCGATCGTGCCGGTGAATCCAATCAGCACGCAATCCCAATCGAATGACGAATCCAGCGCCTTGACCAGCGTGATGAAATCGAGCGGCCGGTAATTCACTGTGATTCCGAGCTTCTGCAAATCTTGCTTGAAGATCGCGCACATCTGATCGCGCACCGGCACCCCGGTGTTGGTGGTCAGCCGAAAGACCAGCGGATGGCCTTGCGGATCGCCGCGCACGCCGGGCCGGATCATTCGATAACCCGCACGGTCGAGAATTTGGGCCGCTTCTTTCAAATTGTAGTCGTAATCCTTGAGGTTGGGGTTGTGGTAGATTTTATTCTCCGGCGACACGTCTGAAATCGCCGGGACCGCAAGTCCGCGATAACACAGATCGATCATGCCCTGCTTGTCCACCGCATGCGCCAGCGCGCGCATGAAATTCACGTCGGTGAACCATTTCAACCGCGGATCGACGACGCCGCCGCGCACGTAATGGCGCGGGTTGCGGTTGAACGCGAAAAACAGCGAGCCTGTGTCGATTCCAACTTTCCGCACGACTATATTGAGCCGCTTCGCCGCCTGCTCCAGCGGCCAGACCTCTTCGGGACGCGGATGGTACACGTCGGTCATGCCGCTCTGAAATTGCAGGTATTGGGCGTTCTGATCGGGCACGATCAGATGAACTTCGCCTTTGAGCCGCGGAAGCGGACCGCCGTGTTCGTCGCGCATCCAGTAATCGGGATTTCGCCGGTAAGCGATCAGCTGCGCGGGCACGTACCGCGTCATCAAAAACGCCCCAAGGCCGATCAACCGGTCCGGCGGCGTGTCGATTCCCCAGATGCGGTTGAAGCGGCCGGCTTCGTACGCGCCCGCCAGCGCGTGGGCCGGCAAAATCGCGAACTGCATCGAAGACAGAATCGGCGCGAACGGCCGCGGCAGCCGCACCACGACGGTGTAATCGTCCGGCGCCGACGCGGCGATCGGCTTCCCGTCGATCGTCATCGACGAAACCATCGAATTGGGAATTTTCGGATCGTAGATCACGCGCATCGTGAACAGCACGTCGCGCGCGGTGAAGGGCGCGCCGTCCGACCATTTCACGTCATGGCGCAGATGGAACGTCAGGGTCTTGTCGCCGTCGCTGAACTCCCAGCTTTCCGCCAAACCGGGCTCGAACAGCGTCGTTCGCGGATTCACACGCGTCAGGCTCTCGAACATGTCGCCGGTCGCCACGGCCGAGGCGGAGTCCGTGACCAGGACCGGGTTGAACGTGCCCGGATCGCTGACCATCGCATCGTACAGCGTCTGCGTCGCCGCGTGATCGTTGCGCGGCCGATTCACCCGGCATCCGCAGGCCGCAACGACGGCCGCCGCGGCCATCGCGCAGATCGCAAGCCGCATTACGCGCAAGCGCGGATTCGCCTCAGCCACGCGGCGCTTCCGGATTCGTCGCGGCCATGCCGAGACTCATTGTTTTCGTCACGCCGCTTGGCGCAAGGACAAAAGCGCCGGCGGGAATTTTCGGATCGGCGACAGGATTCTCAAAGGTAAACGCCACCTTGGCGCCGGTGCGCGGAAATTCCGCCGTGATCGAGCAGGCCGTCTCGATTCCCTTGCCCGCGTCGCGCCAGTCGCCGTAATGGACGCGGTAACCGACGCGGCCGTCGGCCAGTTTCTCGGTGACGCTGGCGAGCTTGCGATCCGCGCCGATTCCGATTTCGTCGGTAACGCCGCCCGGCTCGCGATAGACGAGGATCGCCTGATTGTCGTTATGCGGGCCTGGCAGGGTCATCGCAGCGGGCGGCGACGCCAGCATCGATCCGTCAGGAACGAGTCCCAGCAGCATCCTGACCGCCGCCTCCGGCGGGAGCGGAATCCGAGCGTATCGGTCGAGCGTCGCGGCAGTCGCCGGCCCGCGCATCAACACGCCCTTCGCGGGATTGAAGACGGCGGTCTCATCGCCATCGGTCGCGACCACCAGCGCGACGCCGGCGGCCGACATCACTTCGACCCGGATCTTCGCCGGACGCTGAATCAGCAGATTTTCGCGCGCGCGGAAATGCTCGCCGCCGCCCGCGTAATCCATGATAGCCGACGTGCTGAGCGCCTGCGGCGCCGCTTCGCGATTGCTCAGATCGGCGGCGTAGGCGCGCGCCTGCGCCAGATAAAGATCGGGGTTCGGCTGGGTCGCGCACCCCGCGCACGCCAGCATCAGAAACGCGCCGCTCAGCGCGCTTAGCGCCGGCGGAATCAGCCGGCGCGCGCGATCCCGAAGATCAATGTTGCGCGTGCTGCTCGTATCCCCCGAGCGCGGCAAGTTTGTCCTGCAATCGATGAATCTGATCCGCATCCTGGGCCTTCTTGAGCGCGTCCTGATACTCCTGGCGGGCGTCAAGGCGCTTGCCGATCCGGCGGTAGGCGTCGCCCAGATGCTCGGTGATCGTCGGGTCGCTGCCGGTCAGATTAACCGCGCGTTCGAGTTGATCGACGGCGCGTTGGTATTCGCCCTTCTGGTAGTAAACCCATCCCAGGCTGTCAACGTAATAGCCGTCGTCGGGCTCGATCACGAGCGCCCGCTTGATCAGCTTTTCCGCCTCTTCGAGATTCTTGCCGGATTCGGCGTAGGTATAGCCGAGATAATTCAGCGCGGGCGCGTTGGAGGGATTCAGCTCGATCGCCTTGCGCATCTCGGCGACGCTCTTGTCCTTCTGCTTGTCCTCGTCGTACAGCGCGCCAAGCGTGAAATGAAACTTGTCGTTGTTCGGTTCAAGCGCGACCATCCGCTGCGCGAGCGCGATCGCGTCCGGATAATCCTTTTTTTCCTGATAGACGCCGACCAGGTAGCTCATGATTTCGGTGTCGTTAGGCTTGACCGCCAGCGCCTGCTTGAGATTCGCGATCGCCGCATCGTAGTCGTTGCGCTTGTCGTTCAAATAGGCAAGCTGCAAGCGCGCTTCGACATAATGGCCGCTGCTCTCGGGAATCAATTCGAATTCCCGCCGCGCCTGTTCGTTCTCGCCCAGCTCCGAGTAAACCGTGCCGAGATAATAATGCACCCGGTAATTCTTCGGTTCGGAGCCGAGCACAAGGTTGAATTCGGTCGCCGCGCGGTCGAAATCGCCGCGCTCGAAAAACAACAATCCGATCTTGGTGCGGGTGTCGGCCGGCGTCGTCTCCAGCCGTTCCTGTCGGCTCAATTCGCGGCTCACCGCCGCGTCCACGCTCTTGTCGCCGCCGTAAAGCTCGGCCAGCCGCTTGCGCACTTCGTCATTTTTCGGATCGAGCTGCAGAACTTTCTGGTAAAGCTCGATCGCCTCTTTCGGCCGGTTTTCAAGTTCGCGGAGCACAGCCATGTCGGTCAGCACGAGCTGCGATTGCGGATTCAGGTCGAGCGCCTTTTTGTAATAGGCCTCGGCCGCTGGATAATTTTGCGCTTCGGTCGTCACGCGGCCGGCGTAGTAATAGCCGAGGAACGATCCGGGATCGAGCGCGATCAACTGCTTAAAGGTGTCTTCCGCGTCTTTGTAATCGCCATTCTTGGCGTAGAGCGTGCCGAGGAACAGAAACGCTTCCTGATTCGCCGGCTCCAGCTTCAACACCTGCTGGTACTGCGCGATCGCGCTCTTGTCGTCGCCGGTCGCGGTCTCGATTCCGGCGGCGAGCAGGCGCGGACGCACGTAGGCGGGATCGAGCGCGATCGCTTCGTTGCATTGCTCGAGGGCGTCCGGCAGCCGTCCGTCGCGCACGTAAAGCGTGGCCAGTTCGACATGCAGGGCGGCGTTATGCGGATCGTATTTGACGGCGTCCTCGTACTCTTCCATGGCCCGTTTGCGATCGCCGTTTTCCGCGGCGACCTCGGCCTGCAAGTACGCCCCCATCGCGCGCGCCGGCGGCGGAATTTCGACCGGCTCGGCGCCGCCGAACGGATGGCCGCCATCGGCGCTCAACGCCTCGACCATGCCGCCGCCGCGCGATCCGAACATGCCGCATCCAGCCGCGCCAAACGCCAGCGCGGCGGCCGTCGCGATTACGATTCCCAGAATTGCCGGTGAGGCTTGCGACGATTTCAACACGCTTCTAATTATAGCAGAGTCGATTCTCACCGTGACACTCTGATGCCGCGCCGCGCGCCCAACCTTGGCCTGCCCTCGTGACTCATCGCTTTAGTGTTGCCCCGCGCCGCAAAGGCGCGCAATCCCCGCGCGCGCCGCAGGGAACCGCCCGCGCCTTGTCCGTCGATAACATCTCGGGATTCGCATTCGCCGGCGCCGCCGGACGGTCCGCGCCAGCGTGAATGCGGCCACGCCCACCGCTTCCGGCGCCACCGCAAACGGCGTGATCGCGCCGCCGCCAGCGCGCCGCCTCGGCGTGCTGGCGCTGGTTGCGTTGACCTATCTGGTCGTGAGCGGCGGCGCATATGGAATCGAAGACGCCGTGCGGATCGCCGGGCCGCGCCTGACGCTTTTGCTCTGCGTCGTCGTGCCGCTCGCGGTCAGCCTGCCAACGGCGTTGATGGCGGCGGAGTTGACCGCGCTGATGCCGCTCGAGGGCGGCTTTTATTTTTGGGTTAAAGCGGCGCTGGGACCATTCGGCGGCTTTGTCGAAGCGTGGCTCACGATTCTCTACACCGCCGTCGATATGGCTATTTATCCTGTACTGTTCAGCTCTTACCTTAGTTTCGTTATGCCGCTCACGCCGCGGGAGCAGATCGCCGTCGGCGTGGCGCTCGTATGGCTGGCCGGAGCGCTCAACGCGATGGGCGTGAAGCCGGTCGGCGAAGCCTCGATCGCCTTGACGGCCGTGTTGCTCGCGCCCTTCGCCGTGCTGGTCGCCGCCGGCGCGCCCCGCCTCATCCATTGGCATCTGCCGGCCAATGGCCATTTGAGCCATCCTTGGGCGGCGCTGGGCGGCGGCCTCGCGATCGTAATCTGGAATTACAGCGGATGGGAAAATCTGAGCGTCGTCGCCGGCGAAATCGACCGTCCGCGACGAACTTATCCGCTGGCGATGATGATCGCGCTGCCGTTGGTCGCTTTAGGTTATCTGCTGCCGCTGGCCGTATGCCTGGCCGGATCGAGTTCCGCCGCCGCATGGCGGACGGGATTTTTCGCGGCCGAAGGAGGCCTGCTGGCCGGCCCGGCGCTTGAATTGGCGCTTGCGACGGGCGGCGCGATCTCCGCATTCTCGATCTTCGCGGCGGCGATGCTGTGGGTGTCGCGGATGCCGTACGTGCTAGCGCGCGAGGGCTATCTGCCGGCGGGATTGCGGCGCGTATGGGAGGCGCGAGCCACGCCCGTACGCTCGATCGTCGCGTGCTGCGCGGTGTTCTCTCTGTTGGTCCCGTTCGGCTTTGTCGCGCTCGTCACGCTCGACGTTTTCTTTTATATGGGCGCGTTGGCGCTTGAGATGATGGCGTTGCTCAAGCTGCGCCGTCTTCGTCCGGAACGCGACGGGCTATTCATGGTCGCGGGCGGACGCCTTGGACTGCTCGCCGTCGTGATTACTCCCATTTTGCTATGGCTGGCCACCTTCGGCGTCGGTTTCTCGTCGGGCGAAGGCCACGTCGAATTCCTGCTCGGCGTAGTTCTGGCCGCGGCCGGCGGTCCGGTTTACCTGATGCTGCGGCGGCGCTACGGCGGTCCGGCGAACGACCGCTGATTACCGTCGGCGGCGCGGCTTGGCGGGCGGATTGTAAACGTCAAGAAAAGAAAACGCCGCGATCACCAGCGCGTGGGTGATTTTTCCTGATGCGATCAGGCTGCGGATGCTTTCGCGCGGCACGACGACCACTTCGGTCTCCTCGGAACTGTCCGGATTACCGTGCGCGACGGCGATTTTGCGCACATTCCGCGCCAGGAACGAGTAGCAGAAATTGGGCTGGATCGCGGGATTCGGATGGACCCGGCCAAGCGCCACGATATCCTCCGAATCGTAGCCGCATTCCTCGATCATTTCGCGCCGTCCGGCGGCGCCGGGCGACGGATCGTCCGGATCGATCATCCCGCCCGGAATCTCCAGCGTGAAGGCGCCGATGCCGTGGCGAAACTGGCGCACCATGATCACTTCCTGCTTGGGCGTGAGCGGAATGATATTGACCCAATCAGCCGGATCGATCACGAAAAAATCGCGTTCGCCGCGGCGTGGATGGGCCGAACGGCGGCGATGGAGATCGAAGATTGGAGTCTCGAAAACCCTCTCGCTGTTAAGCGTCCGCCAGCGTCGCGCTTTCATCGCGAGCGCTCCGGACGCCCGCTGCAAGCGCGCATCCGCGTTTGCGGAAAAATCGCAGCGTCATGGATTTGCGCGCTCAAAACAGCCGCCGGTATTCGATCGCCGGGCACCGGTCCATGACGACCGTCATCCCGGCTTCGCGCGCATGCCGCGCCGCATCGAGATCGATTACGCCCAACTGGCACCACAGGACTCGCGCGCCCTTCGCGATCGCTTCGCGCGCGACCTCGGCGACGAACTCCGACCGCCGAAATACGTCCACAATTTCGACCGGTTCCGGTATCGCCTCCAGGCTCGAATAGCATCGTTCGCCCAGCGCGCCCATCAAAGCGTCCGGTTTGAGCGCCGGATTCACCGGAATCACGCGATAGCCCTTGTCCCGCCACAGCATCGCGATTCTCAAGCTGTCGCGCGCCGGATTGTCCGAGCATCCCACCACCGCGACGGTCGTCGGGCGGGAGAGAATCGAACGAATTTCGGCGTCGTTCGGATTGACGAATTCCATCTTGCGAACCTTTAGCGCGAATTCAGTCGAGCGCGAACAGTTTTTCGATTACCAGCGGCGTCAGGCGTTCGATCTCGCGCCGGCATTCGGCGAACGCGCGCTCGCCCTGCTCGAAAGGATCGTCGATATCGCCGCTTTCGCCCGCAAATTCGCGCAATGTATGCACGGCATGCCGATCGGTTACGTCGAAGCGCTCGCGCAGTTCGCGCGCCTGCTGCGCAGTCATCGCGATCACGAGATCGGCCTCGGCGAGCAGTTCCGGATGGCGTTTGAGATCGGTCGAAGTCGCCTCCTCGCCCAAATCGATGCCGATGTCGCGAAGCGCCATCCGCGTGTCGAGCGAAATCAGCGCGCCATCGCGGGCATAGGGCGCGATGCCGGCGGAGCGCAGGCGCACCTGATGCGCCTGGCCACGGCGGCGAAGCTCGCGCGCCATCAGATGTTCGGCCATCACGCTGCGCGCGGTGTTGGCCGCACAGATCAACAGAATTGAACGAAAGCGCGGCCCGCCGGGGGCCGCGCTTTCGCGACGATTCAAAACGGTCGCCACCGGCGATCAGACTCCGCCGGCCAGCACTTCCGCAAGTCCCTCTTTCTTAGTGACGCCGCGGGCCAACTGCTCTTTGACCTTCGCGCCTAATTCGGCCGGATCCCAGAACTTGAGCGGGCCGCTTTGAGAAACCTTGGCCGCGCTATGCCATCCCTTCATCAGCCATACGCAGCCCAAACCGACTCGAAAGACTTCGCCATGGACGTCCTTGGCGTCATCGCTCGCCAGCCACGCGACCAGCGGCGCAACATGGGCCGGGCTGAATTTATCGACCTCGCCGGCCTTCGGCGTTGGCATCGTGGCGGCGGTTTGCGGCGTCGCATCGATCGTCAGACGGGTGCGTGCGACTGGCGCGATCGCATTGGCGGTAACGCCGTAACGCGCCATTTCGCGGTCCACAATTATCGCGAACGTCGCTACAGCGGCTTTCGCCGTTCCATAATTGCTTTGACCGGCATTGCCGAGCAGACCCGAGTCGGAACTGGTGTTGATCAAGCGCCCGTTCAGAAGATTGCCGTTCTTGTGCTGCTCGCGCCAATAAGAGGCTGCGTGCCGGGCGAGGTTGAAGGTGCCCTTAAGATGGACCGCGAGGACCGCATCGAAATCCTCTTCGCTCATATTGAAGATCATGCGGTCACGCAGGATTCCGGCGTTGTTGACGACGATATTGAGTTTGCCGAAATTATCGATCGCGCATTCGACAATCCGCTTGGCGGCTTTGAAATCGGAAACGCTTTCGAAGTTGGCGACCGCTTCGCCGCCCGCGGCGCGAATTTCCTTCACGACCTCTTCAGCCGGCGAACGCGACTGGCCGGTGCCGTCGAAGTGACCGCCAAGATCGTTGACGACCACCTTGGCGCCATGCTTCGCCATCAGCAGCGCTTCTTCCCTGCCGATACCGCGGCCGGCGCCGGTGACCACCGCGACTTTTCCCTCAAGTAATGCCATCGTGAACGCTTCCTTCTTGGAGTTCTATTTTTGTTTTCACACCGACCGCTTCCGCGGCATGCGGCTCCGCCGCCAAACTTGCAGTCCGGAGCGTTTTCCCGAACTTCTCTTGACCGCTCAGACCGTCGGAAAATCGGCCGCGCCGCCGGACGACGCGCTTCGGCGCGCGCGCTTCGCGCAAGCCTATCGAATCTGGATAAACCCGCCCGGCCTCCAAAGTCAAGGCGACGGCTGCGGCGGCGCAATCGCGGCGGCGCACGCGGACAAATCGGTTCCGCGGCTCAGGAGCGAAATTACCCGCTCGAACAAAGGCTTAATCGCCCGTCTATGCGGAGAATTGACGACGCGAGCCGCAAGGATTCCACTTGACAGGGATTCCCGCGCCATAGAATTTAGGCAATCTTGACGGCGGGACGCATCGCGACCGCCACGGCAATTTCCACGCTCCGGGGACGATTGGGGAATGCAAACGCAATTCAGCATTATCGCGATGATCATGCAGGGGTGGTACGCCACCTATCCGCTTCTGCTGATCTCGGTCGTATGCGTGACCGTGATTATTGAGCGGGTCTGGTCGTTATGGGGCCTGAGCGCACGCGCCTCCAATGTCGCGGACGGCTTGGTCGGGCTGTTGAATCAGGGCAAGTTCGACGAAGCGCTCGCCCGGGTGAAAAGCCCCGGCAGCGCCGGCGAACGGGTCTTCCATGATCTGCTGGCCGAAGCGCCCTCTGCCGATCGCGCCCGCCTGGAAGAGGTGGACGAAGAGCGGCGCTTCGCCGAATTGCTGCAATTGCGCGGATTAATCTGGGTGTTGGCCACTTCCGGCGCGTCGGCGCCATTTATCGGCCTGTTCGGCACCGTCGTCGGCATCCTGGCGGCGTTTCAATCGATGGCGATCATGGGCACTGGAGGATTTTCGGTCGTCGCGGCCGGTATTTCGGAAGCTCTGATCTCGACCGCGCTGGGCCTTGCGGTCGCGATTATCGCCGTGATCTTCTACAACTACCTTTCGCAGAAGATCGAACGGATTAACGCGACCATCCATATTTGCGCGGCGCGCCTGATCGACGCGGCGCTGCGGGGACAGCGCACTAATGGCAATTAGCGCGCCATCCGGCGGCGGCGGGATGTTCTGGGAAATCAACATCACGCCGCTTACCGATATCTTCCTCGTCCTGCTGATTATTTTCATGGTGACGACCTCGGTCGCGGTGGAATCGGCGACTCACGTCAATTTGCCCGAAGCGACGAACACCTCTCCAGAGAACAAGGGCGTGATCGTCACCTACACCGCGAACCACGAATTGTTCGTCAATTCCAAGGACGTTCCGGAAAACGACCTGCAGGATGCGCTCAGCGACGCGCTCAGCCGCGTCGACGTGAAGACCGTGATTTTCCAGGGCGATCGGACGGCCATACTGGGCGACGTGGCGCGCATTCTCGACGTCGCGAAAGCGGCGGGCGCGACTCAAATCGCGATCGCCGCCAAGCGGGTGACGAACCTTCCGCCGCTGCCGCAATCCGGAAGCTGACGCTCCAAGGTCGAGCATAGAGCATTTCGATGGCGATTCAGACGGGCAACGGAGAGGGCGGAATCTTCGCCTCGATCAATATCACGCCGCTCACCGACATCTTCCTCGTCCTGCTGATTATTTTCATGGTCGCGACGGCGGTAACGATCGAATCGGCCGCACACGTCGATTTGCCGCAGATGCAACAGCAGCAGGCCAATCAGCAGAAAAAAACCGTCACCGTCACCTACACCGCGGACCATCGCATATTCGTGAATCAACAGCCGGTTATCGAGGGCGACCTCGGCGCGGCGATCAAGGAGGCGCTCGGCAAATCGCCCGACAAGGTAGTCGTCTTTGACGGCGATGCGAGGGTGATTTTGGGCGACATGGTGCGGATTCTTGATATCGCCAAGGGCGCCGGAGCGGAACGCATCGCGCTTGCCGTATCGGGCGAAGCCGGCGGCGCCGCAAACGCGCCGGGATCGGCGCCGACGCCGATGGCCGAACCCGAGGCGCCCGCTCCCGAAGCGGTGGCGCCGTCGGAAGGCGGCATTCCGTAAATGCGCGCGCGCGATGAATTTTCCGGCGCCGGGCCGGGTCTAGTTCGAGTAGAAGCCGATCCAGTCGGGGCGAATTCCGATGATTAGCGCCAAAATAGGCGCGCTTTTAGCCGCATCGGTGGCGATCGTCGCGGTCGCGATCTATCTGCTGATGGCGCGCAATCGGCGCTCGCTCGCGGCCGCTTCGGGGGAACCGGCGGAACGACGGGCGGGCTTGCGCAACGCGCTCCGCTTCATGGAAGGACCGCTGCCGATATCGATCGCCATTCACGTTCTGGTGCTGCTCTTTCTGTTTTGGGGCGTGCATTTCGAGGCGGCGCGCAATCTGATTACGGTAAATTTTGAATCCGGCGGCGGCGGAAACAAGAGCCCCGGCGCCGAGTTGAAGCAGCTCAACCTGCCCGAAATGCAGATGCCGGAGATGGCGGCGCCGATGCCGATCGCACGTCCAGTCGTCGCCATTCACGGTTCGGAAGCGGTGGCGGAAGCGACGCATTACGTGCGCGAAATTTCCGGCGGCGCCGGAATCGGCATCGGCCGGGGCGGCGGAATCGGTTCGGGTTACGGAGCGGGCCTCGGTTCGGGCTTTGGCGGCTTTATCAGCGGCCTGCGCAAAAGCGGGCTCGACGTCGTTTTGATCATCGACGGCACCGGTTCGATGAAGCTGATCATCAACGACGTAAAGACCCGGATGAAACAACTGGTGCTCGCCATTCATCGCCTCGTGCCGACGGCGCGTATCGGCATCGTCGTCTTCGGCGGGCGCGGCGAGCCGATCGAATCGCAGCCGCTGACGATTTCGCCGGGAGTATTGATCCAGTTCCTGAACAACATCACGGCGCATAACGGCGGCGAGTGGCAGGAAGACACGCTGGGCGCGATTCGAGCCGCCGTCGATCGGATGGAATGGCGGCCGTCAGCGCGCAAGGTAATCGTGCTCGTCGGCGACACGCCGCCGTTCGACGAAGACATGGCGCCGGTGATGGCGGAAATCACCAAGTTCCGGCTGGAGAACGGAACCTTCAACACGGTGGACGTGACCAAAGAGGAGCACGAACGCTTCGTTGAAGAATGGGCCAAAAGCGAGGGCATCTCGCCGGCGAAAATGCTCGCGCAACCGATGCCCGGCTTCTACCTGCAGACGCAACACGCGTATCAGACGATGGCGAACGCGGGCGGCGGCACCTGGCGAAGCCTGCTGCACGATCAGCAAATCAATCGGCAGGTGCTGATTTTCGCCTTCGGACAGCAATGGCAGCGCGAGGTCGCCGCCTTCACCACCGGCATCCCCGCCGACAGCGATCCATGAAGCGGCACGCCGCCCGCTTCCATTCCGACCGGCGCGAGCGCGTGCCTGAACAAAATCCAATCGGCCTATAGCTCGCGACGGCCGCTAATCGCGCTGGCGAGCGTAGCGGAGTCGCTGTATTCGAGGTCGCCGCCGGCGGGAAGTCCGCGCGCCAGACGGGTGGCTTTGACGCCGAACGGTTTCAGCGCGCGCGCCAGGTAAAGCGCGGTCGCCTCGCCTTCAACAGTAGCGTTGGTCGCGATAATGATTTCGCGGACGGCGGCGCCGTCGCCCTGCACGCGCGCGATCAGTTCCGCGATTTTGATGTCGTCGGGACCGATTCCGTCGAGCGGCGCGATTGCGCCATGCAGAACGTGATAAACGCCCGCGAAGGTACGCGCCCGTTCGATCGCCATCAGATCGGCCGGCCCCTCGACCACGCAAATCAGGTCGTGCTCGCGGCCGGGATCGGCGCAAATCGGGCATCGCGGGGCGTCCGAAAGACCGAAACATTCGCCGCACAAGCCAACCCGCTCTTTCATCTCGAGCAGGGCCTCGGCAAGCGCGATCACCTCGTCGCGCGGACGGTTGAGCAGATTGAAGGCGAGCCGCGAAGCGGTCTTTTCGCCGATTCCGGGCAGTCGCGACAGCTCCTTCACCAGCCGCGTCATCGCCGGCGGCAGGCCGTCGTTGCGTTTGAGGTTTTCAGCCATCGCGTGGCGTCGATCCGCGAAATCGGCTAGTCGCCGCCGAACAGGCCGGGCAGCTTGAGTCCGGGAAACGGCGCGGCTTTGCCCAATTCCTCAGCCATCAGCGCCTGCGCGCGGCTGAGCGCCTCGTTGGCGGCTACAACAATTAAATCCTCGAGCATCTCCTTGTCGTTGGCGGCCAGCAGCGCGGGATCGATGGTTACTCGTCTGAGACGCATCGAGCCGTCGGCGGTCACGCGCACCATCCCGCCGCCGGCGTCGGCGTCAACGGTTTTGGCGGCGGCCTCTTCCTGCAGTTTCTTGAGCTTTTCCTGCATCGCTTGCGCCTGCTGCATCAGCGCCGACAAATCGAATTCTGGCACGGGATTCTCTCCTTGCTCCCGGCGTAGCATCGCATCGGACGCTACGGTTTGCGCGCGGCGCCCTCGGATGGCGCGGCGGCGGAGCCGTTGGCGCGCACCTCGACGAGGCGCGCCTGAAATTCATCGAAGATCCGGCGTACGACCGGATCGGAATAGACCGACTGGCGCAGTTCGGCGGCGGTCGGCGGCGCCGGTGCGGCGGTCGCGGCGGCTTCGAGCGACCCGCCATTCGCCACGACAGATGGGGAATCATCTGGTCCGGCTGGCGGCGCGGCTTCCGCAACGATCGGCGGCGCCAAATTTTCATTCGCCGGCGGCGACTGCGCGCCGGGCGCGGCGATTTCGGCGCGAATTTTCCGGCCGTATAGTTCCGTGGCCAGGTCGGCGATTTCGTTGCGCTTGTCGGTCAGGTAGCGAACATAGATGTCGTTGCGCGGCGCGACGGTGAGCAGGTCGCCGTCGAGATGGAGCGTCGCGCCCTGCTCCATGAATCCGGCAAGCGCGGCCCGCCGACCGCGGATGAATTCGCGCAAATCCGGAAGATCAGAGGTTGTCGAAGCGGCGGGCGCCGCGGCCACGGGCGGATTCTGACGCGGCGGCGCGGGCGGCTCGCGGCGGCGCGGAGCGTCGGCCTTGACTTCGCCTTCGACGCGGATTTTGCGCGCTGGCGCCGGAGTGAACACCGCTTCGGCGTGCGCGGCGGCGCCGCGCGGCCCGGCCGATCCCGGCGTAGTCCCGCCCGACGCCAGCGAAGCGGGACGCGGCGTTGATTGTGAAGATGAGCCGCTGGCCGAACCGCCGCGAATCGCGCGCATCAGCTCGTCGGCGTCGAGCACGGGCGCCAGCGACGCCATCCGGACGATCGCCATTTCCAGAATCAATTCAGGATACGGCGAGCGGATGATCCGCTCCTGCGCGTCGGCCATCAGCCGGAACAGGCGCATCAGGTCGCGGCCGCTCGGAGCCGAGGCGAGCCGCTTCAATTCTTCGGCTTCCTGATCGGGCAAATCGGCGAGCGGGCTTTCGCCGCCGCTCCCTCCGGGAAGTTTCGCGACCGCAAGATTGCGCAGCACCTCGAGCAGGTCGCGGCCGAGCGATTCGAGATTCGCGCCGCGCCGATGAAGCTCGCGGACCGCGCCGAGCGCGGCGGCGGCGTCGTGCGCCAGAATCGCTTCGACGGTCTGGAAAACCCGGCTGCGGCTGGCGACGCCGAGAATCGACGCGACCTCGGCCTCCACAACCTTGCCGTCGAGCGAAGCGATTGCGGTTTCGAGCATACGTTCGGCGTCGCGCATGCTGCCGCCGGCTTCGCGCGCGAGCAACCGCAGCGCGGCAGGCTCGGCCTGAACCGTTTCGCGCGACGCCAGTTCGGTCAGCCGTTCGACGATCACGGCGAATGGAATCCGCCGGAAGTCGTAGCGTTGCAGCCGCGAGAGGATGGTCTCGGGCATCTTCTGCGGCTCGGTGGTCGCAAGGATGAACTTGACGTGGGGCGGCGGTTCTTCGAGCGTTTTCAGCAGCGCGTTGAAGGCCTGATCGGTAAGCTGATGGGCTTCGTCGATGATGTAAACCTTGAAGCGATCGCGCGCCGGACGATAGCTGAGATTTTCGATAATCGCGCGAGCGTCGTCGATTTTGCGATAGGTGGCGCCGTCAATTTCGACCACGTCGAGCGCGGATCCGGCCCGAATTTCAATGCAGGCCGGGCATTTGCCGCAAGGCTCGGGCGTCGGTCCTTCGGCGCAGTTGAGGCATCGCGCAAGAATCCGCGCCGCGGTGGTCTTGCCGACGCCGCGAATTCCGGTGAAGAGAAACGCGTGCGCGATCCGGCCGCTCTTGAGCGCCTGCACCAGCGTGCGCGTGACGTGCTCCTGCCCGACCAGTTCGCTGAAGCGTTCCGGACGCCATTTGCGGGCAAGCACCAGATGAGAGGATGGATTCTCGGCCATCGGGGGCTATTCTTAAACGACTGCCCGTCGAATGATAGCCAGGCGCCCCTGCGGCACAGGGTGACAGCCGGTACCGTTGCTTCCTTCCGGACCTGGCGGGGTTCGCGGCCTTCCCTTGCGCAGGACCCGGCTATCAGCGGCGGGCAGTCGCATCGGTCGATCGTCGGCCGGCTCGTCACGGAGCGCGGCGCTGCGGAATCTTGCCGTCGCCCCGAACGCGTGCGGCGCGTCCGAAGCGTCCGTCCATTTAATTATCCCGCACGGATGGTTGCAACCAGCCGCAAGCCGCGGCGCAATTGACGATGCGGCGCCGCGCTCAGTATGGTGCGCGCGCGGGACTCGACCGCAGGGAGCGATCACGATGGAATTCGGCATTTGCGTCGATACACATATTGATAAATGGGACCTGATTCGTTACGCCGAGGAACTTGGCTACGAACGCGCCTGGGTGCCCGATTCGCAGATGATCTGGTCGGACTGCTACGCCGTGATGGCGTTGGCGGCGCAGGCCACCAAGCGAATTAAAATCGGCACCGGCGTGGCGATTCCGGGCACGCGAATCGCTCCTGTCACCGCGCATTCGATCGCGACGATCAATCAAATCGCGCCCGGCCGCGTTTTCCTCGGCATCGGCACCGGGCATACCGCGATGCGCGTGATGGGGCAGGAGCCGATGCGGATCAAGGATTTCCGCGAATATCTGCGCGTGACGCGCGCGCTGCTGCACGGCGAAACGGTTGAATACACCTACGCCGGACGCACCCGCGAAATTTCGTTTCTGCATCGCGACCGCCATTACATCAACGTGGAAAATCCCGTGCCGATATACGTCGCGGCGAACGGACCGCGCGCCTGCGACGCGGTCGGCGCATACGGCGACGGCTGGATTACCGCCGTGGGTACGCCGGCCGACGTCAAGGCGCAGTTCGCGCTGATCGAGGCCGGCGCGAAGAAGGCGGGCCGCATATTGCCGCGGCCGTTTCTGACCACCGCGCTGATCAGCGCCTGCGTGTTGCGGCCGGGCGACAAGTTGACCGACGACCGGGTGATCGAGGAGACGGGATCGTGGGTCGCGGCGATTCTGCATTTCGCCTACGAAATCTGGGAGCAATCGGGCCGCAAGGACGCAATGATACCGGCTTATTTCGCCAACGTATGGGATCAATACCTCGCGCGGGTCGAGGATTTCAGCCTGCCCAGGGATGCGCGCTTCCGGCAGATTCACGACGGCCACTGCACGTTTCTGCAGCCCGGCGAGCGCAAATTCATTACGCCCGAAGCGATTCGCGCGACATGTCTCGTCGGCCGGCCTGAAGAGATCGTTGAACAGCTCCATGAGCTGGAACACGCGGGCATCCACGGCGTAAGCCTGCTCCCGCCCGCGGAGTATCAGCGCAAGGTGCTGCGCGACGTCGCGGAGCAGGTGATGCCGCTGATGCGGTAGACGAGAATCTTTCCGCTTCTCTCTCGGTCATTGCCGGGCTTGACCCGGCAATGACCGATGGATGCCCGAATCAAGTCCGGGCATGACGTGGAAATGGCCCCGCGGGTCAAGCTCGAAAGTGACAGCCGGCGCCCGCGCGGACGGTCGGGATAGTGGCGCGAGCGACGGGCGGCTGTTATTTCGTTACAGGATGGAAGCGGGACATCTTCGGATCGGCCTGGTGCAGATGGCGTGCGCGGCGGATCCAGCGCGCAATCTCGAACGCGCCGTCGAGCGAATCGAAGACGCCGCGGCGCGTGGCGCCGAGGTCGTATGCCTGCAGGAGTTGTTCCGTTCGCGCTATTTTTGCCAGACGGAAGACGCCGCGATGTTCGATCTCGCGGAGCCGGTTCCGGGGCCGACCAGCACGGCGCTGGGCCGCGTCGCGGCGGCGCGAAAAGTGATCGTGATCGCGCCGATCTTCGAGCGGCGCGCGGCCGGCGTTTATCACAATTCGGCGCTGGTGCTCGACGAACGCGGCGAGATTTCCGGCGTTTACCGGAAAATGCATATCCCCGACGATCCGGGGTACTACGAAAAATTCTATTTCGCTCCCGGCGATCTCGACTTCGTGGCGCATCCGACGGCGCGCGGCCGGCTGGGCGTGCTGATCTGCTGGGATCAATGGTTTCCCGAAGCGGCGCGGCTGACCGCGATGGCGGGCGCGCAGGCGCTGTTCTATCCCACCGCGATCGGATGGAGTCCCGAGATGACGCCGGAGACGCGCGAGCGGATTCGCAGCGCGTGGGAGACGATCCAGCGCGGCCACGCGATCGCCAATGGCGTTTTCGTGGCGGCGGTGAATCGCGTTGGCGTCGAGAGCGAGCTTGAATTCTTCGGCAATTCCTTCGTCGCCGACCCGTTCGGCCAAGTGATCGCGCGCGCGTCGGCCAATGCGGAAGAGACGCTGGTGGTCGATTGCGATCTGAGCCTGATCGAAAAAACGCGGCGCGACTGGCCGTTCCTGCGCGATCGCCGGATCGACGCGTACGGCGATTTGACGCGGCGATATCGCGGTTGAGATGGCCGGTCCGCCCCTCGATCATATGCGCCGGTTGCGCGGCTATCGGATGCCGGCGGAATGGGAGCCGCATCTGGCGACCTACCTGGTATGGCCGCACAATCTCGACACGTGGCCCGGAAAATTCGAGCCGATCCCGGAAATTTTCGCCCAGATGGCGGCCGCGCTCGCGGCCTTCGAACCGGTGCGAATTCTCGTTAACGACGAAACCGCGGCCGCCGAAGCGCGCCGCTTGATAGAGTCGGCGCCGGTTGAAACCGCATCCGTGCGGCTGGATCGAATCGAGTTCGCGATAATTCCGACGAACGATTCGTGGATTCGCGATCACGGGCCGATTTTCGTCAATCGCGGGCTGGAGGCGCCCAGCGCCGGCCCCGCGCAAATCGCGCTCGACTGGCGCTTCAATTCATGGGGCGAAAAATACGGCCGCTTCGACCTCGACGACGTCGTGCCGCAACGGCTCGCCGAACGCTACGGCTTCGCGGTAATCGAGCCGGGAATCGTGCTCGAAGGCGGATCGATTGACGTGAACGGAGCCGGCGCGTTGCTGACGACCGAATCGTGCCTGCTCAATCCGAATCGCAATCCGAAGCTTACGCGCGCCGGGATTGAGGAATATCTGCGCGCGTATCTGGGCGTCGAAACAGTGCTCTGGCTCGGCGAGGGAATCGCCGGCGACGACACCGACGGCCATATCGACGACCTTGCGCGATTCGTCGCGGCCGACACGATCGTCACCGTAATCGAGCGCGATCCGGCGGACGCGAATTTCGCCGCGCTCGACGACAATCTGCGCCGGCTCAAGACGCTGCGCGATCGGGCGGGACGGCCATTCCGGATTGAGACGCTGCCGATGCCGCCGGCGCTATATAACGACGGCGTGCGCCTGCCGGCATCATACGCGAATTTTTATATCGTGAACGGCGGCGTGGTCGCGCCGACCTTCGATTGCGCCGCCGATGCGGAAGCGATCGCGACGCTGGAGCGATTGTTTCCGGGCCGCCGTGTGATCGGCGTTCCGGCGACGGACCTCGTCTGGGGCCTCGGCGCGGTGCACTGTCTCACGCAGCAGCATCCGGCGCCGCCGCGCGTCTAAGCCTCAACGATCAAACCGGCCTGCCTGAGCGAATCGATTCGGTCCGCGCCGTAGCCGCACACCGCGCCGAGGATTTCGCGCGTATGCTCGCCCAGGCGCGCGCCGTGGCCGGGTTCGGAGGGGGGAGTTTTGGAGAATTTGTGCGGCGACTTGAGCAGCATCAAGTCGCGTCCTTCGCGCGTCTTAACCCGCGCGACCATCCTGCGGCTGAGGACGGGGTCGCTGGCGAATTGTCCAACGGACAACACCCGCGCGGCGGGCAGGCGCAACTCGTCGGCCAGCACCCGCACCGCGTCGTCGTCGCTGGCGAAAGTCGCCAGCCACTCTTCGATAATTTGCTTGAGCGCCTCCTGATTCTGAAAACGGCCGCCGGCGCTCTGGAATTCGGGCACGTCGAGCAAGTCGGCGCGGCCCATCCGACGCGCTAAAACTTCCCATTGCGGTTCGGTAAAAACGCCGATGCCGATATAGCCCTCTTTGGATTTGAAAACTCCGTACGGAAACGCGCCGGTACGCTGCGTGCCGCCCCGCTGCGGATCGATTTCGCCGTTGGTGGCGCCAAGCACGGCGAGCTGCCAGTCGTGCGAATTGAACGTGCAATCGACCAGCGCCAGATCGATGTGCTGCCCCTCGCCGCTGCGCGCGCGATGGAACAGCGCGGCGGAAATCGCGCCGAAAGCGTTAACCGCCGTCAGATGATCCGCGACGGCGGAAGCCGGATACACGGGATGGCCGTCCGGCTCGCCGATCATGTGGAGGAACCCGCCGGCGGCGAGCGCGACCAGGTCGTTGCCGATCCGCTCCGCATAAGGGCTGTCCTGGCCGTAGGTCGAAATCGAGCACATGACGATGCCGGGATTGATCGCGCTGATCTCCTGATAGCCGAGGCCGTAGCGCTTGAGGACGCCGGGAGTGTAGTTCTCGATCATCACGTCGGCGTGGCGGGCGAGGTCGCGCACGATCGCGGCGCCCTCGGGCCGTTTGAAATCGACGCATACGCATTTCTTGCCGCGGTTGTGCATTGAAAAATACGCGGGCGCGGCGCCTTTCGCTCCGTCTTCCGGGTTGAAGCGGATACGCCGCGAACCCTCGCCCGAGGGCGGAAGTTCGACTTTGATCACCTCGGCGCCAAGATCGACGAACAGCCGCGTCGCGACCGGCCCGGCGAGATATTGCGTCACGTCCAAAATCCGCACGCCCTCGAAAATCTTTTTGCAGGAAGCCATCCCGAAACTCCCCTTCGACGTTGAGATCGATGCGCCCCCAATCAGGCGAGCGCGCCCGCCTCGACGGTTAACACAAATCCGCGCGATTCGGTTAATCGATGCGGACGCGGCGCACATCTCCGCTTTTCCGAACGCCGCCTGGTAGTGCTATTCATTAACCCGGCTCAGGAATTCGCTCAGGAGGCCTCACGTGCGCCGCGCCAAACCGATTCGTTCAGCACTTTTCGTCCCGGGAAACCGCGAGGACCGGATCCAAAAAGCGCCGCGCTTCGGCGCTGACGCCCTGATTCTGGATCTCGAAGACGCCGTCGCCCTGCCCGACAAGCCGCGCGCGCGCGCCACTGTGCGCAAGATGGTCGAGGAGCTGGGACGCGCCGGACAAAACGTCTTCGTGCGCGTCAACGATTTCGAAACCGGCCTGACGTGGGCCGATCTCGACGCGGTCGTCTGTCCCGAGCTTTATTGCGTGATGCTGCCGAAGGTGACGGGACCCGAAGACGTCAAACGCTGCGACACAATCATCGAGTTTCTTGAACGCCAGCGCGGATTCGAGGTCGGGACCGTTTTAATCGATCCGGTGCTCGAAACCGCGCAGGGGATGCGCCAGGCGTACGAAGTCGCGATCGCCTCTCCGCGCGTCGCCCATCTGGGCGGCCTGACGGGCAAGGACGGCGATATCGCGCGGGCGATCGGCTTTCAATGGACGCCCGAGGGGCACGAGGCGTTTTTCTATATCTCGAAGGTCCTCCTCGACGCGCGCGCGGCCAACATTCCGTATCCGATGGGCGGCCGCGGATGGTGGGACATTCAAGACCTCGACGGGCTGCGAGCCGAAGCGATTCGCACCCGCGCCTTCGGCTATTCCGGGATGCTTCTGATCCATCCCTCGCACGTGGCGATCGTGAATGAGGTTTTCACGCCGTCGAAAGAAGAAATCGCGCACTGGAAGGAGCTGATCGCGGCGGTCGAAAAATGCGAGGCCGAAGGCAGTTCGGTCGTGGTCGTAAACGGAATGATGGTCGATACGGCGCACGTCAAGGTCGCGCGCGACTTGCTGAATTGGGCGCGGGAGCTTGGCGTCGCCTGAGCGGCGGCGCTCGCGCGCTCGAACCGGGCCGATCCGCGCGCTCGCGGATCGGCCGCCAGGGCGTCCCCGATCAGGCCGGCTTGCGCCGCATCATGCCGGCGCGGCGCGCTCTGACCACGACTTCGCCGCGTTGATTGACGCCGCGATGCTCGAACGTGACCACGCCCCACTGCGGACGCGATTTCGATTCGCGCACTTCGATAATTTCGGTTTCGGCGGTAATCGTGTCGCCGATAAACACGGGCTTGGGAAATTCGGTTTTGTCGAAGCCGAGGTTGCCGACGGTCGTACCCAGCGTCAGTTCGCCGACCGACAATCCCACCACCAGGCCGAGCGTGAAAATCGAATTGACCAGCCGCTGGCCAAATTCGGCATTTTTGGAAAACTCGGCGTCAAGATGAAGCGGCTGCGGATTCATGGTGAGCGTCGAAAACAGCAGGTTGTCGGTTTCGGTCACGGTGCGGCTCGGCTGATGCTTGAACACGTCGCCGACGCGGAACTCTTCAAAATATTTGCCAGCCATAAAAGCCTCGCGGTTATGTGAAGTCGCGTAAGTGATAGCAGAATTGGCGCGGCGCCCGCGAGTCCGCGCGGAAAGCGCGCTACGCGTGCCTTCGTCCGCCGGCGTCGATTTCCGGGTTGGCGACCGCGGCGGTTTCCGGAGAAAGCTGCTCCAGCGTTTTGCCGCGCGTCTCGGGCACGAACAATAGCACCAGCGCCACGCCGATCAGCGGTCCCGCCGCGAACAGAGACGCGGCCTTGCCCAATCCGCCCATCGGCCCCGCGAGCAGGCCCGCCGCCAGTGGCGCGAGCGTCCATCCAAGCTGTCCGAAAACCTGCACCGTCAGGCTGTAACCCGTGGCGCGCGCTCCGGTTGGAAACAGTTCCGATGACAGCGCTGAAATTGCGGTGCGCGCGGCCTGATAGGCGAACATCGTCGCCATCATCGCCGCGAGAATCGCACGGTCGTTAGCGACGCGAAACAACATGTACATCGCCGCCGACGACGCCAGGAAAAAAACCGTGGTCGTGGCGCGCCGGCCGATCCGGTCGAGCAGGCTGCCGCAAATCAACGTGCCGAACGTGCCCATCAGGTAGGCGAGCACGATCGCGCCCCCGATCGCGCTGGAACTCCAATGATGATCGCGCTTGGCGTACAGGCTGAAAAACGAAATCGTCGGTCCGCCGACCAAGCCGATCGAATTGCAGAGCGCCGCCACGATCAGCAGGCGCGTTCGATACGGCGCCTCCGAGCAACTGAAACAGCGGCGCATCGGCGCGAACATCCCCGGCCGCGCTGCGGCCGACGGGCCGTTGCGCGTCGCTTGAAATCGCGTGGTTTCCCGCAACCCCCTTCTCAGCCACGCGACCGCCATCAGCGGCGCAATCCCGATCAGGTACATCCCCCGCCAGCCCCATCGCGTTTCCGCAACCCAGCCATACAGCAGTCCCGCCGCGGCCACTCCGATAAAAGCGACCATGTGCAGGATCGAGATTGCGCGGCCGCGCGCGTCGTCGGGAAACTCTTCCGAAATTATCGTCACGGCCAGGCAGAATTCGGCCGCCAGGAATACCTGCGATCCGCTTTGAAACAGCGTGAACGTGACCATCCCGGACGAAATCGCCGTGAGCAGTGTGAAAAACGCATAAACCAAAACGGTCGTGGAAATCACCGGCTTGCGCCCATAGCGATCGGCGAGCGTGACCACGAAAAACGACATGATGCCGCCGACCCGCACGATCGTGGCGATCGCGCCAATCGCCGCGTTGCCCAGATGGAACGTGCGGGCGATATCCGGCGTGCATAAATGGAAGATCGTGATGTCGTAACCTTCGAAGACCGTCGCCGACATGAGCATCGCCAGCAGCGACCACAGGTACTGGCGCGACGGCGCGGCCGGCGCCCGAAACCGGCTCTCTTTGATTTCTCCGCTTAAGCTCGCAGCGTCCATTTCGCATTGGCGGCGCGCGGATCGCGGCGGCCACGGATTTCGGCCCGCCTAACCTTTCAAATTGACATCGGAGCCGCAAGCGCTCCCCAGCCGCGCGCGCATCGCCGATTTCGCGCCGCCTCCGCGCGCGGCCGGCCCGCCGTTCTCTCCTGAAGATCGGCCTTTGCTTCGCTACGCGCAATCACGAGAATTCAGTACGCACACTCTCGAAACCCGCTCCATGTCAGCCCTGAAAGACTGCTGGAAAAGCGGCCCTGCCAGGTCTATGCTTATGTATCGTCTGGTTGGAAATTAGTCTTACTTCTTTTCGAAAGGCGCCTGAAAGACCATGAACAAACGTTTCATTCTCACGCTGGCCGCAACGACCGCCGCCTTCTCGCTCGTGCTTTGTTCGCCTCCTGCGCGCGCCGCGGGCAAAACCGTGGTGGTCACGATGACCGACAAGCCGCCGCAGTACCATCCCGACAACCTCAAAATTCCCGTGGGTACGACCGTCGAATGGCAAAACACGGCGAAGACGCTGCACGACGTCACCACCGACGCGGATTCGGCGCAAAATCCCGCCGACGTGAAGCTGCCGCCGGGAGCGAAGTCTTTCGATTCGGGATTCATGGCGCCCGGAGCCACGTTCAAGTACACCTTCACCGTGCCGGGCGACTACACTTATGTCTGCATCCCGCACGAGAAAGACCACATGGTCGGCCATATCACGGTGACGAAGTAATCTAAGCGGGCCGCGCGGAAAGCGGCCCGTCTCGATTCTCCATCCGCGCTCAAATTCAAAACCGTGGAGGCGCCTCTTGGCTATGAATTCAGCGGCTCTTCCCCTCCGTAGCCTCGTCCTTGCGATGGCTCTGTTTCTCGCGATCGGCGCGCCGATCGTGCTGTTCGACTGGTGGACTCTCGATAAGGTGCTGGCCGGCTATTTTCCCGTTAAAGCGATGATCGCCGCCACGCTGTTAGCCGTCGTGTTTCTCGGTTCGGCGGTTATCCTGGGCCGCTATATTCGCCGCGCCACATCACTAAAAGTTTAATTTATTGCATTTGCGCCGGCCGCCGCGGTAATTGCATTTTCGTCGCCATTCCGGCGATAGAAGCGAATATGCCGCCTTGTCGTCGTAGCGATTAGAGGCGGGAAAGGCGCTACGCCGTGCCTCCGGAAAAATCTGAAACCGAAGAATCGGTACCGCCGCCGACGGGTACTCTTTTCATTCTGACAATCTATCTCGCGATCATCGCCGGGATGTGGGGCGCGATGTTGTGGGGATTGATTGGGAGATGACGCGATGGATCGTTACGAACGCGCCTTCTTCTGGTTTTCCGCCGCGATGCTTGGCCTGTTTTTGTGCGTGCTCGCCTATGTCACGGTCGGCATGCATATTCGCCTGCCCGGCCCCTCCGGCCGCATCATTCCCGCGCCTGGGCAAAATCTCGGCGCGGCGGTCTTGGCCACTGCGCCTTTCAACCATCCCGGACTCCGTATGATCGGGCCCGGCGAATACGAAGTCGTCATGATCGCGCAGCAATGGTTTTTCTTTCCGCGGCGCATCCATGTGCCGGCCGGATCGCGGGTCACGTTCCGCGTCACGTCGGCCGATGTGACGCACGGATTTTTCATTCCCGGAACGCGGGTGAACATGATGATCATACCCGGCTACATTTCCGTCGAAACCTATCGATTCGAGCGCGCCGGCGACTACCGCATCATTTGCCACGAATATTGCGGACTTGACCATCAAACGATGTCGGCGGAGGTCGTGGTGAAATGAGAACCCCCGTCGTGGATCGGCCGGACGCGCCTTTCGCGCTGCCAAATCTTCAGCGCCGCATAATCAGCCTGACGGTATATTTGGGATTTTCGGCGCTCGGCGTGGGCGTGATCAACGGACTTGCGCAAGCGCTGAATTACGCGGGCATCGATATTTTCAGATATTACCCTGGCCTGAGGACGTATTATGAGGGACTGACCGTTCACGGAGTTTTCAACGTAATTATTCTTACCTTCGCTTTCGCGAACGGTTTCGTATCATTGACGACGGCGCGCGGCCTCAATCGCCCGCTCAACACCGGATTGCTGGTCGCGGCTTTTGTTTCGCTTCTGATTGGCTCGCTGCTCGCCGCTGGCGCGATTTTATCGGGCCATGCGAGCGTCCTGTACACTTTCTACGCCCCGCTTCAAGCGCACTGGACCTTTTATCTTGGCCTCGCCTTCATCGTCGTCAGCACTTGGATCACTTCGCTTAATATCTTTCTTGCGGTGGCGGCATGGCGCCGCGAACATCCCGGCCAGCGCATCCCGCTACTCGCCTTCATCTCGGCCTGCACCTATATCTTTTGGGATATCGCTTCGCTCGGCGTCGCTGTCGAGGTCGTCGGTTTCCTGCTGCCGTGGTCGCTCGGAATTCTTCCCGCCACCGATCCGATGCTCGACCGCACCCTGTTCTGGTTCACCGGCCATCCGATCGTCTATTTCTGGCTGCTGCCGGTCTATATCTCATGGTACGCGATGATCCCGCGCCAGGTCGGCGGTTCGCTGTTCAGCGACACCGCCGTGCGAATCGTATTCCTGATGTTCCTGGTGATCATCCCGATTGGCCTGCATCATCAGTTTGTCGATCCTGGAATTTCTCCGAAACTCAAGTTCGCGATCGCCTTTCTCACTTTCATCGTGTTTTTGCCCAGCCTGCTGACCGCCTTTTCGGTCATGTATGCACTCGAAATCGGCAGCCGCCGCAATGGCGGCACGGGCGTGATCGCATGGTTCTTCCACTTGCCGTGGTCGGATCCCTCGGTCGCCGCGCAATTGCTCGCGATGCTCGGCTTCATGCTCGGCGGCATCACCGGGCTGATGAATGCGAGCTACACGATCAATTTGGAAATTCACAACACCACGTTCGTCCCCGGTCATTTCCATCTAACGGTCGGCACAGCCGTCGCCCTCTCTTATATGGGCATCGCCTATTGGATGGTTCCGTACTTTGAGCAAAAGGATTTGTGGAATCGTAAGTTCGCGCTCGCGCAATCCTGGATTTACTTCATCGGCGTCCTGATCTTCGCCCGCGGACTGATTTCGGGCGGGCTTGCCGGGATGCCGCGGCGCACCGCGATTTCCCTCATCGACTATCCAAAACCTCCCGGATGGTTCGAAGCGGGCATCATGACCGGCGTGGGCGGTTCGATGATGTTTATCGGCGCGGCGATGTTCTTCTTCGAAATTTTCATGACGACGTTCTTCAGCCGCCGCACTGAAATCCCGGACATCCCTTTCACCGACACGATCGAACCGCCCGCGGCGGCGGGTTTCGCCGTCAATCTCGATCGGTTCCGCTATTGGATTGTCGCCGCGATCGTCCTGTGCGTCATCATTTACGGGCCGGTTATCGGCCGGCACATCCCGCCAAATTTCATATCGCCGGGCAACGCCAACTATTGACCCTGCGCCGCCGCGCCTGCGATAGGCCGCTGGCCGCATCCCGCCCGCCGGCGGCCGCACGCGGATCCTGATTGTTCGCGCGGCTTGCTTTGCTCGCCGAATCGCGTGAATGATCCGTTGTTTCCCTGCGGCTTCGCGGGATTGAGGGAGCGTGTCCAATATGATTCCGAGGCGCCTGTTGATCGCCAACCGCGGCGAAATCGCAATCCGTGTGATTCGCGCCGCGGCCGAAATGGAAATTCACACGATCGCCGTCTTTTCCGAAGATGACGCCCGTTCCTTGCACGTCCGCAAAGCCGACGAAGCGCGGCCGCTGCGCGGCGCCGGCGTCGCTCCCTATCTCGACATCGAACAGATGATCGCGATCGCGAAGGAAACCGGCGCCGACGCGATCCATCCCGGCTACGGCTTTCTCAGCGAGAACGCCAACTTCGCCCGCCGCGCCGCCGAAACCGGAATCGTGTTTGTCGGCCCGCGGCCCGAAGTTCTGGATCTCTTCGGCGACAAAGTGCGCGCCCGCGCGCTCGCCGAACGCGCCGGCGTTCCCGTATTGCCCGGCACGGGCGGCCCCGCCAGCCTAGTCGGCGCGCGCGAGTTTCTCGCATCGCTCGGCGCCGGCGCCGCGATTATGATCAAGGCGGTCGCGGGCGGCGGCGGCCGCGGGATGCGCGCGGTGTACCGGCCGGACGAGCTCGAAGAGGCGTACGCACGATGCCAGTCCGAGGCGCGCGCCGCTTTCGGCAATCCCGAAGTTTACGTCGAGCGCCTAATCCCGCGCGCCCGCCATATCGAAGTGCAGGTGCTCGGCGACGGCAGCGGCAGCGTCAGCCATCTATGGGAGCGCGAATGCACGATCCAGCGGCGCAATCAGAAGATCGTCGAAATCGCGCCCAGCCCCGGCCTGCATCCCGGCCTGCGCGATCGTCTCGTCGCTGCGGCCATCCGGCTGGCCGAAGAAGTCCGCTACGATAACCTTGGCACCTTCGAGTTTCTCATCGACGCCGACGACGGCCGCGCCGACGCCGCCTTCTACTTTATTGAGGCGAATCCGCGCCTGCAGGTCGAACATACCGTGACCGAAGAGGTCACCGGCGTCGATCTGGTCAAGACGCAGCTTGAACTTGCAGGCGGCCGCACGCTCGCCGATCTGGGTTTGCTTCAGGCCGACATCGCCAAACCGCGCGGCTTCGCGATCCAACTCCGCATCAACATGGAATCGATGCAGCCGGACGGATCGGCGAAACCCGCCGGCGGAACGATCGCCGCGTTCGAGCCGCCATCCGGCCCTGGATTGCGCGTCGATTCGTTCGCCTACGCCGGCTATTCGACCAGTCCGCGCTTCGATTCGCTGCTCGCCAAGCTGATCGCCCATTCGCCGTCGGCGCAATTCGCCGACGCCGTGCGCAAGGCGCGCCGCGCGCTCGCCGAGTTCCGCATCGAAGGCGTGGCCACCAATCTGGGCTTTTTGCGCGCGCTGGTCGAACATCCGGAATTCGCCGTGAACCATCTCTACACGCGCTTTATCGAGGACCACATCGCCGAACTTGTCGCGGCCGCCGGCGCGGCCCATCGCCCGCTTTATTTTGAATCCCCCGCCGCGCCGGGCCCAGCGCAGTCGCGCACGCCGATGCGCGCCGGAGCAAAAATCGATTCCAGCGACCCGCTCGCCGTGCTCCAGCACGGCAAGTCCGGCGATCCCACGCCCGCCATCGACGCCGCTGAATCGGCCCCGCCGGCTTTCGCCAACGGCCACGATCCTGAAGCGCCGGAAGGCACGATCGCCGTCGCCGCGCCGATTCAGGGCACGATCGTTTCGATCGACGCCGCCGAGGGCGACGCGATCCATCGCGGCGGCCAGTTGCTCGTGATGGAAGCGATGAAGATGGAGCACGTGATCAAGGCTCCGGTGAGCGGCGTCGTACGCCGCCTGGCCGTCGCCGCCGGCGACGCCGTCTTCGAAGGCGCCGCGCTCGCTTTCATCGAGCCGTCGGAAGTCGGCGCGCTTGAAACGGCCGAACAAGAGGTCATCGATTTGGATTATATTCGGCCCGACCTTGCGGAAGTCTACGAGCGCCACGAAATCGGCCTCGACGCCAACCGGCCCGACGCGGTCGCGCGCCGCCGCAAGACTGGCCAGCGCACCGCGCGCGAAAATATCAACGATCTTTGCGATCCAGGCAGCTTCGTCGAATACGGCCCGCTCGTGATCGCCGCGCAGCGCCGCCGCCGTTCGATCGACGATTTGATCCGGCGCACTCCCGCCGACGGCATGGTCGTCGGCATCGGCCGCGTCAACGGCGACCTTTTCGACGGCCGCGCCGCGCAATGCATCGTGATGTCATACGACTACACCGTGCTGGCCGGCACGCAGGGCACGCAGAACCATCGCAAGAAAGACCGAATGTTCGAGCTGGCGGCGAAGATGCGCCTGCCGATCGTCATCTTCACCGAAGGCGGCGGCGGCCGGCCCGGCGACACCGACGGCGTCAGCCCCACCGGCCTCGATTGCCCCGCGTTCCATCTGTTCGGACGCCTGAGCGGCCTGGTGCCGCTGGTCGGAATCACGTCGGGCCGATGCTTTGCGGGCAATGCCGCGCTGCTCGGATGCTGCGACGTGGTGATCGCCACCCGCGGCTCGAATATCGGGATGGGCGGACCGGCGATGATCGAGGGCGGCGGTCTCGGCATCTTCAGGCCCGAAGAAATCGGCCCGATGGAGGTGCAGGTTCCCAACGGCGTGGTTGATATCGCCGTCGCCGACGAAGCCGAGGCGGTCGCCGTCGCGCGCCGCTACCTGTCGTATTTCCAAGGCCCGCTCGAACGCTGGGAAGCGGCCGATCAGCGCCTGCTGCGTGGCCTGATCCCGGAAAACCGGCTGCGCATCTATGAAGTTCGCTCGGTGATCGAAACCCTCGCCGACACCGGTTCGGTGCTCGAAATTCGGCGCAGCTTCGGCCTCGGGATGATCACGGCGCTGGCGCGCATCGAGGGCCGTCCGGTCGGCATCGTCGCCAACAACCCCGCCCATCTGGCGGGCGCGATCGATTCGGCCGCAGCGGACAAGGCCTCGCGCTTCATGCAGCTTTGCGACGCGCATGACATCCCGCTGATCTTCTTGTGCGACACGCCCGGCATCATGGTCGGTCCCGAAGTCGAAAAGACCGCGCTGGTGCGCCACGCGGCGCGGATGTTCGTCACCGGCGCCAACCTGACCGTGCCGAACTGCACGATTATCCTGCGCAAGGGCTACGGACTCGGCGCGCAGGCGATGGCCGCGGGCAGCTTCAAGGCGCCGGCGTTCACGGTCGCATGGCCGACCGGAGAATTCGGCGGGATGGGCCTCGAAGGCGCGGTGAAGCTCGGATATCGCAACGAACTCGCGGCGGAAACCGATCCGGAAAAGCGCAAAAAGTTATTCGACGAAATGGTCGCGCGGATGTATCAGCACGGCAAAGCTGTCAATATTTCATCCGCGTTCGAGATCGACGACGTGATCGATCCGGCCGACTCGCGCAAATGGATCACGGCGATGCTCAAGTCGGCGCCTGCGCCGCTTCCGCGCGAGGGCAAAAAACGCCCCAACATCGATACATGGTAAGGTTTGAATGCGAACCGGCCGTGGTTCGCCCGATTTTAGCCAATCACTTCGCCTGTTCGGGGACGACCTCGATTTCGCCGGTGACGAACAGGAACATCGTCCACAGGCTGCGCGACCACGGCATGATTGCGATTCCGCCGAACGCCGCGATCGCTCCCGTTATCGCGAGCTGAGCCGGCACCGAATAGCTGAAATAGACCAGAATCGCCCATGAATAGAGCGACGCCGCCAGTGCAAAGATGAAATCGATGAGCATCGGCCCGGTCCATTCGCCCTCGTTCTTCCAAAACACCGCCCCGCATCCGGAGCAATTCTGATTCATGTGAAAATAGCCGCGTAGAACGTCGCCACGGCCGCAAATCGGACACTTGCGGCGCATCGCCCGCCAGAACAATATGCCCGCCGACGGCCGCTCGGCGGGTCGCGCCTTCGGCCGTTCATGCCGATTGCCGTAGTCCTGCGCAGCCATCCCGATCATCAGATAGACCGAAATCAGCGTCAGCAGTCCCACCACCGTGATGGTCAGAAAAATCGTTATGCCAAGGGTTTGGTCGGTCGTCATGATATTTGAAAAATTAATATCATAAAATATCTAAATAAGCTACGATTATCTCGCCATTCGTTTCGCGGGTTCACGCCAGATGACGCCCCCCGTCTACCCGGATGCACTCGCCCGTCACGAAATCGGTTTCGATTAAAAATAGCGCCGTCTTGGCAATCTCCTCGGCGCCGCTCCAGCGCCGAAGCGGGGTCGCGGCCAGCACTTCGGCGTTTTCCGCGGCGGTCAGATCGGGCGGCGCCAGGATCGGCCCCGGCGCGATCGCATTGACCAGGATTTCCGGCGCGAACTCCAGCGCCATGCTTTCGGTCAGCCCAATCACGGCGGCCTTGGAGCTGTAATAGGGAATATAGCCCTTGTAGAGCGGCCGGCCGCTGGCCGGCAGCCAGTCGGCGACGTTGATAATCCTGCCCGCGCCGGCGGCTTTCATTCGCGGCGCGGCATGACGCGCGAAAAGAAAAGCGCTGCGCGCGTTGGCGTCGAACGCCGCGGTCCAATCCGGAGCGCCCGGATTCGGCGTTCGCATATACGTCGAGGCCATGTTGATCAGGATGTCGAGCCGGCCGAGCCGATCGGCAATTTCCGCGACTGCCGCGCGCACCTGTTCCTCGTCGGTCGCGTCCGCCTGCACCGCCACCGCGGCAACGCTGGACGCGCGCGCCGCCGCCGCCGTCGCCTCGGCTTCCGCGCGCGACGCGCGCCAGGTGACGCCGATCGCGCATCCGCGCGCGGCCAGCGCCTGCGCGACCGCGCGGCCGATCCGCGCGCCGCCCGTGATCAACGCCGCCTTGCCTCTTGGGTCCAACTGTTTTCCCGCCTCTCGTTCGTGATTATGCTCGCGTTCGCCGATGCGATCGACGCGCGCCCATTCTTTCATTTCGCCCGCCGCCCCGCTTCCCCGGAATTCCGGCGGCGCGCCGGCAAATCCGGAATCCTGGGACGCGCCCGGAGTTAAATTGCCGCGCTCGTTCTACGCGCGGCCGGTCCTGAGCGTCGCCCGCGATTGTATCGGCAAAATTCTCGTCCATCGCACCGCCGAAGGCGAAACCGCCGGACGCATCGTCGAAGCCGAAGCTTATCGCGGTCCGCTCGATCGCGCCGCGCACAGCTCGCGCGGCCTGACCCGGCGCACGGCGGCGATGTTCGGTCCTCCGGGCTACGCCTACGTTTATTTGCTCTACGGCGTCTGCTGGGCGTTCAATATCGTCGCCGCCAGCGAAGGGGAACCGCATGCGGTGCTGATTCGCGCGCTCGAACCGGTCCGCGGCGTCGAGCTGATGGCGGCGCGGCGGCGGAAAGCCCCGACCGATCGCGAGCTGACCAATGGCCCCGGCAAGCTCACGCAGGCGCTGGCGATTACCGGCGCCGACTACGGCCGCGACCTGTGCGGCGATTCGCTCTTTCTGGAAGCGCCTGCGAATCCACCCGGACGGATCGGCCGCTCCCCGCGCATCAACGTCGCCTACGCCGGCCGATGGGCCGAGCGTCCGTGGCGATTTTACGAGCGCGGCAATCGCTACGTATCCGTCGCGCCGCGCGAGTGAGCGGACTGAATCGTCCTGGGGCGCGCACGTCCGGACGATATCGACCCGCGCCGAACCGGTGGATAAGATTTCGAGGGGATATCCGCTTGGCGATGCGCCGGACGCTTAATACGTTCGCGATCGCCTCGTGCCGGATGAAAGGAAGCCCGGATTGGCCGCCGCAGTCAACGACACTTTGCTGGTAATTGGTTATGGTTCGCTCCTGAGCGGCTACGGAATTCTGGCCGAGCGCCGCGGCGGCAAAAGCCGTTTGATTGCGCGCGACGCGTTTCCGGTTCGGCTCGACAACGCCCGGCGCGGATTGGCGAAGCCGTCCAGCCATGGACATTACCTCGCGATGGACCTTGAGCCGATCGATCCCGCCGCGCCGATCGCGGCGCGCGCCGCGAATGGCCATCGCGGGACGGGCATTGTCGCCCTCGGGCTGGTCTTTGACCGGCAGTGGGCGCCGCTGATCGCGCGCCGTGAAGAGTACGACGAAACCCAATTTCTGCGCCTGCTCGATATCGCCGACCGCGCCGGTCAGCCGCTTGGAGTTTTCCTGCTCGAAATCGCCCACAAAACCAATTGGAGCCTGCTGGGATATCGCCGCGCGCTCTGCGACCTGTTGGGATACACCTCGGAGGGCTATATCTTCCATCCGGTTCCGGTCGCGGACGGCCGCGTCGCGATCGTCGCGATCGGTTCGGGTTTCGAGGGCAGCGGCGACTCTTCCGTGCGCTCGAAACGCAATGAATACGGGATGGATCGGCTGCTGACGCTCACAGAAGCGATGCGCGTGGATAGCTTCGACCTCGACCATGACGGCCAGGTCGGCTATTTCGTGGAATGCCTGCTCGGCGGATGGCACGGGCTGGATATCCACGACCTGACCGTTGACCTCGAGCCACATCTGCGCGACGCCCTGAAGGCCCGGATGGCCACGATCGCGCCCGGCGAAAACGACCGTTTTTTGCGTGCGACGTCGCTCGATGAATCGCGTTATCGCGCGAGTTTCACCGCGCAACCGCATCCCGCGCTCGCGCCGGTCCTGCCCGACGCCATCTGTTGACGATCTTCCGATGAAATCGCAATTTTCGATTCATGTGGCCAAGGAGAACCTGAAATTCTCCGCCGCGCACTTTATCGCTTATCCCGGCTTTCGTGAGCCTTTGCACGGCCATAATTACCAAGTGGGCGTGCGCGTCGAGGGGCGGCTCGCGGCGACTGGCTATGTCCTCGATTTCGGACTGATCAAGCGCCTGACCAAAGAAATTGCCGATCGCCTCGACGAACGTACAATCATTCCAGCGCTGAGCGATTGCCTGAAAATCGAGCGCCACGGCCGCCAAGTCCATCTTCGTTACGAAGACGACACCTTTTCGATCCCCGCAAGCGACGCCGCGATTTTGCCGATTGTACATAGTTCCGCCGAGGAGCTTGCCCGCTATATCTGGAACGAACTGTACAAAGCGTTAGAAGATCGCGCCGCGCTCGCCGACGTAATCACGCTTGAAGTTTCCGTGGCCGAAGGCCCTGGTCAATCCGCAGTTTATCGAAGCGATATCGAATTGAAATAACGCCGTTTCATTTCGTTCTATCTTTGATTGTCCATACCCTGGCCAGCCTGCGCTGATCGAAACTTAAGCGGAAATTTTGGCTTTTTTTGACGGAATTCAGGAACTTTTGCGGCCGATTGTGTTTTCGGCTTGTTTCCTACAGTAGGAATATGTCAATATCCTGACGTGTCCAGAAGCGCAGATTCTGCTTTTCCGCCACTGGACGCTATAGACTCAAAAGGAGACGTCTGACTCATGGCTTCGGGACCGAAACTGTCGGACGCCGCCTTTCGATCCGCGGCGGAAAGAGCATTGGTCGGCGAACATCAAACGATTGTCAAACTGCGCGCCTTGGTCGAGCGCGTCGCCGCGACCGACGCCACCGTGCTCATCACCGGCGAAAGCGGTAGCGGTAAAGAGGTCGTCGCCCGCGCGATCCATACCTTGTCGGCGCGCGCGAACCGATCGTTCGTTCCGGTCAATTGCGCCGCGATTCCGCAGGATCTGCTCGAATCCGAGATGTTCGGCCACGAACGGGGCGCTTTCACCGGCGCCGCCGGCTCACGCCATGGCCTGTTCAGCGCGGCGGACGGCGGCACGATTTTCCTCGATGAAATCGGCGAGATGCCGCTCAAGCTGCAGGCCAAGTTGCTGCGCGTGCTCGAGGACGGCGTGGTCCGGCCCGTTGGCTCCGACCGCGCCACCCGCGTCGATGCGCGGATTATCGCGGCCAGCAACGCCGACCTGATGACGGCGGTGCGCAAAGGCGGCTTCCGCGAGGATCTTTTCTATCGGCTTCAGGTCGTGCCGATTCATATTCCGCCACTGCGCGAACGCCGCTCCGACATCCCGTTGCTCGTCGAGTATTTCCTCGACCGGATGCGCCAGCGGCTGCCCGGCCGCGACTGGACGGTTTCGCGCGAGGCTATGGTGCATCTGTGGTCTTACGATTGGCCCGGCAACGTCCGCGAACTCGAGAACATGGTCGAGCGGCTCGTGATCATGTGCGAGGATTCCGTCATCGATACTCCGCTGCTGCCGCCCAATCTGGTTACGGCGGGACGAATAGCCGACACGCGGATTACGCCGGCGCTGGGCGAAAAAGGAATCAACCTTGCCGCGATGGTCCGCGAACTGGAAGGCCGCATGATCAATGAAGCGCTCAAGCAGACCGGCGGGAACAAGCAGGCTGCCGCCCGCCTGCTCGGGCTCAAGCGCACGACCTTCTCGGCCAAGCTCAGACGCTGCGGCGTGATCGCTCCGGGTTCGGCCGACGAGCGCGACGATGCGTGAGGCGATTATGGACGAAATGAACAGAACGCCGCATATCATGGTGGTCGACGACGATCCGGACACGGTCTCGATCCTCGCCCGCCATCTGCAGCGCGAGGGCTTTGTGGCGATCGAGGCGGTATCAGGCCCGGAATGCTTGAGACTCGCCCGCGAACATCCCGTGGACGTGATATTGCTCGACCTGATGATGCCCGAAATGGACGGCTTCGAGGTTTGCCGGGCGCTCAAAGATGACCCTGGCACCGCCGGCATCCCGGTGATCATGATCACCGCGCGCGACGATCTTGACGCGCGCGCGGAAGGCATGCGGCTGGGCGTGAGCGACTTTCTGGCCAAGCCGGTTTTCCGCCGCCAGCTCGCCAACCGGATTCGCGCGCAATTGGATATCCTTGCCACCGGCCGCGCCGCCGACGCCACTCTCGGCTCGCTCAACCACGCCGCAAAAAAATAATCCGGCGCGCTGTCCGCCGCGCCGCCGCGCGCATTCGAGCCGCACCGACAATGCCGCTTGCCACGCCGGCGCGTCACGCGGAATTATCCGCTTTATGGATTTCTTCATCCGGCCCGCGGACAGACGCGACGAAGCATGCCTTTGGCGGATGCTCTATTACGCCGCGCACATGGATGAGGACGGCGTCGCGCCGGAGACGGCGATGACCAATCCCGATCTGGCGCCCTATGTGGAGAACTGGCGCAAACGCGCCGGCGATTTGGGATTTATCGCCGTGGCGAGGACGGCGAGCCGGCGGGCGCGGCGTGGATTCGCGTGATGCCGGCGGAAAGCCCCTTGTACCAATGGGTGGCGCCGCGAACACCCGAACTTTCGATCGCGGTCGCTCCGGCGTTCGTTGGGAATGGGGCGGGGACCAAGCTGCTGCGGTATTTGATCCCGGCGGCGCGCGCAATCTGCCCCGCGATCGTACTCAGCGTGCGCGTAGATAACCCGGCCAAACGGCTCTACGAACGCTTCGGCTTCACGACGATCGCGCGCATCGCCAACCGCGTCGGCTCGGAATCATTCGTGATGCTGCGGCAGTTTCCGTAGCCGGCGATAATCGATCAAACGGCCGCGCGCCGCATCCGACGAAGCCTAATCGGAAATTTTCAGCGCCCGCGAAGGACATGCGGCGACGACGGCGCGAACTTTTTCGTCCGCCGCGGCGGAAGGCTCGATGACGAATTTCCCGTTCTCGACCTTGAACACCTGCGGCAGCGATTTCACGCAGTTGCCGGAATGGATGCAGACGTCTTTGTCCCACGTCACTTTGAGCGCCATCGCGGATTCTCCCCAATCAGAATCGACGGCCGCAGCGGCGGCTCGATCGTCACGCCCAACTTGCGACTTTCACGCCGTCGGCGCAACCCCGCGTCGCTTGCCGGAACCGGCCGATCGCGATCAAACCGCAAGCTAATCGTCATTGACCATTAGAAATCGGCGCAACGCGATGCTATTGGTCGAAACAGCACGTTCCGATTTCGCGTAATTTCCAGTAGCGCCGGAGGAGGATGCGATGCGCGTTCTGTTGGTTCATCCCAGTCCCCTGATGTACAGCGAAATCTATCTGCGGCTGGAACCGCTCGGGATGGAGCGGGTGGCGGCGGCGCTTCGCGCCAGCGGGCATCAGGTTCGGATGCTCGATCTTCAGATTTTTTCCCATCGCGATCTTTTCGCCGAAATCGCGGATTTCACGCCCGAAGCGGTGGGCTTTTCGCTCAACTATCTGGCCAACGCGCCCGAAGTTATCGACCTGGCGAAGACGATCAAGGGATGGCGGCCGGAAACGTTCGTCTTCGCCGGCGGCCACAGCGCGTCCTTCATCGCCGGCGAGTTGCTTGAACATGGCGCGGGCGCAATCGATTGCGTGGCCCGCGGCGAGGGCGAAACGGTCGCGCCGGAAATGCTCGCCGCGGTTCAAGACGGCGGGCTTGCGCGAGTTCCCGGCGTGGTCGCGCTCGACGGCGCCGGTCCGCCGCCGCGCCTGCTCAAGGACATCGACAGCTTCACGCCAGCGCGCGATCTCACGCGCAAGCGCCATAAATACTTCATCAGCGTCTTCGATCCCTGCGCTTCGATCGAATTCACGCGCGGCTGTCCCTGGGATTGTGCATTTTGCAGCGCGTGGACGTTTTACGGGCGCAGCTACCGCCAGGCGTCGCCGGAAGCCGCCGCGCGCGAGCTCGAATCGATCCGGGAACCGAATGTTTTTATCGTGGACGACGTCGCCTTCATCCACGCTGACCACGGGATGGCGATCGGGCGCGAAATCGAAAAGCGCGGCATCAAAAAACGCTATTACCTCGAAACGCGCGCCGACGTTCTGTGCCGTAATCGCGAGGTCTTCGAGTACTGGCGCCGGCTCGGGCTTGAACTGATGTTCATGGGACTCGAGGCGATCGACGAGGCGGGCCTCAAGCTCCATCGCAAGCGCTCGTCTCCGAGCGTGAATTTCAAAGCGCTCGAAATCGCGCGCGCGATGGGCCTGACGGTGGCGATCAACCTGATCGCCGATCCGGATTGGGACGAGCGGCGCTTTGAAATCGTGCGCGAGTGGGCGATGAGCATCGACGAAGTCGTTCATTTGACTGTGGCGACGCCCTATCCGGGCACGGAAACCTGGTTCACCGAATCACGGCGCCTGACCACGCTGGACTATCGACTGTTCGATATCCAGCACGCGGTGCTGCCGACGAAACTGCCGCTCCGAAAATTTTACGATGAGCTGGTCAAGACCCAGGCCGTGCTGAACCGCAAGCATCTGGGGCTGCGCGGCCTGTTCCAGGTGAGTTCGGAAGCCGCGCGGCTGGCGGCGCACGGACAGACGAATTTCCTCAAAATGCTCTGGAAGTTCAACCGCGTGTACAGCCGCGAGCGCCAATACAACGACCATCTGCGACCGGTTGAGTATGCGATGCGGCCGCCGCAGGGGCATTCGGCGCAACGGCCGCCAGCGGCCCAGCTATACGTGCATAATCCGCGCGCGGCGGCCCAGGCGTAGAGCGGTCGCGTGGCCGCGTGCGGCCGTCAGGCGGCGCCGGCTGAAACTCACGAATCCGCGCAAACGATTGCCGTGGCGCGGCGCGTCTGGTTGACTTACTTTTTATCTGCAAGCCGCCGGCGTCCGGACCTCCCGGCGCGCCGGCGGCGCCGAAACCTGAAGGAGGATTAAATCATGGACGGAGAGGCGCCCAAGCCGCAGAGCCGGCCCATCGCGGCTCTGACCTATTTGCTGGGCTTCGTTACCGGGGTGATCTTCCTGTATCTCGAACCCTATGACAAAGACGAATTCGTGCGCTTTCATGCGCGCCAGTCGATCGTCTATTCCGTCTTTATTTTCGTGGTGAATATCGTTCTGAGCGTGTTCGTCGCGGTCCTGCCGGGACCGCTCGGCGGAATTATCCGGTTCATCCAGAGCCTGATAAATCTTGGCTTCGCGATTTTGTGGGTCTACCTGATGTATCAGGCCTATAAAGGCGAGAAATATCGCATCCCCGAGTTGGCCGATTGGGCCGAGAGCATGGGTTTCTAGCCGATTTCGAGATTTTCGATCCGCACGCCCGCGGGTTCGAAGCGGATTGTCGCCTGCACGCCCTCGGCGCGAATCGTTAGCGCATAAGCGCCCGGGCCGCGCGCGGCGGCGGCGACCGCTTCGAGCGTGCGGCCGGCGAACGGCGCGAGCGCGGCGTTGAGCGCGCCGATCGACGCCGCAATCTCGCGGCCGCGCGGCGTCTTTTGAAATAGCGACCACAGCGCGAGTTCCGCGCCCGGACCATGCGCGGCGCGGGCGCGCCCGCTGGTCAAGGCCAGTTCGAGGATCGCGCCGAGCCGCTCCGCAAGCTGCGCCGGAACCTCCCGATCGGCGACCGCCGCGCGCAACGCCGCATACGGAGCGCGCGCCGCCGGGTCGGCGACCGCGCCGAGAAAAGCGTCAAGCTGCGGCAGCAGCGCGTCGCGCTGCGTCGCATCAAGCGCGAGCGCCGGCTCGTCCGCGAAATTCGCGTCGGCGGACATCGCGGTCAGTCGGCGCGCTGGGCGCCGTTGTGGCGATTGCCCAGCAGCGCGGCGAGTTCGTGCTCGAAGCCGCCGGTTTCGATCGAGCAGTGCATCCCGCACTCTTTGGGCGCGCCCGTCTCCCACCACCATCGGCCCGAGCGCGGATCGGCGCCGGGCGCCACCGGCCGCGTGCAGGGCGCACACCCGATCGACGGAAAGCCCTTGTCGTAAAGCTCGTTGTACGGAATGTCGTTGGCGCGGATATAGTCCCAGACTTCGTCCTCGGTCCAATCGGCGAGCGGCGCGATTTTCACGACGCCGCCATGGTCGTGATCGATCTCGATTTTGCGAATGTTCGAGCGGGTCGCCCACTGGTCGCGGCGCAGCCCCGTCACCCATCCGTCGAAATGCATCAGCGCGCGGCGCAGCGGCAGCACCTTGCGCACCTGGCAGCAGAGCAGGCGCAGGTTGACGTCGCGGTAAAACAGGTTCGCGCCGTGCTTCGAAACCATCTGTTCGACCATCCGCGTCTCCGGCATGAAGACTTCGGTGCGGATGCCGTATTTTTCGCGGAAGCGTTCGATCAGCCGTTGCGTCTCTTCAGGCTGGCGGCCGGTGTCGATGGTGAAGACGCGCACGCCCGGATCGATCCGCCACGCCATCTCGATCAGCGCGCATCCTTCGGCCTGAAAGCTGGAGCAGATACCGAGCCGGCGGCCGAATTTTTCGATCGCCCAAGCCAGCACCTCCTGCGGCTCCTTGTCGTCGAGTTCGACCGCGGCCTCGCCGGCCTCCAGTTCATCCATCAGCAGGCGTTCGCTGTGCGCTTCCATGCTTCGGTTACCTCTCGATGCGCTGGCGTCAACTGGTTGTTCAGGCTCCCGCCGCGGCGGCGGCCGGCGTTTCGGCGGCGGCCGCGATCAGTTCCGCGTCGGGAGTGCGTACGCAGAATTTGGCGAAGGTTTCGCGCGCGGCGTGCCGAGCCATGCCGCGACCAGCCGCGCGACGGTGTCTGATGCGGCGGGGGCACCGGCAACAGGCTTGCCGATCGCCGCGTCGCGGCCGAGGCCGCCGCGCAGGATTACGTCGAAGGCTTCCAGCGGCTCGCCGTTGGGGCCGCGACCGGTCGTGCCCTGCAAGCCGATATCGCCGGTCCAGTGCTGCGCGCAGGCGTGCGGGCATCCGTCGAGATTGACTTTCAGCCCGCCGACCGCGGCGCCGAATTGCGCCGCCAGCCGATCGATTACCGTGGACAATTTTTCCTTGGTCGGCGTGACGGCGTAATTGCAATGCGGATCGCCGATGCATCCGATCGACGACGCGAAGAGGCCGTTCACGTCGAGCGGAAAGCCGAGTTCGCCGACGCGCGCGACGACTTCGTCGAGGCGCGCCCGCGGGATTCCGCTGACGATGAAATTCTGGCGGCGCGTAAGCCGGATATCGCCGCCGATCTCCGCCGCGATCGCCGCGACCGCGCGCATCGCCGCGCCGCTCATCAGCCCCAGCCGCACCGGAAAGCCGACATAGAAGAGTCCCGCCTGCTTCTGCTCGTGCACGCCCATGTGATCGCTTTCCGCATCGGGCGGCGGCAGTTCCTCAAGGCGTTCCAGCGGACGGCCGAGACGGGCTTCGACGAGGTCGCGGAAGGCGTCAACGCCGTAGTCGTCGATCATGAACTTGAGCCGCGCCTTGACGCGGGAGATGCGGTATTCGGTGGTCGAACGCCACACGTCCAGAATCGCGCGCAGGGTCGCGAGCGTATCCGCGCGCGGAATAAAAACGCCGAGATGGCGCGAGAGGCGCGGCGTCGAGGATAGGCCGCCGCCGACCCGCACCGCGAAGCCTTCGCGGCCGTCGCGAATCGCTCCGACCATCGCGATGCAATTGATCTCCGGAGCGTTGCACTGGTGGCGGCATGTGGCGATCGAGATTTTGTGCTTGCGCGGCAGATCGGAATATTCGCGATTGCCGTAGAAAAAATTCGCCGCGTCGGCGATCAGGCCGGTGGCGTCGAACAACTCGTCATGATCGATTCCGGCCACCGGGCATCCGGTGATATTGCGCACGCAATCGCCGCATCCGCCCATCGTCGAAAGCCCGACCGCCCGGAACCGTTCGAAAATCTCGGGCGCCTTGTCGAGCGTGATGTAATGAAGCTGAATATTCTGGCGCGTCGTAAGCTCGCCCTGGCCGCGCCCGTATTCCTCACAGACGCGCCCGATCGCATCCAGCCCCGCCGGCGTGAGGATGCCGCTCGGAATCTTCACCCGCATCATGAAGGTCCCGATTTTCGGCTTGTCGTGGTACATCCCGAACCACTGCAGGCGCACGATGTCCTCTTCCGGCAGTTTTTCGTACGGCGTATCAGTCAGCCGCGACCACTGGTTGGCCAGCTCGGTTGGAAACAACTCGCGCTTGAGGCGCTCGACCGAATTGCGCTTGAGAACGGTCTCCCAGGATGGCGCTTCACGCTTCGGCACAGGCTTACGCAAATCTCCTAAACAACATCGCGGATCGGAAAATAACTAAAACGACCATTTTAGTCAACTAAATATATGAGTAAATCAGTTCTTTATTTTTCTATGTCCGGATTCCTGCTATCATGGATAGGGGGAAGACCATGAAATTTGGCGTCGGAGTCGATTACTGCCTGAAAGCTCTGATCATGCTGGCCGAGCGCTATCCGGGCGCACCGCCGCAACGGGTCGAGGAGATCGCCGCGGCGCAGGCGATTCCGGAGAATTATCTGCGGCGGCTGCTGATCGAGCTGAAACGGGGCGGATTGGTCGCCAGCCAGAAGGGGCCGAGCGGCGGCTACCTGCTGGCGCGCCATCCGGCAAAAATCACGATGCTCGACGTCGTGCAGATTATCGAAGGCGACTACGCGCCGGTCGAATGCCTTGAGGAGACCGGCAATTCGCCCTGCAGCCGGGGCGAAACCTGTGCGATGCGCGGGGTTTGGTGCGAGGTGCGCGACAGCGTCACGGCGATTCTCCAACGCACGACGCTGCAGGCGCTGGCCGAGCGGCGCCGCACCGCGCTTCATTTTCAGATTTAGTCGGCAGCTTTTCCGAGGAAGACGGCCGCTATGGCGCAGCCAAGCGGATAGGCTTAACTGCAACAACTGACGCCGGTTAACGTCTAAGGATCAGATATCTCGATGGCGGAGCTGGCGACGAATGCTTGCCGGGGCGCCGCGCAAATAGGAAGATCGAGAAGGTTGGCCGCTATCGCGCGGCCGAGGCCATCAACTCCATGACGTTATCTAAACACCGTTCGCGCTGGTCCAAACCGCCGCTGCTGAGCGCGATTGCGGGAATTATATTAATCGTCAGTGCGGCCGTGTCGGCGCAGGCCCAGCAGGGCCAGATTTTTCCGCCGCCAAGCGCCACGATTCCGCAGAGCCAGAATCAGGGCGGCGCTTCGGTGCTCGAACTGCCGGCGATGCCGGGCGGACAGAGCGGCGGCGCGACTGCGACCCTGCCGCGCATCGCTCCGCAACCCGGAGCCGACACGGCGACGCTGCCGCGCCTTGCGCCTCAGCCAGGGGGCGCGGCGCTGACTCTGCCGTCACGCGATTTGCGCTCGCAGCAAGGCTACAGACAGGTGACGGTGACGGTGACGGATCAGGAGGGCCGCTACGTCACCGACCTGCGCGAAAATGATTTCAAGCTGCTGGTTGACGGCCAGCCGCGGCAGATCGCGTTCTTCCGCCAGGACCTGAACACTCCCGTTTCGGTCGGGATCATCGTTGACACTTCCGGCAGCATGCAGCCCAAGCTGGCGCAGGCGCGCGCCGCGATTACGGAATTCGTGCGCAATCTGAATCCGCAGGACGACGTCTTTCTATTCGCGTTTTCGAGCCGGCCGTTCCTGCTGCAGCCCTTCACCACCAACCACTACCTGATTCTCAGCCGGCTGGAATTGCTCCACGCTTATGGCCAGACCGCGCTTTTCGACACGATCCTGGACGGGCTGCTGATGGTTCAGCATGGGCGCTACGACAAAAAGGCGCTGCTGGTGATCACCGACGGAATGGACAATACCAGCGAGGCGACGCTGGGACAGGTGATCGCGCAGGCGCGCCGGATGGGCGTGCTGATCTATTCGATCGGCATCGGCGATCCCAATGTGGGCGGCGGTGCGGGCGGACCGCTGTCGTCGCTGTTCGGAGGAGCGGATATCGACGAAGTGGATGCGCGCACGCTCGATCTGCTTTCGAGCGAAACCGGCGCCAAAACGTACATCATCCGCGAAGTCGGCGACGGCGCCGCGCTGCGCAATGCGTGCGCTTCGATCAGCCGCGAACTGCGCGAACAGTACACGATTGGCTTCGTCGCGCCGGACGCGTCCCGCGGCGGCTATCGCACTATCCACGTCGACGTACCGTCGCGCCCGGGAGATCACGTGCGCGTGCGCAAAGGCATCGAGGTTGGACCCGGCGCGGAATCCGCATCGTCCACTTATCCGTGAGCCTGCGGCGCCGGGCTTGGAAGCGCCTGCGAAGCAGCGCGCCGATCAGCGCGCGTTCGCGTCCTGGGACGGCTTTTTGACCGGAAACGGCGCGATAAAGGCGCGGCCCGGATCGGGCAGCAGATTGAGAAATTTAACTTCGGCGAAATCGCCGGCGACCTGAATCGCCGAGAGCGTCGCGTTATCGACGCGAATCCGATGGAAGTACGCCAAATCGAGCCCCATGAAATGGCACAGCACCGTCCGCACGATGTCGCCGTGCGAAACGAACAGCACCCGTTTGCCGGGATAAGACGTTAGCGCGCGCATCACCGCGGCCACGCCGCGCGCCTGCACTTGGCGGATCGTTTCGCCTCCGGGAGTGGGATTTTCCGTCGGCGCTTTGCGGTAAGTTTTGTAGTGCGGGTCGTCGATGAGTTCGTGATAGCTCATCCCCTCCCAGCGGCCGTACAACACTTCGGCGATATCCGGCTCCTCTATTATCTCGAGGCCATTCAGCGCTTCGGCCATTATTTCCGCCGATTGCCGCGCGCGCACCAACGGGCTGGTGACGATCAATTCCGGACCAACCGTATGGGCGAAGCGGGCCGTCGCCGCGACTTGCGCCCTGCCGTTTTCATTCAGCTCCACCGGATGGCGGCCCATCACACGCCCCTCGCGATTCCATCCGGTCTCGCCATGCCGCATCAGGATCGCGACGCCGCGTGCGCCGTTGGTATCGAGCAGTTTTTGCGCCACGTAAAAAGGCCCCAGCGCCATTGTGATCTTCGCTCGTCGGAATTTTCAACGAAAAGGCGGCGGCCGCCTCGAATGCGTCCGCCGCCCGTTGTCGCCCGGATTTGGGTTCGCTCCGCGCCGCCGCCGATACTCAGCGTCCCGCCGCCGCAGCCGCATGTTCAGCGCCGTTCGCGGCAGGAGCCAGTCCGCAAAACGCCTCGTAATCGATAAGGCCGGTCTGGGTGGGATGGTCGCTGCATACGGGGCAATCCGGATTGCGCCGGATCTTGAGCACCCGCACATAATCCGAAGAGAGCGTGTCGAAATAAACCATCTTGCCCATCAGCGGCTTGCCTGCGCCGAGAATCAGCTTGATCGCTTCCAGCGCTTCGATCGATCCGATCAGGCCCGGCAGCGCGCCGAGCACGCCCGCTTCAGCGCACGAGGGCGCCATGTCGGGCGGCGCCGGCTCCGGATAGAGGCATCGGTAGCACGGTCCGCCGGCGGCCGGATAGAAAACGGTCGCGTTGCCCTCGAAGCGGAATATCGCCCCGTCCACGAGCGGCTTGCGGGCCAGCACGCAGGCGTCGTTGATCAAATAGCGGGTCGGAAAATTATCCCCGCAATTCACCACCACGTCGTAGCCCGCGATGATATCCATCACGTTTTCCGAGCTCAGGCGCACATCGTGCCGGTTAACCTTGACGCCGGGATTGAGCGCGTTGATCTGCTTCTTCGCGGATTCGGTCTTGGGAATTCCGACCCGGTCGGTCGTATGGATAATCTGGCGCTGCAGGTTCGAAAGATCGACCACGTCGAAATCCACCAGGCCGATCGTGCCGACCCCCGCCGCCGCGAGATAGAGCGAAGTCGGCGAGCCGAGCGCGCCCGCGCCCAGAATCAGCACCTTGGAATCGAGCAGCTTCGCCTGCCCCTTCTCGCCCACTTCGGGAATCACAAAATGGCGCGAATAGCGCGTGATCTCGTCCTGCGTGAACGCGCGATCGGCGACCCATGGCAGGCCGCGATCCTTCCACGCGTTGAATCCGCCGGTCAGATTGTAAAGGTTCTCGTAACCGAGTTCCTTGAGCGCGCGCGCCGCCAGCAACGAGCGCGTGCCCGACGCGCACTGCAGAATGATCGGCGTTTTGTGATCGGGAACCTTCTCCTCGATCCGAAGTTCCAGAAAGCCGCGCGGAATTCCGACCGCCTGCGGAATGTGCCCCTGGCGCCATTCGTCGCTCTCACGGACATCGATCAGCACCGTGCCCGGCTGGTCGAGCATCCGCCGCGCCTCATCGATATCGATCGCTTTAATCGAGGCTCGCGCCTCGTCGATGATGTTCTTCGAGCTTTTAGCCATTTTCTGTTCCTTCGAGTTCGCGCGCCGCGGGCGGCGCGAACTCCGGCCGCCGCAAATCGGTCCTATGATGCAACCATTATAGTTACGCCCGCGCCGCCGCGCATCCCGGCTTCACCCGCCGATCATCCGATGCGATTCGACCAGAGCCTGCACGAAATTAAGCACGCGCCGGGCGTGGCCGCGCGGCGTAACGTCGTGAAATGCGCGCGCGACCCGGCCGTCGCGGCCGATGACGAAGGTCGCGCGCAGCGGCCGGCCGTCGCGCAGCACGCCGAAGGCCGCCGCCAGTTCGCCGCTTCCGTCGGACAGCAGGGTGAACGGAAAGCCGTGCTTGTCGGCGAATGCGCGATGCGACGCGACGGAGTCGGCGCTCACGCCCACCACCGCGCATCCGAGCGCGCGAAATTGTTCGTGCAGGTCGCGAAACTCGCGCCCCTCGACCGTACATCCGGGCGTATCGTCCTGCGGATAAAAGTAGAGCGCCACGATCTCACCGGCGTAATCGGCCAGCCGCCGGGTGCGGCCGAACTGGTCGAGCAGCGCGATGTCGCGAAACGCCGGAGCGCCCGCCGCGCGAATCTCATCGACCCGCGGCGGCATGGGTTTCCACCTGCTCCAGCGCGCGCTTGCGCGTGAATTTGATCGCGGCGTTGTCGATATTGATCGAACAGAGCGAGCCGCACATGCTGCAGACGTTGGAGCCGGCCGCCTCGCTCTCTTCCTTGTAGCGGCGCGCCTTGTCCGGATCCATCGCCATCGCGTACATCCCCTCCCAATTGAGCGCCTTGCGGTAGCGCGACATCTGATCGTTCCAGACCTTGGCGGCGCGCACGCCTTTGACGAGATCGCCCGAATGCGCCGCGATCCGCGTGGCGATTACGCCCTCGCGCACATCCTCGATATCAGGGAGCCGCAGATGCTCCGCAGGGGTGACGTAGCACAGGAAATCGGTGCCCGCGGCGGCGGCGATCGCGCCGCCGATCGCGCCGGTGATGTGGTCGTAGCCGGGCGCCACGTCGCAGGTCAGCGGCCCCAGAACATAAAATGGCGCGCCGCCGCAAACCCGCTTTTCCAGTTTGACGTTGGCTTCGATCTGATCCAGCGGCACATGGCCCGGCCCTTCGATCATCACCTGCACGCCAAGCGCGCGCGCCCGCTCCGTCAGTTCGCCGAGCACCAGCAATTCGGCCAGCTGGCCGCGGTCGGTGGCGTCGCCGGTGGCGCCCGGACGCAATCCGTCGCCCAGCGAAATCGTAACGTCGTGCTCGCGCAGAATCGCACAAACTTCGTCGAAATGCTCGTAAAGCGGATTTTCGTTTCCGGTGCGCTCGATCCACGCCGCCAGCAGCGCGCCGCCGCGGGAAACGATTCCCTCGATACGGCCATGACCGCGCAGCTTGCGCACGGTTTCGCGCGTGACGCCGCAATGCAGCGTCATGTAATCCACGCCCTGGCGCGCCTGCCGCTCGATCACCTCGAGAAAATTCGGCGCCTCAAGCTCCATGATCGAGCGCTCGGATGCGACCTGGTAAATCGGCACCGTGCCAACCATCACGGGGCTTCGCGATAGCACTTCCATCCGAATCTGGTCGAGGTCGGTTCCGGTTGACAGATCCATCACAGAGTCCGCGCCGAACCGCACCGCCGTATAGAGCTTTTCGATCTCCTCTTCGATCAACTGATGGAAATTCGAGGCGCCGATATTGGCGTTGACCTTGGTCCGGAGCTGTTTGCCAATGCCGATCGCACGGAATTCATGATGATGGTTGTGCGGAATCACCACTTCGCCGCTGGCGACGAGAGCGCGGATCTCCTCGGGCCGCCGTCCTTCGTCTTCGGCGACTTCAGCCATCTGCTGGGTGATCAAACCTTTGCGGGCCGCTTCAAGTTGCGTCATCTCGATACCTCTAATAAATGCCGTCGAATCGCGCCGCCCGTAACGCCGCGGGACTTTCTATATACACCCGCCGGCCATGCACGTCACGGCTTACGCCAATCCTTATCCCTAAGCTTGATTTAGATCGGTTGCTTCCGACGGCGTCACCAGCGCCGTGCGGTCTCGGCGCGGGGTTCAACATCATGATTTCCCGGTTGGGAACCTACTTAAATCACAACCTGCAAAGGCAACTATTTCGCCATGCGCGAATGCGGTCAAGGTACAATAACTTAACCGTGTTTATCGGCGCGTTGTCCGAACTAGCCTACACATGGCGGAATGTTCCAATCTGATGTATTATGCGTTAATTAGGGTTTAACCTACTGATGCTGCCGGTATCGCGTGATACTGGCGAATTTACGAGATTGCCGCTCATACTTGGCTGATTTTGCGTGAGAGTACTTTACGTCACGCCGTATTTTTCGCCCGCCGCCTATTATGGCGAAGCGGTTGAAAACGCCTACCGCCTGAGCCTTGGATGCGCGCGTTTGGGATGCAATGTGCGGGTGCTCGCCACCGATGCCGACGGGCCGCGCCGAACTGCGCCGGTCGAGACTGGCAAGCCAATTCTGATCGACGCCGGCTTCGAAGCGATTTATGCGCATCGAATTTTATTCGGCGCGCTCGCGCCGAGCCTGCCGTTACGCTTGCTGATGGAAGTGCGCAGCGCGGAGGTGGTGCATCTTATTGGACTAAACGTCGCGACGGCCCTGCCGGCGCTTATCGCCTGCAAAATCTTCAATCGGCCGCTCGTATGGTCGCCCGGCGGAGCGTTGCAACCATGGCGTGGCGACCGCAGCGGATTGGGCGGTCCGACACGGCTGGAACGGATGCTGGCGCCGCGGCGCGTCGTGATGCACGCCGCGTCGGAAGGTGAAAGGGACGCGTGCGCGGCGCGAATTCCCGCCGTCGCGATCGCGACCGTGCCATACGGCGTGCGCATTCCATCGGAATCCATCCGGGAGCCGCGCGAAGGCCGGCTCAGAATCGGCTACGCGGGCCGAATCGAACCGCGTAAAGCGCTGGAGAATCTGATTGACGCGGCGGCGCTTCTGCGCGATTCAGGGACCAGCGTCGCGATGACGGTCGCGGGCGAGGGCGGACGCCGCTACTTGCGCCTGCTGCGCCAGCGGATCGAACGCCTGGGCCTCGGCGGCGAAGTAAGTTTGATCGAATCGTCGCTGCGCGGTTCCGCGCGCCGCCGTTTCTTCGATCGCATCGATCTCTTCGTCCTGCCATCGCATCAGGAACATTCGGCGGCAAGCGTCGCCGAGGCGCTCGCGCGCGGCGTGCCGGTAATCGCCAGCGAGGGAACGCCGTGGAGCGCGCTTAGCGAACATGGATGCGGCCTTTGGGTGAAAAACGATCCCGAGTCGCTGGCCGGCGCGATTCAACGGCTCGCGGCGATGCCGCTGGACGAGATGGGCGCGCGCGGACGCGACTGGATCAAGCGGGATTTCGATTGGAAATCGTCCGCGCGCAAAATGTGCGACCTCTACGCCGCGCTAATCTTCCAACGGCCGCTTCCAGATTTCGCCACGACCGCCGCCGCAGTCCAGTCCAGACACACGCTCGCGCCGGCTCGCTGACGGCGCCGATGAGCCGTTCGCGCTTTCCGCGCCTAAGTTCGCCAGATTGGCGTTAAACGTCGAAATTTGAAGGTCAAAGCAAAACAAAACCTAGCAATGCTAGATTTTCATAAATGAAATCCAATTTGGCTCTTGCTTCATTCGAGTTGCAAGCGCAAAGTAATCGCCGGTCAACCTGCGACGGTGAGGGGACGCCGGTTGCCGAACCGGTGACGTCATGTTCATCGTCATAAGTCCGTCCATGCGTCCATTGGTGGCGACGATTATCGCCATGCTCTTGACAATTGTGACGACTCCGCCCCTCAAGCGGATAGCGCTGCGGTTCGGCGTGACGGCGCCGCCCAGCGACGATGGGCGCCATGCCGAAGCGACGCCGCTGCTGGGCGGCGTAGCGATTGTCCTCTCGATTCTTATTGCGCTTGCGGCGGTGCATTCGCTGAGCGTGGGGATGCTCGCGGGATCGATCGGCCTGCTGGCGGTCGGCGTGATTGACGATGTTGTGGCTTTTCGCGCACTGCCGAAACTGCTTTTGCAGATCGCGATCGTCGCGATCACGCTCAGGTTCGTAGGGCCATTCCATCTGGCTCCGTGGATCTGGCTTAACGCTCTCTTGGCCGGATTTTTCCTGCTTGGGACAATCAACGCCTTCAATTTGATCGACGGTCTCGACGGTTTGGCGACCGGTATCGGAATTATCGTCGCGGTCGCCTGCGGCGTTATCGCGCTCGTGCATAACCAGACGCCGCTGGGCTGCCGCGCGCTCGCCGTCGCGGGCGCTTTATGCGGCTTTTTGCTCTACAACGCGAGTCCCGCGTCGATCTTCATGGGCGACAGCGGCGCCTTGCCGCTCGGCTTAATTCTGGGTCTGCTCGCCTTGCACTCCGGCGACCTTTCGGGAAATTCACGCCTGTCGCGTTACGTCGTGCCGATTCTGTTGATGCTCGTGCCGCTGCTCGACACGGCGATCGTCAGCGTCAGCCGGATGGCCACGGGAAAGCCGATTTCACGCCGCGGCCTCGACCATTCGCATCACAAGCTGCTCGCGCTCGGCCTCGCCGAGCCAGTCGCCGTCGGCTTGTTCTGGATCGTCACGGCGGCAACCTCGGCGCTCGCGGTCACGGTCGTGATGATTCCGCATCCGCTGCTGTTGTCAACGCTGCCGATGGTCGCGGGGTTGTTCGGCGTAATCGCCCTCTTCATGGTCGATTTGACTTTCGATCGGACCTCGCCCGGCGTGGCGATCGCCGAGCTGCGCGGATTGGCGCGCGCGATTCTGACGTTTAGCTACAAGCGGCGGCTGGCCGAAGCCTTGCTCGACTTCGCTTTGATTCCCGCCGCCTATTTCGGCGCGTTTTTGATTCGGCTCGATTTCCGGATCAACGACGCCCTGATGGCCAGTCTGCTCAACTGCGTACCGTGGGTCCTAGCCGTCACCTATGCCGCTTTCATGGTCTCCGGCGTGTACCGGGGCATCTGGCGCTATGCGAGCGTCTCGGACCTGCTGCGGCTGACGATCGGCGCGGTGCTCGCGGGCGCTTTTCTGGTTTTGCTCTCGATGATCGTCCGGATCGAGCTGTCCGGATCGATCGCGGTGCTGTACGTGATTTTGCTTGCGAATTTTCTTGTCGCCAGCCGTTTTTCGTTTCGCGCCCTGCGCCGCGGAATCGCTTTGCTCGCGGTCGCCAACGAGCGGGTGCTGATCGTCGGCGCCGACGAGCTGGCGGAAGCCGCGGCGCGTTATCTGGCGGTCGCCCGTAGTCGCCGCGCCAAAATCGTCGGCTTTGTCGACGACGACGCGATGAAACTCGGCAAGCTCGTGCATGGGCGGCAGGTGATGGGCTCGCTCAAGGATCTTGAGCGGATTTTGCTCGCGACCAATTTCAACGAGCTATTGGTGGCGGTGGATTCCCTGCCGCGCGAAATGACTCTATCGCTCTGGGAATTCGCCAATCGTCATCATCTTTTGGTCCGGCGGTTTTCTATTCGGCTCAATGATATAGGCCCGCCCGGCGAGAGCGACGTTCTGCCGGCCTCCGGCGAAAATCGCGGCTCCGCAAGCGGACAAGTTGTCGCTTGATCTCGGCCATCTGGCTACATTTCTGGCAGTCGGGCCGCGTTTCCGCGAACCGATGGTCGATCCGGAAAGAGAGAAAGTCATGTCACGATCGCGCGAACCGGTAAAAATCGTTCCGAAAGGTTGGGGCCGCGAAGTATGGATTGCGAACAACGATCTCTACTGCGGAAAAATTCTTGAAATCCGCAAGGGGAAGATGTGCTCGCTCCACTTCCACAAGCTAAAAACCGAATCCTTTTTCCTGCGCTCCGGAAAATTGAAAGTGCGGGTGAAAGACTCGGCCGATGCGCCGACGATCGAGGAGTTCGTGCTCGAAGCCGGACAATGCATGGATATACCGATCGGCCTGGTCCATCAGATGGAAGCGATCGAGGACGCCGAACTTTACGAATTCTCGACCCAGCACTTCGAGAGCGATTCGATCCGGCTGGTCAAAGGCGATTGACGAACCCTCGCCCGCGCCCCCCGCTTGCGGCATGATATGACGAACCGCGGGGCGCGCCGGCTTGGCCGCGATATCCGCGCCGAAAAGATTGTTTGATGGCGAAAGTCGCGCTGATAACCGGAGTCACCGGCCAGGACGGTTCGTATCTGGCCGAATTCCTGCTCAACAAAGGATACGAGGTCCACGGCGTCGTGCGGCGCAGCTCCAGCTTCGCGACCGGCCGCATCGACCATCTGCATCACGGCGCCGCCGGCGGCAAATCGCCGTTGCAGCTCCATTACGGCGACCTTGGCGACGGCACCGGGCTGCGCCGCATCATCGAGCAGGTGCTGCCCGACGAGGTTTACAATCTGGCGGCGCAATCGCACGTGCGCATCTCCTTCGACCAGCCGGAATATACGGCCGACGTGGTTGGGCTAGGCACGCTGCGCCTGCTCGAGGCGGTGCGCGACCACAATCAGCGCCACGGCCGCAAGATCCGCTTCTATCAGGCCGGGTCGTCGGAGATGTTCGGCGAGGTCGCGGAGATTCCGCAGCGCGAGACCACGCCGTTCCATCCGCGCAGTCCTTACGCATGCGCCAAGTGCTACGCGCACTGGCAGACGGTGAATTACCGCGAGGCGTACGGCCTGTTCGCCTGCAACGGCATCCTTTTCAATCACGAATCGCCGCGCCGCGGCGAGAATTTCGTCACGCGCAAAATCACGCGCAGCGCCACGCGGATCAAGCTCGGGCTGCAGGACAAGCTTACGCTCGGCAACCTTGACGCGCGGCGCGACTGGGGCTTCGCGGGCGATTACGTCGAAGCGATGTGGCTGATGCTGCAGCAGGAGCGGCCGGACGATTTCGTCGTTGCAACTGGCGAAACCCATTCGGTGCGCGAATTCCTTGAGCTGACCTTCGCCCGGCTCGGCCTCGATCCGGCCCGCCATGTCGAGTTCGATCCGCGTTTCATGCGGCCCGCCGAAGTGGACATCCTGATCGGCGACAGCAGCAAGGCGAAACGCATCCTCGGATGGGAACCGAAAATCCGCTTCCGCCAACTGGTCGAGATGATGGTTGACGCGGATCTCGAACTGGCTGAGCGCGAAAAACGCAGCCTCGGCTGATACGGTCCCGCCCACCGCCCAGGAAGGCGTCAGGACCGCCGAACGGCTACGCGCGCCGCCGCGCGTCACTAAGATATTCGACAATCAGCGGCGCAGGCCCATCGCGTCGAGCTTGCGCACCAACCACTCCATCCGGTCGTAACCCCAGAACAATTCGCCGTCGATTACGAAGGTCGGCACGCCGAAGACGTGATCGCGATCGGCTTCCGCGAAGCAAGCTTTAAGGCGCGGCTTGGCTTCCAGCTCCTCGTTGCCGACGTAGCGTTCGAAAGGCGCTGGATCGGCGCCGGCCTCGCGCAGAATCGCCGCCAGCGCCGCCGGATCCTCGACTTCAAGCGCGCGCTTCCAGAAGCGCTCGAAGACGCGCTCGGAATAGGGATGAAACAGCCCCTGATCCTCCGCGACCATCCCGCCGTAAAAGGCGAAACGCGCGCTGTAGATTTTTTTCGGCGGCAGAATGGTCAAGCCGCGTTCAGCCGCGAAACGCCGCGCGTCGAGATAGAGATAGCGGACTTTCAATTGATCGCGCCGGGTGCGTTCGGCCGTGTCGCCATAGACGCGCCGGATATTCACGCCGTGCGGAATGAAGCGCACGCGCACCCGATGGCTCCGTTCGAGCGCGCGCGCCGGCTCGTACGCCAGATAGGTGAACGGACTGGTGTAGGCGAAGTAAAATTTCAGTTCGGCCGGATTATCCATGAAAAAATTCGGCGCCTAATCGGCATATTTCTTCGCCAGCGCTTCATAGGCGGGCACGCCCAGCAATTCGATCAACTCGCCGAACAGATGGCCGGTGATCGGCAGGTCTAAGGAGCCGGTCCGCTTCAGTTCGCGCATCGCCTCGCGAAAGCGCACGAACGCGGCCATCAAGGTGCCCGTATGAATCGTCACCTTGAACCCGAATTTGGCCAGTTCAGGAACCGGCAACAGGCCGCCGTTGTAGAGCAATGGCAGGTCGCCGAGTTCCGCGACGTAGCGCTTGATATCCTCGACGGTGCGGATGCCGTCGACGAAAATCAGATCGGCGCCGGCCTCGCGATAAGCGCGGGCGCGGCGCGCGACGTCTTCCCAGCCGTTGACGGCCAGCGCGTCGGTGCGGGCGATAATGACGAAATTGGGATCGCGGCGCGCGTCGCAGGCGGCGCGCACCTTTGGAACCATCTGATCCATCGGGATGACCTGCTTGCCCGCCAGGAAACCGCATCGCTTGGGCCAGACCTGATCCTCGATATGCAACGCCGCGGCGCCCGCCTCCTCGTACTCGCGCACCGTTCGCCAGACGTTCACGGGATTGCCATAGCCGGTGTCGGCGTCGCAGATCAGCGGCGCGTTGACGGCATGGGCGATCGCGCGGACGTTCTGGACCATCTCGGACATTGTGAGCAATCCGAGGTCAGGCAGTCCGCGCGCGGCGGCCGTGCCGAATCCAGTCATGTAAATCGCGTCGAAGCCCGCCTGTTCGGCGATTTTCGCCTGCAGGCCGTCATAGACGAACGGCGCCACGAGCATCTCGGGGCCGGACAAAAGCTGGCGCAAACGCGCGGTCGTTTCAGTGCTCATCGTTGCGGCCTTATCATATGAATCGCGCCAGCGGCGCGCGGACGCGAACCGCCGCTCGCGCAAGCACGGTAGGTCGCCCGCGCCGGAGCTGTCAAATAACCTTCCGGCGGCGTGAAGCGCCGCCGGGCCGGGCTGCGTTATCTGGATTGAGCGGGAACGCCGCCGGACGGCTTAACCTTATCGGCCGTCGCCGACGCGACGCCATTGCCGTCCGGGACACGCACGGCGAGAAACTCGAGCGCCTGTCCGAGGTCAAGTTCGGCGTATTTGGGATTCGCATATAGCGAGTCGAGCTGCCGAACGGCGGCGTCAGACGTCAGGCCGCCATCGGAAAGCTCGCGATCGATCTGACCCAGGATTTTGTTGGCGCCGCGCCAGTGAAAAAGGTCCGCGGCGATTTTCAGATCGTCGAGCTTGCCGACGCTGACGTTCATCGCGTCGCGATAGCCCGCCACATAACTGACCTTGGCCGGAGCGCTGAGTTGCCGCCAAAAAGCTCCGTTGTGTTCCGCCGCGGTCGCCGCCAGCCCAACCCCGCCGGTCGCGAGCGCTCCCGCGACCACCCCCGCTATAAATTGCTTCATCTGACGCGCCCCTCCGAGGCGGCATCGTCGCCGACCTGTTTTTTTATCAAAATTGGGAATACAGCGGAATATGGCGATACAGCAATGCTAATACTTCGCGCGCCGCCTCTGGCGCCGGTGGCGCAACCCGAACGCAAACCCGATAAAATGTCGCGAGGTTGCGGCCGGTCATGACGATTTACGAGCAAGTTCTGGGATTTATCGAAGCGCCCGAGGCCGCATCGTTCGAGTCGCTCGCTCTGGAAGTTTTTCGCTTTCAATTCGCCAACGTCGCCGTTTATCGCGCCTATTGCCAAAGCCGCGGCGCCAGCCCGGAGAACGTGCGTTCGCTC
>JADBKU010000022.1 GCA_014896235.1 bacterium | reverse complement strand
CTGCCGCAGCTCACGATGGAATCGAACGGCAAGCACGTGACGTTGGACGGCGCCGTCGTCAATTATCAAACCGGACCGATTTTCTGGGGCGAGCCGGGAACCAACGGCCAGCATTCGTTCTACCAGATGATTCATCAGGGAACGAAGCTGATTCCATGCGACTTTATCGGATTCGACGAGCCGCTCAATCCGCTTGGCCGCCATCACGATTTGCTGATCGCCAACGTAATCGCACAGGGCGAGGCGCTCGCATTCGGCAAAACGCCCGAGCAGGTGAAGGCCGAGGGCGCGCCGGACTGGCTTGTGCCGCATCGGACCTTCGAGGGCAACCGGCCGTCAACCACGATAATGGCCCCTCGGCTTACGCCGACGATCCTCGGTTCGCTGGTCGCGCTGTACGAGCACAGCGTATTCACCCAGGGCGCGATTTGGGGAATCAATTCGTTCGATCAATGGGGCGTGGAGTTGGGCAAGGCGCTGGCGCAGAAGATTATTCCCGAGCTCGAAGCCGCCAACGAACCACCGCTCAACCATGACAGTTCGACGGCCGCGCTGATCAGGCGCTATCGCAAGGCGCGGCGCACAGCTTAGCGTGCGGAAGGCGCATCTATTCGATCTTCGACGGCGCCGCTGATGGCGTACTAACGCCGGAAGAATCCGGCGGAACGACCCGCACCGACGCGATCCGATCGTCGGCGCCATAGCGCACGTAGTAGAGCGTCAATTTCTTTTCCGCGTGCGCCAGCCGCAACTGCCGGATGACGACCGAGGCGCCGCCGGTGAAGACGCCGAGGGCGATATTGCGCGGCCGTATCGTCGGATTCACGAATTTGTCGCCGTCGGGATAGAACGCATACACGTCTTCGACGATTCCGTCGTCCGCGGTTTCCGTGTCGTTGGGATCGCCCAGCTTGGCTTGGACCTCGCTGCGCGGCACGCCGGGCGCCAACACCGCCGGATCGTAATGGATCGAGCTATTCTTCAGGGTAACGCTTTGCAGTTGGGCGGTCGGCGTGTAATCCGTCGCCGGAGTCGTCGGCTGAAAGCGCGCGCATCCGCCAATCGTGGCCAGAGCGAAACACGTTGCGATCAAAGTATTTTTCATCGATCTGCTATCCGAAGCCGGCTCGTCATGTATCCACTTTGACCAGCGCGATAGTATAAGGCCAGAACGAATTTCGCGAGGCGCGCATCAAGACCGATTTTGCCGTATTCGCCGCACGGGTTTCCCGAACCACGAGCTGGGTTCGCCGCGCCTTGCGCGATCCGGCGATAAATTGCTTTATTTAACGCAGACGATACTCCCACGGAGAACGTACCAATGCATGATTTGGCGATACGCGGCGGACGCGTGGTCGACGGCACGGGTCGGCCGGCCTTCACGGGCGATATTGCGATCGACGGGCGCACGATTACGAGCGTCGGCGGCAAAGCGGGCGCGGCGCGCCGCGAGATCGACGCCGCCGGCCTGCTGGTGACGCCGGGCTTTGTCGATATACATACGCATTACGACGGGCAGGTGACCTGGGACCCATATCTCACGCCTTCGAGCTGGCATGGCGTGACGACGATCGTGATGGGCAACTGCGGCGTCGGTTTCGCCCCCGTCGAACGCGGCCGCGAGGATTTCCTGATCGGCCTGATGGAAGGCGTCGAAGATATTCCGGGGACTGCGCTCGCCGAAGGCATCAAGTGGGGTTGGGAGAGCTTCGCCGACTATCTTGACGCGGTCGCCGCGATGCCGCGGGCGATCGACGTCGGCGCGCAAGTGCCGCACGGCTCGGTGCGGGTTTACGTGATGGGCGAGCGCGGCGCGCATAACGAGGCGGCGACGCCCGACGATATCGCGCGCATGGCGGCGGTGGTGCGCGACGGCCTGCGCGCCGGCGCGCTCGGTTTCACCACCTCCCGCACGATGCTGCATCGGGCGAAAAACAAGGAAGTCGTGCCCGGAACCTTCGCAGGCGAGGACGAACTGCTCGGCATCGGACGCGCGCTGGCGGCCGCGGGCCACGGCGTCTTCGAGATGGCCTCCGACCTCGTCGGTCCCGACGAGACGATGGAATGGATGGTCAAGCTTTCGACCGAGACGGGATTGCCGATCACCTTCGCGCTCGCGCAAATCGACAAGGATCCGAGCGGCGCGCGGCGCATCATCGATCGGGTGCGCGAGTTCAACGCCAACGGCGCCCATCTGTATCCGCAAATTTCAGCGCGGCCGACCGGGATGCTGATGGGGCTCGAAAGTTCGCTGCATCCGTTCATCACGCATCGCACCTACAAGTCGATTGCGCATCTGCCGCTCGCCGAGCGCGTCGCGAGGATGCGCGAGCCGGCGCTGCGCGCGCAAATCCTGGCCGAAGGCCCGAGCGTGCGCGAAACCGCCATTTCGTGACCAACTTCTCGAAATTTTTCCCGCTCGGCGATCCGCCCGACTACGAGCCGGTGCGCGAGGCCAACGTCGCCGCGCGCGCGGCGCGCGAGGGCAAAACGCCCGAGGAACTGACGTACGAACTGATGCTCGAACGGGAGGGGCGCGCGTTGCTCTACGTGCCGCTCGCCAACTACGCGGAATATAATCTCGACGCGCTGCGCGAGATGATTCTCGACCCGGTCACCACGATGGGCCTGTCGGACGGCGGCGCCCACTGCGGACTTATCTGCGACGCCAGCATGCCGACCTTCATGCTGACCCATTGGGTGCGCGATCGCAGCCGCGGCGAACGGTTGCCGCTCGAGCTCGCGGTCAAACGCCAGACCCATGATACCGCGCGCTTCTATGGCTTGAACGATCGCGGAACGCTGCGGCCGGGCATGAAGGCTGACGTCAACGTGATCGATTTCGACGCGCTCAAGCTGCACGCGCCGCGGATGGTCTTCGATCTGCCGGCGGGTGGGCGGCGTTTGATTCAGCGCGCCGACGGTTACAAATACACCGTTGTCAGCGGCGAGGTAATTTACGAAAACGCCGAAGCGACGGGCGCGATGCCGGGTCAATTGATCCGCGGTCCGCAAGCCGCACCAGCGGCCTGACGACGAATTGCGGCGATCGCCGTGAAGCCTCCGCACGCCGAATCTTCGGACTCCGTGCGGAGGCATTTTATTAGGGCGTCGCGCGCGTTTCCGTGCAGATTCCGCGAAGCAGATCCGCGGCCGGTCGGCGGAGCGGCTCTTTCATCGTAATCCTCCGCGCCGTGGTGCGGCTGTTTTGACCATAGCGCACTACCGATGTTACCCTCCGCTCGCATCTCGATTAATCCGGAGCTTCGTGCAGGAGGCGGCGATGGAATTTGGCGTCGGCTTCGACACCCACGTCGATAAATGGGATCTCGCCCGCTACGCCGAGGAGCTGGGCTTCGACAGTTGCTGGGTTCCCGACTCGCAGATGATCTGGTCGGATTGTTATGCGGTGTTGGCGCTCGCCGCCGCGAACACCAGCCGGATCCGGCTCGGCACGGGAGTCGCGATTGCGGGCACGCGAATCGCGCCCGTCACGGCCCACTCGATCGCGAGCATCAACCAGATCGCTCCCGGCCGCGTCTTTCTGGGTATCGGCACGGGCCATACCGCGATGCGCGTGATGGGGCAGAGCCCGATGCCGATCGAGGAATTCCGCGACTATCTGCGCGTGGTGCGGGCGCTGCTGCGCGGCGAAGCCGTGGATTACACGTATCGCGGGCGCACGCGCGAGATTCAGTTCCTCCATCGCGACCGCCGCTTTATCAATCTCGACGATCCGATTCCGATTTACGTCGCGGCCAATGGACCGCGCGCCGCGCGCGTCGCGGGCGAATTCGGCGACGGCTGGGTCACCGCCGGCGGCATCAACGCGAAAATCGAGGGGCGGCTCGCCCAGATTCGCGAAGGCGCAGCCGCCGCGGGCCGATCCGTGCCGGACGATTTTCATATCGTCGCGCTGACCAGCGCTTGCGTATTGCGGCCCGGTGAGGCGCTTACTTCGGAACGGGTGATTAACGAAACCGGGGCGCAGGTCGCAAGCGCGCTGCACTTCGTGTACGAAACGTGGAAGGCGCGCGGCCGGCGCGACGACGCGATTCCGCCCTTTTTTCGCGACGTTTGGGACGACTATCTGGAGCGGGTGAAAAATTTCAGCCTGCCCGAGAAGGCGCGCTTCCGGCAGATTCATGAGGGGCACGGAACGTTCTTGCAGCCCGCGGAGCGCAAATACGTGACGCCGGAGGCGATTCGCGGAACCTGCCTGGCCGGCGAGCCAGACGAGATTGTCGAACGGATTCGCGCGATGGAGCGCGCGGGAATCAACGAATTGCTGATCCTGCCGCCAGCGGATACGCAGCGGCAGGTGTTCCGCGATGTGGCCGAATACGTTATGCCGGCGTTCCGCTGAGGAGCCGTCAGTTGGCCGATGATGGCGCGGCGAGAAAGGGCTTTGCACGGCGATGCGGTTTAGGCGAGAATTCAGCGGTCGCGTTTGCGCGGCAAGGAAGTTTACCGGCCCGCCTCCATTCCCTCCGGCCGGGAATCGACCGATATGGGTTCCGTTGTAAAATTCAATCGCGCGCGCCCGCTGCGGCGTAATGCCCGAACCACGGTCGACCGCGCGGCGCGCGAGGCTGAATCCAACAGATCGTTGATCGGGCTAATCGTCGCGTTTTCGTTCGCGGCGCTGGCGATGACCGCGGCGGTGGTGATTACCGCTTCAGACAGTTGGGCGGAAGCGCTGCCGCTGCTGGCCTGCATTTTCGTGATTGCGCTCGCCAAAGTTTTTCTCGCCGACGCGCTCTTCTACGTGATGATCCGGTCCGATCGCGAGGCCGACTCGCGCGCTGCGGCGCGCGTCGCTCGGCGGACGGGATTGGTCATCCGCCGCCCGCCGCGTCCGCGCGGCGGCGGGCCGCGCCGATCGCGCCATGCGGTCGCGGGAGGACATGTCCGGTCGATCGCTTTGGCTCCGCCGGCCGGGAGCCGGCCCGATTCGAAGCGCCGTTAATTCCGGCGCGCCGCCTGCTAGCTGCAGAGCACGTCGTTGGCGTGCATCGTATCCAGATATTCGCGCGCTTCCTGAATCTTTCCGTTCCGGACGACGAACAGGAAATGATACTTGTTCTGATAGGTCTTGCCGTTTTTCATCCGGGCGTATGATTCCGCCTCGACCGCGACCCGATCGCCCTCGGCCGTGATTCCGATCGGCGTGACGCGCAGGCCGCCGTCGATATTCTGGCCGAGCGCGCCCACGAGTTCCGCGAACTGGGCCTTGGTCTTGGTTCCCGACAACGGAAAATTGCCGAGCACCCACCATGTCGCGCTGTCCGCGAGCGCGCCCAGCACCTTGTCGCCCCGCCCGGCGCTCAAGTCCTCGAAGAACCCCAGAATCATCCGCTTGTTGTCTTCCGCGCTCATCGTCGTATCCTCCTCGAATCGTTTTCTCTGGACCGTCAGCCGCGTCATCTCATTACTTCGCTCAATCCATTCGGCGACGAATACTTCTGCACGTCGTCATATTCCCTGGGAGCCTGAGAATTGACGTAAACCGTTTCGCCGCGGGCGTTGAAGCTCGAGTCGTAGGTGCCATGATGGTTAATTAGGTCCCAGAACTGCTCAGAGAACGAACCGGCGTTGCTGGTCATCCCGATGTCCGGAATCTCCATCGCCTGCGGCGAGATGTGCGCGACTTTCCAGAGCCGCATGTTCTTGTCGTAAAGATCCAGCCAGAGCGCGCCGTAAAATTGCTTGTCGATGTACATCACGCGCTTGCCGTAGCAGTAGCCTTCGGCCCGTGAAGGAATTTTACGCACGTCGATTACGTACACGTCGCGGACTTCCCATTTGCCCCAGTCGGGTTTCGGAAAGCCGAGCGGCATATCATAGTTTGCGGGAAAGATTCCCACGGGGGTCTTGTAGTTGAGCAGCGCGAGAATCTTCCGATCGCCCAGAGATTGCGCGGAAAATTCCGGGATGCTGCCGGCGAAGCCATAGCGATAGTCGTCTGCCGTCATGTCGGAGCCGCCTGATGGCTGGCAGCGCGCGCCCGACGACAGCTGCATCACGCGCCGTTCCGCCGGCGTGAAGATGTACGACGCGGGCAGCTTCGCCAGATCGTCGTAGAATACCGACAAGGTCGCCGTGTACTTGCGCTGCTCCGGCTCGATCACCATTCCGAAGCGCGTCTCGAAACGTCCGTCGGCGGCCGGATCGGTCATCGGCACGCCCGGATCGGTGACGTGGCTCAGCCATCGATCGACATACATCTCCTGTTCACATGAGATGTTGCCGTAACTGTCCTGGACACATTCGGTGATCGGACGCTCGGGCGTGGAGACGCTCAGATGCGGCGCGTATCGGAACCAGTTGTCGGCCAAAATCTCCCATCCCGCGTCCGGCCCGCTTGGATTCGGGAACGGCGCGCCAGCGACATAGCCGATCAGAGTGTGCGCGCCGCCGTCTAGTGTTTGCAGCCGCACCTGCGCGGCGTACTTCTCCGTCGCCTCGGCGTAGCCTTTGGGCAACGGATGAATGATCGTCGGTCCGACGTCGATCTCGACGTCGTCCGGCATTTTCCAGGATTGCCCGCCTTGAAACAGGACGACCATTCCGTCGGGCATGAACTTGCTGATACTGGCGCCAGTTAGCCATCGTGATTTTCGTGCCCGGCGGGATGGGTGCGGCGCCTGCCGCGTCGCCCGCCGCAGCGGCGCGCGTGATGCAGAATCCGATCAAACCAAATATCAGCGCTTGACCAAGCATGAATCGCAGACCATTCGACATCTTCCACCTGCCTGACCGCGGGAATCGCCGCCCGCATGTCTCCGGACGCGCGTGTTCTGGCGTGCGCGAATAACCCGATGGTTTGGTCGCCGGTGTGGAGATTATCCACTTCACGCCGCGCGCCGATTCGATCTCCCCACCTGCGCGCGGGGCGAACTCCGTATGCGGCTAACTTCCTACAAATCGACTCGCCGCATCAACAGAAATCGACATCGGACAAGCCGCGCCGGAATCGCTTGCGGACAAGACCGCCACGGATGGAATTCAGATGTCGAAAAAGACGGTTTCCCGATCGCCTTGCAGAAAGATGTCGAAGAGATATGAATCGCCCGCGCCGGAGGGATCGCGCGTCGCGATCAAAGTCGCGCGGCGATCGGCGGGGACCGCATTCAGCGCCGGGTCGGTTCGATTCAGCGGCTCGCCGGGAAAGTAGATTCGCGTGACCACGCGATTCAGCAATCCGCGCGCGAAGATTGATAAATTAAGATGCGGCGCCTGAAGCGTCATCCGGGGTCCGGGAACCGCGCCCGGCTTGATCGTCACGATACGAAAGCGGCCGTCCCGATCCGCGCCGAACCGGCCGAAGCCGTGGAAGTGCGGGTCGAGCAGTTTCTCCTGGCGATCCTCCGGATGGTCATAGCGGCCTTCGGCGTTCGCCTGCCACACTTCGACCATCGCGTCCGGCACGGCGGCGCCGTCGCCGTCGAAAATCCTTCCCGCGATCGTGATGCGCGCGCCGCGCGTTTCCGCCTCGACCATCTGTTCGAGCTCGGCGCGAACCAGCGCGGGACCGAAGAACGGCCCCACCGTTTGCGAAGGCGTAAGCCGCGCTGGCGCCATCGTCAGTTCACCGCCGGGGTCGCCGCGCGGCCGCGCAGCACGATGTCGAAACGATAGCCGAGCGCGTAACCCGGTTGTGTCAGCCCGAGATCGAACGCGGCGACCAACCTCGACCGCGCCGCCGCGTCGGGCACGCTGTTGAAAATAGGATCGAGCGCCAGCAGCGGATCGCCCGGAAAATACATCTGCGTGACCAGCCGCGTCGCGAACGCCGGACCGAACACGCTCAGATGGATATGTTGCGGACGCCACGCGTTGTGATGATTGCCCCACGGATAGGCGCCCGGCTTGATCGTCATGAAACGATAAGCGCCGTTGGCGTCGGTGAGCACCCGGCCAACGCCCGAAAAATGCGGATCGAGCGGCGCATCGTGACGATCGTTTTCATGGCGGTAGCGGCCCGCGGCGTTCGCCTGCCAGATTTCGATTAGCGCGTGCGCGATGGCGCGGTTGTCTTCGTCGAGCACGCGGCCGGCGACGATTATCCGTTCGCCCATCGCCGCGCCGCCCTCCCATCGGGTCAGATCGGCTTCCTCGGGCGCGACCGCGATGCGCGGCCGCGGCCCGGTGATTTCGCTCAGGCTCTGCTCGATCCGCACCGGCGCGAAGCGCGGCGCGCGTTTGGCCGTGCTTGCGTATGCCGGCGAAGCGAGCGGCGGATGCGTTCCGATCGGCTCTCGGCGATAACGCGCGCTTCCATCCATCGTTCCGGACCTTCGCGATTCGACGCTAATCCAGCGCGCCGGGAAGCGCCAGACCTTTGCGCGAAGCTTTGACGCCGGTTTCCGCGGCCTGCCTGGCGCCCGCCTCGTCGGCGCGCAGCTTTGCCACGGCGCGGGCGGCGGCCAACGAATACTTGTTCGGCGAAGTCGCGGCTTCGTCGCGCATCCGGCGTTCGCGCGCCAGCACGCCCTCGATATTTTCCGCGTTGACGGCGATTCCGCTGTCCTCGACGGCGCGCGCGTCGTCATTGCAGGCGGCGGTCGGCATTCCGAGCAGCCGGCGCAGCATCTGAAACCCCGCGTCCGCCTTGAAATGGATAACTTGCAAATACAATTCGTCCCGAGGCGCCATCGGGTTGTACGCTCCGTAATCGACAAATGGCGCCACGGCCGCGATCGTCCGTTTGAACTTTTCGAAATCGCCCCACGCGCCGGATTGGCGGATCAATTCAAGTTCGTATTCGCTCATCGGCGGCGTAAACAGGATCAACTCGACGTGGTGCGCGCGAATTTTGGCGACGGTCTTGCGGAAGTCCGCCGTCATAGCGGGCGAAAACCTGTAGGGATCGTACATGCGGATGGTCTCGTTGAGCTGCAACGCGATCAATTGCGCCGGCGTCAGATCGAGGCCGTCGGCGCGATCCATGACGTATTCGCGGCAGATCAGGGCCATCGGCCACGGCGCCGGCGCGACCATCGTCGGAGCCAGCCGCGCGCGGCCGCGCCACGCGCGCTTCAACAGATCGAAGCCGTCGCCGAGCGCGTCGAGGCTGAGCAGGGTGTCCTCGATCCGGGCGCGCGCGCGGTTCGCGATGCGCGCGTCGAAATAGGGGTCGTCGGCGTTCCAGGTCGAATTGAAGAGGCAGAAATCCACTCCCCATACGATTCGTTTGAGCCGCGGATTCAGCAGGGCGACGTCGATTATTTTTTCAAGTTGCGGCATCGTCGCGCCCAGGATCGCCGCGTTCATCACGCCGTCGCGTTCGCCCTGTTCGATCCGCATCCCCATCCGCACGCGCGAGCTGCCGATCAAGAGCGTTTCGGGCCGCGACTCGCGCAGCAGGTATGGCGTCGCGAGACGGTCGTATTTGATTTTGCGGTAGATCGGGTTGATCAGGCGGCTCGATGTGGCGCCGTACGGATTCAGCAGCCACGCCAGACCAACCCCGCCGGCGACAATCGCCAGCGTCAGGACGGCCATCAGCACGAGCCGCCGCGCCGCGGTCATCGCGGCGCCGCTCCCCGTTCCAGCGCGCCGAGGCGTGGCGGAGCCGGCGCGCGGCGTGAACGAATCCGCCCACGCATGGGCCTGATTCCGCACGTTGAAGCCGGTATCGGCGGGCGCGAAGCGCGCGGATTGCGGATTTCTCGCCTGCGCATCCGGCAAAGTATCGCGTCAAGCGCCGGACGCTTCAAGCGCCTGCCGGGCTTCGGCTAAATCCGGAAATGGATCGCCATCGCCGCGATCATCGCGACGTACGCCAGCGGAACCGCCCAGCGCGATGCGCGGCGAATCCGCGTCGCCTGATGCGCTTGGCCCCGGCGGTATGACACGTGCACCATCATCAATTCCAGCATCGCGGCGAACACGAAAACGTACGAGGTCAGGAAAAACGCGTCGAGAAACGTCAGGTATGAGATCCGCGGCAGCGTGAACGACAACGCCAGCCCGAACGCGATTATCGTCAGGATGGTCGTCACCGCGATCTGCACCTGGTTGCCCAAATCGTGCGGGTCGATCCAGAACACCGACCACGACAGGCAGACCATCAGGAGCAGCGGCAAACAGAGCTTCCACAAATAAAACTGCCAGCGCCGGCGCAGCTTGATCGCGAAACGCATTTCGGAAATTTCGCCGCCGCGCGGACCCGGCGCCTGATCCAACCGCGAGCCGACTCCGGCCAGCCGCCACGACGCCAGCGGCGAGTACGTTTCAAACTCGGTCGTCATCCACGCCGCATCCGGCGCCGCGATGAAGACGACGCGCCCGAGGTTCACGCGGTTCGGATGAACGATCACTTCAAGCGTCTGCTCGTCGAACGGGAACTTGCGCAGATTGAAATTCGCCGACAACGTGACGTCCATCCGCGCCGAATAACTGACCGCGCCGTCCGGCCGCGCCGAAATTCCAATGTCGTAGAACTGCGGCCGATTCGCCGCGTTCAAGATCACCAGCGCCGGCGTCCAGATGTCCTCCGGATGATAGCGGCGGAGATTGTCCGCAGGGCCGTTCGGCGTCCATGCGAGCCGGCTGTCGCGCCACGACGCCAGCAGATACGCGCTCAACGTGAACTGCTGCGCCACTTCGTCGATCGACGCGAGGTTGATCACGTGCAGGGCGAGCGCGACCCGCAGCGGACGGCCGCCGGCTATCGGCGGAAATAATCTCGGATCGTCGGGAACGCCAACCAGCCGCGGCGGACGCGCGCCGTCGTTCGCCGCCGCCGCGCGCGCTCCGATCGCCACGAACACGATCGCGATCGCCAACTCCGCGGTCAGGCGCGCGAACTGCGCGGCGGCCGCGCCACGCCAGCGTGGATCGGCCGACGGAGGGGCGGGCAACGCGCCCGCGAATCTTGCCGCGGCGCTTCTAATCGTTTCAACCTCGCAACTGCGCGGCGCGCAGTTCGGATATTTGCTAGCCGACCGCCGCGCGAGAGTCGAGCCGGTACAACCGCCTAAAACTGGAAGTAAATGAACGGGGGCGGATTCGCCATGCCCATGATGCTCACGCCGGCGAGCGCCGCGAACGCCGCCGCCCACAGCCAGTCGTTGTCCCATTTCCACGACAGGATCGCCTGGCGGTTCGGCGCGAACAGCACGATCGCGAGTCCCGCGAAGATCCGCAGGAATTCATGCGTGCCGAGCGCGTTCTGCATCGCGTCGAATTTGAAGCCATGCAGCCCCGCCATCCCGGCGAAGAAATCCGCCGCGCGCGAAAAAGTCGGCGCGCGGAAAAACACCCACGCCGCCGTGGTCAGCACAAACGTCAGGATCCACGCCGCCGCGCCTGGCAAACGATGGCCCCGCTCGCTCCAGACGTGATTGATCCACAAATAGACGCCGTGCAGCGTGCCCCAGATGACGAAGGTCCAGTTCGCGCCGTGCCACAGTCCGCCCAGCACCATCGTGACGAACAGGTTGAGGTCGCGCCGCAGTTTCCCCCGCCGGTTTCCGCCCAGCGGAATATAAAGGTAGTCGCGCAGGAAAAACGATAGCGTGATATGCCATCGCCGCCAGAACTGGATTATGTCGCGCGCCTGATACGGCGACTCGAAATTCTCCGGAAAGACCACGCCAAACATCCGCGCCAGCCCGATCGCCATGTCCGAGTAGCCGGAAAAATCGAAATAAATCTCCAGCGCGAAGGCTAGCGCTCCCCCCCACGCATCGCAGAAGCCGAGCCGCATCGTGCGGTCGAACAGCGGATTCACCATTGGCCGGAACGTGTCCGCCAGCATCACCTTCTTGAACAATCCGATCGCGAAGATCATGAGGCCGTCGCTGAGATTCTCCGCCGTCAGCCGAAAGCGGGTGTTGCGGTTGAATTGCGGGTAAATCTGCATGTACCGCACGATCGGACCGGCGATCAGATGCGGGAAAAAGGCGATAAAGAGCAGGTAGCTGACGAAGTCGCCCGCGCCCGGTTCGCCCCGATAAGCGCTGACCAGGAAGGTGATTTGCTCGAAGGAGAAAAACGAAATCGCCAGCGGCAGCACCAGCGGCGGCATCCGCCAATGCGTTCCGAGCATGGCGCCGGCGCTGTCGACGAGGAAATTGCGATACTTGAAGTAGCCGAGCAGCGCCAGATTGACTGCGACGCCGATTCCGAGCAGGACGCGCCGCCGGCGTTCGGCGCGCGCGTCGGCGTCCGTGGCCGGGGCGAGCAGCAACGACCATCCGAAATTGAAGGCGATCGAAAAGCCGAACAGGAACAGGTAATGCCAGTTCCACCATCCGTAGAAAAAGAGCGACGCCAGGATTAGAAACGCGGCGCAGGCGCGGCGCGCGTCGGCCGCCGTCAGCGCCCAGTACAGCAGCAGCGCGATTGGCAGAAAGCCGAACGCGAACGGATACGAATTGAAGAGCATCCTGCCCGAACCTCGCGAAATGGCCGCGTCCGCAGCGGGACGCGGCGGCCGGCTCCAGTTTGTGCGCCCCCGCGCGCACGATCAACGCCGCCACGCCGTCCGCCGGGTTTGACTTCTACTGGTACGCGCGAAAGATTGATCGAGGCATGCGGCTATACTGTTCTCTCCAGAAATAGTCATTGGCTAGATTGTCATAGTGGACGAAAAGGAAAATAGTTCGCATCGAAGCGACGGCACATGGATAGACCATTTTGAAGCTAACCTCAAAAAAATAGCCATACGGCGCGCTCCGCTCTGGAATCAGGGACTAATCGAGGCCGCATGGCTGATCCGCATTGATAGTAGCAATCCGCCGGGTCGGCGGATCGCCAAGGCCGATGATTCTGGCGGAAGTGGAAAGGAGTTTTTCGAGGCTCTGCTCGACGAACTGTATCTTCGGGAACCGGCGTTGAGGCCCGATCGCGGATAAATAGGGCCGAAATTGGAATCCGCGCGACGAATCCTGATTATGTTCATCGATTTCAGCCGCGGCGGCGAAGCGCAGGATGACGGCGCCGGACGCGAACTGCTTGAATCCCGCCAGCTTCGCTTTCATTCGGTTCCGCGCGGCGCGCCGGCGCGCGCGCCGCATCACGGTCCGTTACGACTGGATAGATTGCATGTCCCGCTTCAGGCTGCCGCGCGTTTTTGCCCGATCACTGCGTGATAAACGACCAGAACGATAATCGCGCCGATAATCGCGATTACGATGCTTGGCAGGTTGACGCCGGTGACGCTGCCGAATCCCAGCCGCGAAAAAATCGCTCCGCCGACGATCGCGCCGAGAATTCCCAGCAGGACATCGCGCACCAGCCCTTCCCCCGCGCGATTCACGATTTTGCTGCCGATAAAGCCTGCGATCAGTCCGACGAGCAACCATGACAGTAAGCCCATGACGATCCTCCCCTGAAGCCCAATCGACGTTCCGCGTATTCTACAGTTCGCCGATGGAGCCGTATAGCGCTACGTGCGATTGCGAATGGCGCCGTCGGCGGATTCTTGCACAGCTTCTAATCCGCGGATCTTGCCGGAATCCGGGTGCAGCGGTTACCGGCCGGTGAATTTTCGCGCCGCGCCGGTCGCCGGCGTTCTTCGCGCCGCGATTGGCAGTTGCGGAGAGAGTCGGGGCGGTAATCTCTGAGTAGCAAATAGCTACATTGTGTAGAGAATAAAAGAGTGAAAACGAAGGCCGGTGCGCGCTGCGAAGCGGCGGCCGGAAGGGCGCGCGCTCTTTTCGCCGTCGCGCCGCCGCGCCATAATGATGCGTTCGTCCGCGGTGCGTCCGCCGGCGATGTTTCACGTGAAACATCGCCAGACGTACACGGATAAGCACGGTTGTTCCGATGCTTCATGACGTAATCGTCGTCGGCGCCGGCCATGCCGGTATCGAGGCTGCGCTCGCCGCGGCCCGGATGGGCGCGCGCACGCTGATGCTCACGCTCAACCTCGACCATATCGGCCAGATGTCCTGCAATCCCGCGATCGGCGGAATCGGCAAAGGCCATCTGGTGCGTGAAATCGACGCGCTGGGCGGCGAGATGGGCGTCGCGATCGACGAAACCGGAATTCAGTTCCGTTTCCTCAATACGCGCAAGGGGCCTGCGGTTCGCGCGCGGCGCGCCCAGGCCGACAAGGCGGCGTATCGCGCACGGATGAAGCGCGTGCTCGAAGCCACGCCCAATCTGACGATCCGGCAGGCCAGCGTGGAGCGCCTGGTCGTCGCGGACGGCCGCGTGCGCGGCGTCGAATCGCAAATCGGCGAATTCTTCGAAGGGCGGACGGTGATTCTGACGACCGGCACCTTCCTGAAGGGTCTCGTGCATATCGGGATGCGCAACTATCACGCGGGCCGCGCCGGCGATTTCGCCGCGATGGGCCTGTCGGAGAACCTGGCGGCGCTCGGTTTTCGAATCGGACGGCTAAAGACGGGCACCTGTCCGCGACTCGATGCGCGCACGATCGATTACTCGGAGCTGGAAATTCAGCCCGGCGACGAACCGCCGCCGCCGTTTTCCTTCCGCACCCAACGGATCGTTCAGCCGCAGCTTCCCTGTTATCTGACGTGGACCAACGCCCGTACGCATGAAATTATCCGCGGCGGTCTGGACCGCTCGCCGATGTACTCCGGCGTGATTCAATCGCGCGGGCCGCGCTACTGCCCGTCGGTCGAGGACAAGGTGATGCGCTTTCCGGACAAGGAACGGCATCAGATTTTCCTCGAACCCGAGGGCCGCGACACGATTGAGGTTTATCCGAACGGCCTGTCAACCAGCCTGCCGCTCGACGTGCAGGTCGCGATGGTTAATTCGATCCGCGGACTCGAGCGCGCTGAAATCATGCGGCCCGGCTACGCGATCGAGTACGACTTTTCCGATCCGACCCAGCTGCGTCCGACGCTCGAGACGCGGCTGATCGAGGGACTCTATTTCGCCGGGCAAATCAACGGCACCACCGGTTATGAAGAAGCCGGCGCGCAGGGTCTGATGGCGGGCATCAATGCGACGCTGGGCGCGCGTGGAGAACCGCAAATCGTGCTCGGTCGCGACGAGGCTTATATCGGCGTGATGATCGACGACCTTGTGACGCGCGGGATTGGCGGCGAGCCGTACCGGATGTTCACGTCGCGCGCCGAGTATCGCTTGACGCTGCGCGAAGATAACGCCGACCGGCGGCTGTCGCCGATCGGCGAGCGAATCGGCCTGCTCGGTGCGGAAGCGGCGGAGCGGATTCGCGAACGCTCGAAACGGGTGACGTTGGAGATCGCGCGGCTGAGCGCGGCTACGGTCGCTCCGGACAATATGACGAACGAAATCCTGGTTTCGGCCGGCTCTTCGCCGATTCGGGAGGCGGCGCGTGCGCTCGATTTGCTGCGCCGGCCCGAAGTCAGTTATCTCGACGCGATCCGGATGGCGCGAATCGAGGCTGCGCTCGATTTCGATCAAGCCGCCGAACTCGAAATCGAGATTAAATATGAAGGATACGTCCGTCGGCAGCGCGAGAATATCGCCCGCTTCAAGCGCCTGGAGGACGCCGCGATCCCCGAATGGATCGATTTTCAACATATTTCCGGACTTTCGACCGAGGTTCGCGAGCGGCTTACGAGGTCGCGGCCGACGTCGCTGGGACAGGCGTCGCGTATTCCCGGCGTGACGCCAGCGGCCGTAGCGATCCTCGCCGTACATCTGCGCGCGGGCCGCAGGACGAATGAGGAGCGCCAAGTACGCGATTAGTTTTGCAAACCGGTATCTCATCAGGGCGAGGCGCTGTAAAATGTTTCACGTGAAACATTTTCCTTCGACCAACGTCTGTTTTACTCAATAACCGCCGATTCTCTCGCGTCTTCGAAACCGCATCAACAATGACCCAGCGACTCGAAACTGCTCAAATCGGCCCCGCCATCCGCGAGGCGGTTGCGGCGCGCCTTGCCGACTTCGGATTTACCGCCAATGCCGACCTGCTCGAGCGACTCGGCAAATTCGCGATGCTGCTGGCGCTGTGGGGATCGAAGCTGAATCTTACGGCGTCGCCGAACGATCCCGATGCGACCGCGTTTCACATCGTTGACAGCCTGATGCCGCTGATTCTCGCGGCCCATCCGGAGAATATTCCGCTCGCGGGCATCTTCGACCAGGGGGTACGGGTGCTCGATCTCGGCAGCGGCGCCGGATTCCCCGCGCTGATTCTGGCCGCGGCAACCCATGCTCATTTCACGATGCTTGAAGCGCGGCGCAAGCGCGCCAGTTTTCTTGCGGTCGCCGCATCGGAGATGCGCCTGGATAACGCGCGCGTCGATTCCAACTATCGCGCCGATTCCGACCTCGAACCGTCGTACGACGTCGTGACGGCGCGCGCTTTTGCCGAGCCAGTCGTCGCGATTCGTACGGCGTCCGCCGCGCTGAAACCGGGTGGCCGGCTTTTGCTCTATCTGGGCGCTTCGCAACAGGCCGAAGTCGTTGCTGCGTTCGCATCCGTGCCGGGCTTCGACCCGCCGGAGACGATCGCTTACGAGCTCAAACGGCAGAATTGCGCGATCGCGCATCTGCTGGTGGTGGCGCGCCGCGTGCTCTGAACGATTCCCGGCGCAGGATTCTTCGTTGGCGCGGCGCTTCGAGTTGGAAACCTCGCGCCAGGCGCGGCGTTTAACGCGATTCGACCAAGTGGTTTTGCTTTTGGATGATAGCGAGGCCTAAAATCGATCGGCGACGGAAAATGTTTCACGTGAAACATTTTCGCGGCGGAGGCGGATGTGGGGCGGCTTATCGCAATTGCCAATCAGAAAGGCGGCGTCGGTAAAACCACTACCGCGGTCAATCTTGCGGTGGCGCTCGCCGCTGACCATCGCAAGGTCCTCCTTGTCGATCTCGATCCGCAGGGCAACGCCTCTTCGGGCGTAATCGCCGATACGCGGCTTGGCGAACTCAAAAGCTCCGGCAGGACTGTCTACGAAGCGATGGTCGGCGATTTGCCGATCGCCGACGCGATTCGCGAGGCGCGCGGCGACCGGCTCCATCTGGCGCCTTCCGGCCCCGCTCTCGTCGGCGCCGAAATCGAACTCGCCACGCGCGAGGGCCGCGAACGCGCGCTGAAGCGGATTCTCGACCCGATTCGCGACCGTTACGCCTTTATCATTATCGACACGCCGCCCTCGCTCGGCTTGCTCACGCTCAATTCGCTGGTCGCGGCCGACTCAGTGATCGTGCCGATGCAGTGCGAGTACTATGCGCTCGAAGGGCTGACCGCCCTGCTCGATACGATTCGGCGCGTGCGCGCGGCGCTGAATCCGAAGCTCGAAATCGAGGGGCTGGTGCTCACGATGTTCGACGCCCGCAACCGTCTCAGCCATGAAATTGGTCGTGAGGTTCAAAAGCATTTTCCTGACAAGATATTCGAAAGCGTGATTCCGCGCAGCGTGCGGATGTCCGAAAGTCCCAGCCACGGCCTTTCGGTGCTCGAATACGACGCCAAGTCGGCCGGCGCCGAAGCCTACCGCAACCTCGCCGCCGAGTTGATTGCCCGGGTCTCCGGCGCGGGGGCGAAAACGGGCAACGGCGCCGAACCAGCCGCAGGCGCCGCGCGCTCATGGAGCCTGCGCGCGCTGTTCGCGCGCGATCGCGAAAGGAGCAGGCGATGATCCGAAAACCACTTGGACGCGGCCTCGACGCTTTGATCGGCTCCGCCACGCCGGACGCCGCGCCTTCAGCGCCGCCGGCGGGCGCGGAGCTGCTGATGGTCGCGCCCGATCGCGTGGTTCCGAGTCCGCTGCAGCCGCGCCGCCATTTCGATTCAGGCAAGCTGGATGAGTTGGCCGAGGCGATCAAGAGTCAGGGGATTATCGAGCCGCTGGTGGTGCGGCCGATCGGCGCCGAAGACGGCGCGCCGCGCTATGAACTGATTGCGGGCGAACGGCGGTTGCGCGCGGCGAAAATCGCAGGACTCGAACGCGTTCCGATCGTGGTGCGCGAAGTCGATGACCGCGGCGCGCTCGAGATGTCGCTGGTCGAAAACCTGGCGCGCGAGGAGCTGAATCCGATCGAAGAGGCGCGCGCCTTCGTGCGGCTCAACCGCGAATTCGATCTCAGCCACGAGCAAATCGCGGAGCGTATCGGCAAAAGCCGGCCGTATGTGACCAACACGATGCGCCTGCTGGAGCTGCCGATTCCGGTGGTCGAGATGGTCGCCGCCGGCACGATCAGCGCCGGCCAGGCGCGGCCGCTGCTGGCGTTGAGCTCGGCGGACGAGCAGATTGCGGCGGCGCGGCGGATCGCGGAACAGAAAATTTCCGCGCGGGGAGCGGAAAAGATAGCGAGCGGCGCGCGGCCCGCCGCGCGCGTCGATCGGCCGTCATCGGCGGAAACCAGCGCGGACGCCGTCGAACCAATCGATCCCAACCTGGGAGCGCTGGCCGAGCGGATTCAGCGCGCGATGCGCCGCAAGGTCAGAATCGCGCCGCAACACGGGCGCGCGCCGGGCCGAATCGAAATCGAGTACTACAACGACGCCGACCTGACCACGCTGGCGCAAATCCTGACGCTGGCGGGCCGCGCCGTCCACGGCGAAAAGTGATTCCCGTCCGGCGCGGCGGGCGTCGATGAGCTTGACCTTTTACGAATTCTTCGCCGGCGCCGGGATGGCGCGGCTGGGGCTCGGCGCGCGCTGGCGATGTCTCTTCGCGAACGATATCGATGCGAAAAAGGCCGCCTGTTACACGGCTAATTTTGGCGATCGCGAATTCATGCGCGGCGACGTCGCGGAACTTGACGCGGCCGATCTGCCGGGTGCGGCGGATTTGGCGTGGGCTTCGTTTCCGTGTCAGGACCTGTCGCTGGCCGGCGCGGGCGCCGGGCTGCGCGGCGCGCGTTCGGGAACGTTCTGGCCGTTCTGGCGCCTGATCGAGGCGCTGGGCGCGGCGGCGCGGACGCCAAAAGCAGTCGCGATCGAAAATGTAATCGGTCTCCTGCGCGCGCGCGGCGGGGCGGACTTTATCGCGATCGCGGAGGCTATTGCGCAATCCGGCTACCGGCTTGGCGCGATGGTGATCGACGCGGCGGATTTTCTGCCCCAATCGCGGCCGCGCCTGTTTTTGATCGCGGTGCGCGAAGACCTGGAAATTCCAGCGGGAATTATCGCCGCGGAGGCCACGCCGCACTGGACGATTCCGGCGCTTGCCGCCGCGCACGCCCGCCTTGGTCGGGCGGCCAGCGCGCGATGGATTTGGTGGCGGATGCGGCAGCCGGAGGCCGCGCCGCCGCCGCTTGCCGCGATTATCGATCCGGAAGCCGCGCGATGGCATCGCCCGGAAGAAACCGAACGGCTGCTCGGTCTGATGAACGAACTTCATCGGCGCAAGGTCGCCGCCGCAGTGCGCGCCTCGCTGGCGAGCGACGGCCCGATCGTCGGCACGATCTATCGCCGCACGCGCGTTGACGAAAACGGCGTCCGCCGCCAGCGCGCCGAAGCGCGCTTCGACGGAATCGCCGGATGTCTGCGGACGCCGGCGGGCGGTTCGAGCCGGCAGACCGTGGTCGTGGCCGAGCGCGGCCGGATACGCACGCGGCTATTGAGCGCGCGCGAGGCGGCGCGGCTGATGGGCCTGCCGGAGAACTTCGTGCTGCCCGCGCGCTTCAGTGACGCCTATCACGTCGCGGGCGACGGCGTAGCCGTGCCGGTGGTGCGGTTTCTCGCTGCGCATCTGCTGGAGCCGCTGCTCGACGCGACCGCGGACGCGGAAACGCCCGCCGCGGCATGGCGGAGGAGCGCCGCCGGAAGCGAAGCGGCGCGCGCCGCGCGATGAAAAAGGCCGCCGCCTCCGGACACGCGGCGCATCCGCGCGAAGATCCCGCCGAGCGGTCGCGGATCATGCGCGCGGTCAAATCGCGCGACACCGCGCCGGAACTTGCGGTGCGCCGGATTACGCATCGGATGGGCTTTCGCTTCAGCCTGAAGCGCGACGATCTGCCGGGTAAACCCGACCTGGCGCTGCCGAAATACCGCGCCGCGATTTTCGTCCATGGATGCTTCTGGCACGGCCATCGATGCCGCCGCGGCGCGCGCGTGCCGAAGACCAACACGGGGTACTGGCGCGCGAAGGTGGCGCGCAACCGGTCGCGGGATCGGCGGGTGGCGGCGGAGTTGCGCGCGCGGGGCTGGCGGGTGCTGGCGATTTACGAATGCCAGCTCAGACGCGAAGGGGCTGTCGGCAAGCGGATCGAAAAGTTTCTGCGTGCGGGTCCGGATCGACCGGATAATCGATAATCCGATGTATTATTCCGATAATCGATTATCGATAATCGAAAGTTATTACGTGAGGCTGCGGCCTAATCCGTCGCCGCGGCGTAGGCCGCGCCGCGGCGCAGCAGCACGAGGCGCGGCCGGCCCGACGTGGTGGTCAGCACCGGCCGGAGATCGAGCGCCTGGCCCTTGAGTTGGCGCCAGACGCCGAGCGGAACCAGCACGTAGCCGGGCGGCGCGTCGCCGAGCTTGCCGGAGATTCGCGGCGCGGTGCGATGGAGATAAAAGAGCAGCGGCGCCGGTTCGTCCTCAAAGCGATAGAGATAGAGCGGCTCGGCCGGTCCGACCACGCGGTTGATTTCGGCTGCGGCGGCGCGGAACGAATCGTTGGCGCAATCGCGGACCTCCTTGCCCGGCAGATAGAAGAAATTGAACGCGATCATCACGCAGGCCGCCGCGAGCGTTCCGATGCGCAGGTAGCGGCCGGCGCGGCGACGGGCGAGCCGTTCGATCCACCACGCGATCACGACCGCGAGGATCGGCCAGACCGGCAGCAGGTAGGCGCGCCGCTTGTATGCGGCGATCGAGAAGAAAACCAGTGTGGTCAGATAGAAAATCGCGCCGAGGCGGACGGCGGCGCGCGTCCGCGGCGCGGCGAGCGGATCGGCGCCGCGCGGGGCGTCGAGCGCCGGCAGGAACATCATGCGCAGGCTGGCCAGAAGCGAAAGCGGATTCTGACGCGGCCGGCCGGGCGGATCGGGCGGCGGCGGTTGCGCGGACGCGGTCGGCCAGCGCAGCGCCGCATAGACGGCGGCGGGCGCGAGCAGGCTGAAGGGAACCGAGTTGAACAGGAGCGGTTTTACGTAATACCAGGGCGGCATCGCGCCCAGCGCGCCGAAAAACCGCCCGAAGTTTTCACTGCCGATCTGGCGGTCGAGAAAGCCGTAGCGCCGGCCGAACAGGCAGGCCGCGTACCAGCTTGCGCCCAGAATCACGGTGGTGGCGACGGGGCCCGGCGTGGCGAGCCGCAGGATTTCGCGCGGGCGGCGTTCAGCGAAGAGAAAGATCGCGATCGCGAGCGCCGGAAGCATCGCGCCCACCGGTCCCTTGGCGAGCACGCCGAGGCCGAGCGCCGCGGCGAGCAGATAGCGGAGCGAATCGGGGCCGCGGCGGGCGGGATCGGGATTGTCGGCCGGCGCGCCGCGCGGCGCGTACCACCATGCGAAAGCGAGCAGCGCTAGGGTTTCGCAGAAGGCGAGCGTCATATCGACGCGCCCGATGCGCGCGTTCTCCACGTATTGATAGGAGCCGGCGAGGATCAGGCCGGCGAGCGCGGCGGCGTTCGGACTGAGAAAATCGAGCGCAAACGCGAGCGTCAGGATTACGCCGGCGATGGCGTAGAGGGCGGTCGGCAGGCGCAGGTTCCATGCGGTGACGCGATGGATGCCGGCGAGCCGGTCGAGCGCGACGGCGGTCCAATGAAAGAGCGGCGGCTTGTACATCGGGGCGACGCCGTTTTCGAGCGGAAAGAGCAGCCGGCCGTGTTCGACCATCTGTTGCAGAAATACGGCCTCGACGGCTTCGTTGGCGCCGCATACGTCGGCCGCGCCAAGCCGATGAAGGCTGACGGCGGCGATGGCGGCGACGGCGGCGGCGAGCGCGAGCCGCTGGGACCATCGCAGCGGCGGCCGGCGCGGACGCGCGGAGTTGTCGGGAGCGGCGGAAGATTCCATCGGAAGGCCAGATCGTAGCGGATGCGGCGCGCGGGGGCGAAGCGCGCGGCAAAATTCGTCCGCGCCAATCGAGCGCCGGTCAGTCCAGATCGCAGCGGAAGATCGCGAGGTGGGCGATGCGCGCCTTTTCGTAGCCGCGCCATTTGGCGGCCGCGATTTTCGCGGGCGAGACGCGGCGGAAACGCGCGCGTCCGAAGCGGAGTCTGGAGAAAAAGCGCGCGGCGCGTTCTTCGGAGGTGCAGGCGAAGACGTAACGCAAGCGGCGCTTGCGCGCCTCGGCGACGACCTCGCGCACGAGTTCGGTGGCGACGCCCTCGCCGAGAAAACGGGTGAGCGTGTAGAGCGCGGTGATTTCGCCGGCGCGTTCGCGGCGATAGGGTTCGGTGAGCAGGGCGCAGATGCCGGCGAGATGTTCGTCGCCGACGCGGTAGCCGAAACACGAGGGCAGCAGCGAGGCGATTTCGGAATCGCTGCGGCGGAGCAGGAAGCCCTCATTCTGGCCGCGGCGAATCAGCGCCTCGACTTCCTCGAAATCGTCGATCGAAATCTGGCGGACGTTGGCGTAGCGCTGTTCGGTGAGCAGCGTGCCGCTGCCGAGGAAGCTGAAAAGCTCCTCGTAAACGCCGCGGGGCGTGGTGAGATTGACCGAGGCGACGCCGTCGAGCAGGGCGCGGCGGGCGGCGCGGATGGTGGCGCGGCGGAGCTTGTCGGTTTCGAGGCCGAGCGCGCGCCGGATGCGGCGCAGATCGACGAAGGAGTCGATGGCGCCGTCCTTGTCGCGCAGGCCGCCGCCCCGCTCGAGCATCAGGAGCTTGAAGACGCGCAAGCGGCTGGCGAGTTCCTGGGCGAAGATGACGAGGTCGTCGGGATCGCCGGTTTCGGCCGCCGCGACGACGATCGAGCCGGCGCGCAGGCCCTGCCAGATTTGCGCGACGGCGGAATCGGGCGGATAGGGCCGGGTGCGCAAGCCTTTGGCGGGATTGAACGTCACCGGCGGCGTGGTGAGCATCCGGCCCAGCCGCTTCACCAGGCGCGGGAGCGCGCCGGCCGACGCGATCAGGATGCATCGGGTCTGATTGCGGCGCAGCTCGCGGAGCGTTTTGACCAGCGAATCGAGTTCGCTGAGCCGTTCGCCGCTCGGCGGAATCAGGGCGAAGAGCAGGCTTTTGCCGTAAAACTCTTCGAGATAGAAGGTTTTTTCGGTGAACTGAGGGACATGCGCCGAACGCGCCGCGGGATTGACGATTTCGATTTCGTTCAATTTAGCGATCCGATTCCGGACGGACGGTATGGAATGCGAAGCCAAGCGCAAAATGCCGATTGAATGCGCGCGGACGAGCGGGAAACTGGATCAATGGCGGCGCGCCGGGCGGATTCAACTCTTGGCCGAGGCGGCGAACGCGGCGGCGAACGGGCGGACGGCCGCGGGCGGCGCTGGCGCGCCAAGCGGCGGACTGTTCGGCCGCGACAACGCGATTTCGCTGATCGTGGTGTGCGAGAAGATATCGAGCAGCATCCGCTGGCCCTCCTCCCAAACCCGGAACATCCGGCAGGTCGGCTGCAGGCTGCATTGCGGGGCGCCCTCGACGCAGAGATTGAGAGCGATCGGACCCTCGACCGCTTCGATAACGTCGCGGAAGGAGATCGATTCGGGCGGACGGGCGAGCTGATAGCCGCCGCCGGGACCGCGCCGCGCCCGGACCAGCCCGCCGCGCATCAGGTCGCGGATGACCTTTTCGAGGTAGTACTTCGGGATATGTTCGGCGCGGGCGATTTCGGAACCGCGAGCGACGCCCTCGGGATTGTCGGCCAGATGGATCATGGCGCGCAGGGCGTATTCGATCTTGCGCGGAATCTGCATCAGGCTCATAGCGCGTCTCCCGGCGCCGCGGCGGAGAGCCGCGCGGCGGCGCGCTTGCGGCCGTTGGCATGGGCCGGTCCGAGAATCCGCTCGACGTATTTGACCAGCATGTCGCTTTCGACATTGACCCGCGCGCCGGGGCCTTTGCGGCCAAGCGTGGTCATCTTGAGCGTATGGGGAATCAGCGCGACGGAGAAACGCCGCCCTTTGATGTTGAAAACGGTCAGGCTCACGCCGTCGAGCGTGACGGAGCCTTTTTCGACCAGGTAGCGGGCCTGCGCCGCCGGAACTTCAAAGGTGTAAAGGCGCGAATCGCCTTCGGGCGTGATCGAGACGATTTTGCCGACGCCGTCAACGTGGCCGGAGACCAGATGACCGCCGATCAGCTTGCCGAGCGTGAGGCATCGTTCGAGATTCACGCGATCGCCCGGCTTGAGATCGCCGAGCACGGTGCGGCGGAGCGATTCTGCGGAAACGTCGACGGTGAAGGCGCCCTTGCGTTTGCCGGTGACGGTCATGCAGGCGCCGTTGATCGCGATCGATTCGCCGAGCTTGATACGCGCGATGGGGAGCGCGGTGCGGATCGTCACGACGGCGCCGTCGGCGGCGCCTTTGATGGAAGCGACCGTGCCCAAATCCTCAATTATTCCGGTAAACATTGCGCGATTAGAGCGGCGAATATTCCAGAAAAATCATACTTATTTCAAGCGCAGGCCGCAACCTTGCAGCGGCGCGCGGCCGGTTTGCACTGGCGCGCGAGCGAGTCGGATAATCACGGGCGGACAAGATTATGGGCGCAATCAGGGAGCAGGCCGAAAGATTCTGGAACGGCGAGATTACCGTCCTCCAGCAGCATCCGATGACCCCGACCGGCGAGAGCGAGGAAGTCGCGCCGGGCGTCATGTTCTATCAATGGTTCGCGAACTTCACGGCGGTGCGGACCGACGAGGGGCTGGTGCTGATCGACACCGGGGCATGGTTCAACCAGGAAGAGACGGTGCGGATGGTGCGGCGGTTCGCGCCGGACCGGATCAATACGGCGATTTATACGCACGGCCATGTCGATCACGCGCTGGGGATGGCGGCGTTCGCTGCGGAGGGGCAGAAAAACCACGTGGCGCGGGCGCGCGTGGTCGGCCATCGCGCGATCGCCGCGCGCTTTGACCGGTACAAGCGCACGGCCGGCTACAACGGTCTAATCAATGCGCGGCAATTCGGACTGCCGGCGGGATGGCCGGCGGATTACGTCTATCCGGACACCTACTTCGAAGACCGGCTGACGGTCGCGGCTGGCGGCGTGAAGTTCGAGTGTCATCATGGGCGCGGCGAGACCGACGACGCCTGCTGGGTCTATATCGCGCAACACAAGGTCCTGTGCACGGGCGATTTCATAATTTGGGCGGCGCCGAACGCGGGAAATCCGCAGAAGGCGCAGCGCTATGCGCGCGAATGGGCGGAGGCGCTGCGCGCGATGGCCAGGACCGGCGCCGAGGTGCTGCTGCCGGGCCACGGCGCCGCGGTTTTCGGCGCCGTGCGGATTCGGCAAATCCTGAATGAGACGGCGGAATACCTGCAGAGCCTGTACGACCAGACGATCGCGATGATGAACGCGGGAGCGCCGCTCAGCGAGATTCTCGCGCAGGCCGCGCCGCCCGCCAGACTGGCCGATCGGCCGTATTTGCAGGCGGTTTACGACGAGCCGCAATATATCGTACGGAATATCTGGCGGCTCGAAGGGGGATGGTACGACGGCCGCCCGTCCGAGCTGAAGCCGGCGGCGCCCGCCGCGCAAGCAGGCGAGATCGCCGAGCTGGCGGGCGGCGCGGACAAGCTCGTGGCGCGGGCGCTGGCGCGGATGGAAGCTGGCGAGCTGGCGCTCGCGTCGCACCTAATCGACTGGGCCGTGGCCGCCGCGCCCGACGATCGCGAGGCGCATGCGGCGCGCGCGAAAATCTACGCGGCGCGCGCGAGCGAATCGGCGGCGACGATGACGCGCGGAATTTTCCGTGCGGCGGCGCGTGAGTCGGCGGCGAAAGCCGGCATCACGTTGCCGGACGATTCGCGCAAGATTTAGCCCGGCGCGAGCCGATCGCGAATCGAGCGCGGGCGGGCTTGCTCTCGCCTATCCGGACTGCGAACCTTTTCGGCGATGGGTTCTCTCGATGTCGATCGCGCGGAGTGTGGCTCTGCCGCGCAGCAATCATCTGAATTGGAAGCTCACAGCGCGGCGCGGACCGTCGAATCGGCTGATCCGCTCGCGCACAGCGACGCATGGTGGCGGCGCGCGGCGATGGTCGTGCTGGGCCTTGCGGCGATTCTATTCTTTGCCCGGCTGGGCGTGCGCGCGCTCTGGTCGTCGGAATTTCGCTGGGGCGAAATCTCCCGCGAGATGCATCTGACGGGCAACTACTTCTGGCCGACGATCAACGGGCGCTCCTATTTCGACAAACCGCTGGGGTCCTACTGGCTGATTCTTGGCGTCGGATGGATTATCGGCGCGGTGAATGAAACGGCGGCGCGGGCGCCGTCGGCATTCGCGGGCTTGCTTTCGATCGCGTTGCTAATCGTGATTGCACGCCGGCTATACGACCTGCGCACCGGCGTAATTTCCGCCCTGATTCTCTCGACAAGTTTCAGTTTCGTCTTTTTTTCGCGCAACGCTTCGGCCGACGTCGAAACGATCGCGGGCGAACTGGCCGCGCTGACGCTGTTCCTTGCGCACGAGGACGACGCGGACGGCGGATGGTGGGTGATGGGGCTGTGGCTGATCATGGCCGTCACCTCGCAGATGAAAGGGCTGCTCGGTTTTGCCCTGCCGCTGGTGGTAATTGGCTCATACCGAACGGTGGCGAACGGATGGGCCGAGGCGATCCGCGGGCTTGGCTCCGGATCGCTCGGCGCGCGGTGGCGATGGGTTGTCGAGCGGCACCGATGGTTTTTCAATTGGACCACGCCCGTCGCGATCGCGCTTGCCGGCGCGGTCTATTACGCGCCGTTCGCCATTTCGCAACATCGTACCGGCTCCGAGCACGGCATCTACATGGTCTATCGCGAGAACGTGGAGCGCTATTTCGCCCCGTTCGACCATCGCGGTCCGATCTACCTGTATCTGTACGTGATCTTCGCGCTGATGGCGCCGTGGTCGGCGATGCTTCCGGCGGCGCTCGCGCATACGCATCATCGGCGGAAAATCGGCGCGGATCTGGCCGTGCAGGATCGCTTCGCGCTCACGTTTTTCTGGGCGACATTTCTATTTTTCACGCTCTCCGGGTCGCGGCGCAGTTACTATATCCTGCCGATTTTGCCGCCTGCCGCGATTCTGGTTGCGCGCGTGATGCTGGCGGCGCCGGAGCGGATGACGCCGCTGGTGCGCCGGCTTGTGACGTTCGGATTCGTGGTGGTGATCGCGATGGTCGCGGTCGCGGCGCTCGCGTTCATCCCGCCGCATCTGTTCATGCCATATCCCTACTCCGCACTGCCGCCGGCGCCGGATCGCGGCGTGTACGCGATCTTTTGGATCGGTTCGGTCGCCGCGATTTTATGGGCGCTGCGCGACTTGCGTCCGCCGCGACTCGCATGGGCGATCGGCGCGATCGCGTGGCTGTTCATGTTTTACTTTTATGTGTTCGCGATGCCGGCGGGCGACGCGTATCGCACCGAAAAACCGTTCGCCTATCGGATTCGCGCGCTAATCGGCGCCGACACGCCGGGCTTGGCCTTTTACCTGAATCAAGGCCCCGTTTATTACCTCGGCCTGCCCCAGCCGACGCCGGAATACGATCGGCTGGCCGATCTCGACCGGGCGATCGCGGGCGGCAAGGTACGATGGCTGGTGGTGCGCCGGCGCGAATTGCCGAAGCTGAACTTTCCCTATCGCCAGGTCACGGCCGAGACCGCATATCCATGGGATCCGAAGCAGCACAGGCTCAACGCGATGGTGCTGCTGCAGGTGGAACCGTCCGCGGCGGCTCCGCCGCAGAAATAGCGCGGCAGGCTCATTCTGACGCGGCCCGAACCAGCCGCGGCGTCTAGCCTTTCGGCAAGCCGAGGACGCGCTCGCCGATAATGTTGTGCTGGATCTGATTGGTGCCGGCGTAGATCGTCGGCCCGCGCGCCGCCAGCATCCGGAGCGACCATTTGCCGCTGTCGAGCGCGAACGGCGCCTCGAAATCGAGCTGGCTGTACGGCCCCAGCAACTCCATCGCGTACAGCGCGATCGCCAGGTTCAATTCAGTGCCGCACAGCTTCATGATCGAACCTTCCGGGCCGGGCGGCGCGCCCTTGAGTTGGCGGGTCAATTGCCGATAGCCGGTGTATTTGAGGGCGGCCGCTTCCGACGCGAAGCGCGCGACCCGCTGACGTACGCCGGCGTCATCCCAGGCGACGCCGCCGTTGCGCGGGACGCGCCGGGCGAGCTCGATCAGTTCGCGCACCTGCTGGGAGGCGCTTTCGCCGTAGTTGCCCGAACGCTCGAACATCAGGGTGGTGATCGCTACCTGCCATCCGTTGTTCTTCTGGCCGACGATATTCGCCTTCGGCACGCGAACGTCTTCGAAGAAGACCTCGTTGAAACCGCGTCCGCCCGTCATCTGCACCAACGGCCGCACCGTGATGCCGGGGCTGTGCATATCGACCAGCAGGTAGCTGATGCCCTTGTGTTTGGGGGCGTCGGGATCGGTGCGGACGAGCAGGAAAATCCAGTCCGCGAACTGCGCCATCGAGGTCCATACCTTCTGGCCGTTGACCAGAAAATAATCGCCCTGGTCCTCCGCGCGGGTTTTGAGCGAGGCGAGATCAGAACCCGCGCCGGGTTCCGAGTAGCCCTGGCACCACACTTCGTCGCCGCGCAGAATCGCGGGCAGATGGCGGCGCTTCTGCTCGTCAGTGCCCCAATGCATCAGCGTGGGGCCGAGCAAGCTGATGCCCATCCCCAAAAAGGGCTCGGTCAGATCGAGTCGGGCCAGCTCCTCGCGGAAGATCAGCCGCTGCATCACCGTGGCGCCGCGTCCGCCGTACTCCTTGGGCCAGTGCACGGCGACCCATCCGCCTTCATTGAGCCGCTTGTGCCAGCGGATGCGGGCCTTCCAATCCTCCGGGCTGCCATCGTCGAGCGGGCTGCGGGCGGGCGGCGCATATTCCCGGTTATTTTCGAGCCAGGCGCGAACCTCGGCGCGAAAGGCCTCGTCTTCGGGACTGTAGTTGAAATCCATATGCTTAGCTTTCCGCCGGCGACACGCGGCCGGCCCTCAATCAATTCAATCGCTTTCGCGTGCCGCCAATGTCAAGCGTTATCTTGCCAGCGCAGCGTTGTTCAGGCGCGGCCGGTCAGTTTCGCCCGCTCCAGCACCGCCTCGTAGATGCGCGCGGTGGCGGCGTCGATCAGGATGCCGCCGGCGCCGGCCGCGCCGGCTCCGCCCTTTTCGGCGGCGTAGTACGCCTCGCACATCCGGCGCGCGACTTCGATTTCGTTCGGCGTTGGCGCGAAGACGTCGTTGGCGATTTCGATCTGGCTTGGATGGATCGCCCATTTGCCGACCGCGCCCAGCGTCGCCGCCCAGACCGCGTCGCACCGGTAACCGTCGGGATCGCGGAAATTCGCGAACGGCCCGTCAATCGCGTCGATGCCGGCGGCGCGCGCCGCGACGATCATCCTGCCGCGCGCGAAATGCCACATGTCGCCGGGGTAGCGGTTTGGCTCCGACGCTTCGGTCAGTCCGGATCGCACGCCCTGACTGGCCGAAAGATCGCCGAAGCCGAGGATGATCGCCTCTAGCCGCGGGCAGCATCCTGCGATCTCTTCGACGCGCGCCAGCGCCGCGGTCTCCTCGATCAGCGCTTCAAGGCCGATGCGATGCTTGAGGCCGAGTTTCGCTTCGAGCTGGCTCAACAGCGTGTCGAAGAACCACACGTCGCGCGGAGCTTTGACCTTGGGCAGGATAATGATGTCGAGCTTGGCGCCGGCGCCTTCCACCACTTCGATCACGTCGTCATGAGCCCACTTGGTTTCGGCGGCGTTGACGCGGACGGCGCGGAGCTTGCGGCCCCAATCGAGATCGTTCAACGCGGCGATGACGTTGGCGCGCGAGGACTCTTTCAGCGCCGGCGCGACCGCGTCTTCAAGATCGAGGAAAACCAGGTCGGCGGCGCTGGCGACCGCCTTTTGGACCATCGCCGGATTCGAAGCCGGCACGGACAGTTCCGAACGTCTCAGCCGCACAGCCATTTGATTTCTCCGATAACGTCTAGGATTTTTCCGGCGCGATTCCCAATTCGGCGAGAATTTCCGCGCCATGCTCGCCGAGGCGCGGCGCGCGCGAATGCACCGCCGCGGGCGTGCCCGTGAGCTTGATCGCCGGGCCGGCGATCGTCAGCGGCGGATTGTCGCCCGGCGGCTGTACCTCGACCAGCATCCCGCGGGCGCGCGGATGGGGATCGGCGAAGATTTCGCGCGCGGTGTTGACGGGACCGACGGGAACTTTGCCGCCGAGCGCGCTGACGATTTCCGCAGTCGGCCGCGCCGCCGTCCATTCGCGGATCAGGTTGCGCACGAACTCGCCGTTGGCGACGCGCCGCGGATTGCTGCGCGTGCGATCGTCGGCGATCAGCTCCGTGCGGCCCATCGCGCGGCACAACGCCGCCCATTGATTGTCGGTCGGCGCCGCGATCGCGATCGCGCCGTCGGCGGTCGGGAAAATGTCGAACGGCACGATGATGCGGCTGGAGTTGCCGGCGGGCGCGATGGTCTTTCCGGTGAGCGAGTAGGTGTAAACGATCACCTCGCAGAGCGCGAGCACCGCGTCGTACATCGCGACGTCGAGGAACTGGCCCTTACCGCTGACGCGCGCCGCGTGAATCGCGGAAACGACGCCGAGCGCCGCGAGCGTGCCGGGATAGATGTCGCCCACGCCGGGGCCGCAGCGGTAGCCCTCCCCGCCCGCCGGGCCGGTCATCCCAACCAATCCGCCCATGCATTGCGCGACGATATCGAAGGCCGGCCAATCCGAGTACGGGCTGCGGCCGGTGCGCGGATCGCCGAAGCCGCGCACCGCGGCGTAAACCAGCCTGGGATTGCGCGCGCTCAAAGTTTCGTAACCGATGCCAAGCGCGTCCATCACGCCCGACCGTGCGTTCTCGACCACGGCGTCGGCGCGTTCGATCAGCTTGAACAGGGTCGCGCGGCCGGCGTCGGATTTCAGATCGAGCACGATGCTGCGCTTGTTGCGGTTGATGCTGGCGAAGTAGGGCGAATAGTCGCAGCCTTGGCGATCGGGAAACGGCGGACCGAGCGTGCGCGCCATGTCGCCGTGCGGCGGCTCGACCTTGATAATGTCGGCGCCAAGATCGCCGAGCAGCATCGTGCAATAAGGACCGGCCAACGCCTGGGTGAGATCGATTATCCGGACGTCCGCGAGCGGGCCGGTGCGTTTCGGATTCATCGGCGATGGGTCGCTTTGGCTGAAATCATAAAAGAGCCGGCGAGCTTCGATCGCGAACTTCCGCGCTCGCGACCGGCTTTGGGTCACGTACCAGACCCGGTCTGATTCTTCAACCGGCGCGCGGCGCGGTTCAAAATCCAGCGCCGTAAAAATAGACCTGCTGCGGCGCATTGCGCGCATTATCGATAATCGCGAGCGCGCCGCTGCGCAGTCCCGGCGCCGCGGGCGCGAAACTGATTGCGATCGTGCAGCTTTGGCCCGCCGCAAGCATCGTCGCAGCGGAACAACTCGACGGCGATTGTCCGATCACGAAAGCGGCGGCGCCCTGCCGGAGAATGCGCGCGATCGCGAGCGGCGCGGGGCTATCGGCGGGATTCAGCACGGTTACGACCTGAACCGCGCTAGCCGTTCCCGCTTTGATCGGGCCGAAATGAAGCACGCGCGGCGTTACGATCGCGGCGGCCGTCGATTGCAGTGGCGTTGGCGTTGCAGATGGCGTGGGCGACGATGACGGGGTGGCGGAGGGCGTCGGGGTGGGACTTGGCGTCGGACTTGGCGTTGGGCTGAGCGTCGGCGTCGCGCTCGGAGTCGGGGTTGGAGTCGGCGTGGGCGAGGTGGTGGGCGTCGGCGATGGCGTTGCGCTGGGCGAAGCGGTTGGACTCGGCGTGGGGCTGGGCGAGGAACTTGGCGTGGGCGTGGGACTGGCCGGCGCGTATGCGGCGACGAACGTCGCCATGTCGATACTGCCCCATCCGCTGGCCTGATCGTATCCCGGTTCGGCGACAAAGCCGGAGACGCCGTTGAAGCCGTTGTTGCCCGCGACGATATCGCGCAGGCCGGAGCGGCTCGTGTCATGCATCGCGCCCAGTTGATAAACGCGTGGATTGGGATTGCCGGCGCGTCCGCCCGCGCTTTGCGCGACCACGCTCATCAGTCCGGCCAGAATCGGCGCGGCGATGCTGGTGCCGCCGATGCAACAGTTCATCTGCGCGACGCCGGCCTGATTCGGATCGTCGCCCCAATAGAAACCGGGCGCGAGCGGGCTTGCGCCCATCGCGACATCCGGCAGATCGCGCATCGAGTCAGGCGGCGTGAGTCCGATTTGATACGGCGGCTTGGCGAAGATCGAGCTGGCGCCGCCGCCGCCCGCGCCGGTCGCGTCGTCCCAAACGCTTTCCGCGACGTAGCCGACGTCTTCGCCCGACGCGTTGTAAACCGGAGTGAACTGGCTGCCGCCGACCGCGATCACATTGGGATCGGCGGCGAATTCGCTGACGTTGAGACTGCTTCCAACGACGCAGGCCGTGCCCGCGCTGTTGAGCGTGAGGCCCGCGGAGCCGTCGTCGCCGGCGGCTACGGCGACGGATTGTCCTTGTGCGGCGGCCTCGGCCAGCAGGGGATCGAGCGTGCCGGTGTAAAAGCTGGCGGGTCCCCCGCAGAACGAATAGCTAACGCTGATCGCGCCGCATTGATTGTCGGTCACGGCGCCGCTGAGCGCATCGACCAGGCCGTTCGCGCCCGCGCCGATATAAACCACGACTGCGGCGCCGGTCGCGACCGCATGTGCCCACTCGACGTCGAGCAGCGCCTCGGTTTCGTCGGCGGTGCGGCCCGGATTCACGCCGTCAGCCAGCACCCGCGACAGGCTTGGGTTCGGCAGCGCGAAGGTAGAATCGAACAGCGTGACGGCGCTGGTGAGCAGGTCCGAATCCTCGACGATCGCCACGCATTGCCCGGCGCCGTCGAGGCCATTCTGGACGAGCGGCGTTTCGTCGTAGAACGTCCAGAGGTCCTCTGGCCCGAACGCTTCGCCTTGCGCGCCGGCATAGTCCGGCGCAGCGGCCATCGCAAGCGTTTTGCGCAAGGCGTCGGGCGCATGACCGCCAGGAATCGCGGAAGCCATCGGGACGGCATGCAGGGTGTTGTCGAGACCGGCGATCGACGAAATTATTCTTGCGAAGCGCGCGGGTATTCTCGGGTCCGAGAGGTTCGCATAGACGCCGCTCGCGTTCGCCGCGAGCCGCGTCGCGAAAGCGCGCTCGACCATCGCGGCGGCGCCAGTCGCGGTAATTCCCATTGGAGAACGCGCGGAAACGCGCAGACCTGCGTGCGCGAGCCATGCGGCGACCGCTGCGACTTCCGCCGGCGTTCGTCCGAAGCGCCGCGCATACTGCTCTGCAGTGAGCCATCGATGGTAATTCGGCGAGGCTGGGTCCTGGATCGTCTCCAAATAGCGCGTCAACCGCGCCCGGCCGCGCGGCGCGAACGAAAGTCGAAGCTCGAGCTGTTGGCTGGGGTTGAGCGGCTGGACGAGGCCGGCTTCAGCGGACAGAATTGGATGGTTGCCGCGCAGCGCCACATCCGGCGCGTCGCGCCCGGCGCAGGCGAAGCGCGGGAGCGCCGCTACAATCGCGGCGGCGGCGAGGGCGACTGCAAGTCCAATCGGTTTGCGCGAGCGGATTTGGATGCTCATTTCAGATTATCTAGTTGGCGCGAACGCGAACGGAGGAATGGCATGAAATTGCCGTTTCGTAATCGGCGGCGCCGGGTTATGTTTCGAATCGCGGGCAGAGTCGATATTAATTTGCGATTGGACCGCTATGGCGGCCGTAAATAGTCATTTTGAGCATATGATTTTATTCACTGGCCATTTATTATCTATTTCCAGTCGTAGTATTCGCCTTCGCGGACGCAGCGGCGCGCCTTGAATACAGCAAGCAATCGCGATGCCGTGTCAGGCGGGTGCTCGATCGGACCCGCGCTTAGCGCACGCGCGCTGGTGATGGCCCACGGCTGGAACGCGACGGCCTACCAGATACTGAATCCTGGAATCGATCTGTGGTTCGAGCCTTCGGCGCCTGCGGTGACTGGATACATCCGGCGGGGCCATGTGATGCTGGCGGCGGGCGCGCCGGTATGCGCTGAGGCGGCGCTGCCGGCGGTGACGCGCGCGTTTGAAGACTTCGCCGCGGCGCATCGATGCCGCGTCTGCTACGTCTGCGCGGCCGAGCGCCTGCGTGGCCTGCTGGCGAATTCCCGCCGCCACGCGGCGATCGTGATCGGCGCGCAGCCGGTCTGGAACCCCGCGCGCTGGCCGTCCGTGCTGGCGGCGCATCGCTCGCTCCGTGCGCAGTTGAATCGCGCGCGCAATAAAGGCGTGCGCATCGAGCCGCTCGCGCCGGAGCGCGGATGCGAAGATCCCGAACTCGCGGCGGTGCTCGCGCGCTGGCTCGATTCGCGGGTGCTGCCGCCGCTGCATTTTCTCGTCGAGCCGCATACGCTCGCGGGGGAAGTCGCAGATCGCACGGTGCTGGTCGCGCGCCGCGACGGCGCGGCCGTCGCGTTTCTGGTCGCTTCGCCGGCGCCCGCCCGCAACGGCTATCTGATCGAGCAGGTGGCGCGCGATCCGCGCGCGCCGAACGGAACCAGCGAACTGCTGATCGACGCCGCGATGCGGCGCTTCGCCGCCGAAGGCCGCACCTATGTCACGCTTGGTCTGGTCGCCCTCTCGACCCATGCCGCGTTGGACATGAATCCGCTCTGGCTCCGCCTGATGATGCGGTTCGCGCGGGCGCATGCGAATCGTTTCTACAATTTCCGCGGCCTCGAACGCTTTCGCGCCAAAATGGCGCCGGATGTTTGGGAACCCATTTATTCAATCTCCAACGAAACGCGCTTTTCGATGCGTACGCTCTACGCGATGGGCGAGGCTTTCTCCGGAATCTCGCCGTGGCTCGCGATCTCGCTAGCGCTCGCGCGCGCAGCCGCGATGGAGATGCGGCGCGCCCGCCGGTACTGCGCGATCCGGTTTGGCGGTCGCGTGGCCTGAGCGATGGCTGAGTTTATCGCGGTCGTCCGCCGGATGGCTTCGCCGCAGCGCGCGATGTTAAAATTCCATGACGCCGCCGTTTCGGCCGGAGCCGGAAGCGGCAGAATGGAGGTTCGTTTCATGAGCGAGTGGCGCAAGCCGGAATTCGTCGAACTGCGCATGGACGCCGAAATTAGTTGCTACAGCTTTCTGCTCGACGACATGCGCGCATTCGGCAGCTTGCGCAAAGCGGAAGCGGCGGAGCACGACCCGCCGCCGCCAGTGGATTCGCGCCCATTGCGCTAAGCGCCCGCGATGCGCGTCCGGATACTCGGCTCGGCCGCCGGCGGCGGATTTCCGCAATGGAATTGCCAATGCGAAAATTGCGTCCGGATGCGGCGCGGCGAAATTCGGGCGATTCCGCGCACGCAATGTTCGCTCGCGATCAGCGCCGACGGCCGCCGCTGGCGCCTGATCAACGCGAGTCCCGATCTCCCCGCTCATCTCCGCACGCTCTCCGCGACCGATTTGGCGCCAGCCGGTTCACGAACCGGAGTGCTGGACGCGATAATCTTGACCGATGGCGAATTGGATCATTGCGCCGGATTGCTCGCGATTCGCGAGACGGGACCGCTCGCGATCTATTCGACGGCTGCGGTTCGCGATTGGATTTTCGGCATGAATGCGGCCTTTGCCGCGATTTGCCGGCCCGGACGGCTCGAATGGCGCGACTTGCCGGTTGGCGGCGCCGGCGGCGTTACCGAGGTCGAAATTCGCACCGCCAGTGGCGAGGATACTGGTCTGCGCGCCAGTGCGACCGCCGTCGCGGCCAAAATTCCGCGCTATGTCGGCGGCGACGGGCCAGAACCGTCGGGAGCCGCGATCGCACTGCGAATCCGGTCGGCCGACAGCGCCGCCGCGTTGCTTTACGCGCCCTGCCTTCGCCGGATCGACGAGGCGCTGCTCGCCGCCGCCCGTCATTCGTCATGTATCCTGCTCGACGGAAGTTTCTGGTGGGACGACGAGATGGCGCGCCGCGGAGCGGGAACGGCCACGGCGACCGCGATGGGCCATCTGCCGATCGGCGGTCCGCACGGCAGTCTTGCCGCGATGCGCGAACTGGACGGGATTCGGAAGATTTACACCCATATAAACAACACCAACCCGATTCTCGACGAGGACTCTGAGGAACGCCGCCAACTTGCCGAAGCCGGATGGGAAGTCGCCGCCGACGGAATGACGCTGGAACTTTAGTCCGATGAACCTCACGGCCACGCAAGCGCCGCCCGATTCGCCCGAGCAATTTGTCGCGCGGCTGCGCGCGGTCGGCGCGGTTGCATATCACGATCGCCATCCGTTCCACCTGCTGATGCATCAGGGGAAGCTCACCCGCCGCCAGCTTCAGGCGTGGATTGAAAACCGCTTCTACTATCAATGGCGAATACCCAGGAAAGACGCGATTATCCTGTCCAAAGCGGACGATCCCGAGTTTCGCCGCGCGTGGATCGGCCGCATCGCCGACCATGATGGCGACGAGTCGCGCGAAGGTGGAATGCGCAAATGGCTGCGCCTCGCGCAGGCCGCCGGCCTCGATCCCGACGAGGTTCGGAGCCTCAAGCGCGTGCTGCCCGCCGCGCGTTACGCCGTCGATGCGTACGTCGAGCTGGTCGCGAGCCGTCCGCTGGTCGAAGCGGTCGCGTCGTCGCTGACCGAACTCTTCGCGCCGGAGTTGATGGCGAACCGGGTCGCGGCGCTGGAGCAGCTTTATCCGTGGCTCGATCGCACAGGACTCGATTATTTCCGCGGCCGTCTTTCCGAAGCGCCGCGCGACGCCGCCTTCGGACTCGATTTCGTCGTCCGCAATTGCACTACGCGCGCGATGCAGGATCGCGCGGTCGAAGCGCTGATCGCGAAATGCCATATTCTCTGGAGCCTGCTCGACGCGATTCATTTCGCCTATGTCGAGCCAGGATGGGCGCCGCCCCTATGGCCCGCCGCAGAATGAATTCCGATGCTCCCGACGGCGGATGGCGTCCGCGGCTCGCGGCCGGCGTGCGTTTGCGCGTCGATCCGGCGGACGGCCGCGAACGGTTGCTCTTTCCTGAAGCCGCGCTGGAATTGAACGAAACGGCGGCGGCGATCGTCCGCCTGTGCGACGGACGGCGCTCCCTGGCCGAGATCGTGGGCGAACTCACCGGCCGCTATGGAACAACAGGCGCAATCGCACGCGAAACGGCGGAATTTCTCGGCGCGATGCGTGAACGGCGGCTCGTCGAGTGAACACCAGCCCGCCGCGTTCGCTGGTCGCTGAGCTGACCTACCGATGTCCGCTTGGCTGCCTCTATTGCTCCAATCCGCTCGATTTCGCGAAACGCCGCGCCGAATTGTCCACCGGCGACTGGTCGCGCATCTTCGCGCAAGCGGCCGCGCTCGGCGTTTTGCAACTCCATCTGACCGGCGGCGAGCCGCTGCTCCGCGACGATCTGACCGAACTGACCGCAGCGGCCCGCGCCTGCGATCTCTACATCAATCTAATCACCAGTGGCGTGGGTCTGACCGAAGCGCGGCTTGACGCGTTCCGCGCCGCCGGACTCGACCATGTGCAGTTAAGCCTGCAAGACGGCGACGAAGCCGGCGCGGATTATGTCGCCGGAGCAGGGGTGCATCGGCGCAAACTCGCCGTGGCGCGGATGATTGCGCGGATGAAAATCCCGCTGACGCTTAACTTCGTCGTCCATCGGCTGAATCTCGATCGGGTCGGCGCGATGATCGATCTGGCCGCTGAACTTGGCGCACGCCGCGTCGAACTGGCGAGCGTGCAATTCCATGGATGGGCGCTGCTCAACCGGGCGCATCTGATGCCGACCCCGGAGCAGAACGATCGCGCCGAGGCGATCGCGCGCGGCGCCGCCGAGCGGATGCGCGGCTTGATGCAGGTGGTCTTCGTCCGCAACGACTATCTGGCCGGGCGGCCCAAGCCATGCATGGGCGGATGGGGCCGCGGCACGATCGTGATCGATCCAGCGGGCTACGCGATGCCTTGTCAGGCGGCAGCGTCGATTGCAGGATTGGAATTTCCGAATGTGCGCACGGCCACGCTCGGCGAAATCTGGCGCGATTCTTCCGTCTTCAACGCCTTTCGCGGCTACGATTGGATGAAAGAGCCGTGCCGTACCTGTCCCGAACGCGAACGGGATTTCGGCGGATGCCGCTGTCAGGCATTTGCCCTGGCCGGCGACGCCGCGGCCGCCGATCCCGCCTGCGAATTCTCGCCGCATCACCGGACGGTCATCTCCGCCCGCACGGAATTATCGGAACGCATCAACCCGGTTTACCGTACCGCACGATCGAGCCGCGATATTGTCCACCGCAATAATTCGCCGGGCGGTTGAGCGCGCACTGCGGCGGCGGCGTTTCGATCGGCGTGAGCATGCGCCGCGCCGATCGGTCATCCCCGATGCGCGATAAGAAACGCGCGGGTGCGGGCGACGGCGGCGGCGACCACGTCCGGCGTTTTCCATCGTTCGATCGTTTCGACGTGAGGCGCGAGCGCGCCAATTTCACGCGAAATCGGCGCCGGATGATAAAGATCGTCGCCCGCCAGCACCAGGAGAGGCGTTGCGCAGTTGCGCACGAACTCGCGGTCAACGGAAAAGACGAAATCGCCGCCATACATCCGCTCGCGAAAGCTCGCAAACGCGGTCTCGGCGAGATTCGGCCGCGCGCGCCGCAACTCTTTCGCCCAGCCGTCGAACATCTCGTAAAAGGCCGCGCGATTTTCGTGCAATCCGATCGGGTTTTGCAGCACCGCCGCGCTCACCCGCTTGGGCGCCGCCTTGATTACGCCAAGGCAATACGACGAGCCGATGCATCCGCCCATCAGATGGCAGCGGTCGATTTTCAGGTGATCGAGCAGCGCGAGATGATCGGCGGCGTAGGTCTCCCAACCGTCGTCCGCGCTTACCGGCGCGTGCGAGCGGCCTGCGTTCCGCTGGTCCATCGCGATCACGCGAAAATCGTTGGCGAATTCCACCGTCGGATCGAACGGGCTTTTGTGCCAGAACTCGATGCTCGAGCGCATCCCGCCCGGCGCGAACAGCAGGATCGGATAGCCCGCTCCGAATTCTTCGTAATAGAGCGAAATTTCGCCACGCTCGAAAACCGGCATCGTAAAATCCTCCTTTCGCTCTCGGGCTGTCGGCCTAGCGCGATTTGGGCAGGCCGAGGACGCGTTCGGCGATGATATTGCGCTGAATCTCCGACGTGCCGCCTTCGATCGTGTTCGCCCGCGAGCGCAGAAAATGATGCTGCCATCGGCCGCTCTGAATCGCATGCGGCGATCCGCGCATCAACTGGCTCGCCGGCCCCTCCAGCGCCATCGCGAATTCCTGCATCCGCTGGTTCAGTTCGGACCATGCGAGTTTTGAGATCGATCCGACCGGACCGGGATCGCCGCCCTTGAGGATTTTCGAGAAGGTACGATAGGCGGTGAACCGCATCATCTCCAGTTCGGCGAAGAATTGCGCGAGTTGCTGGCGGATCAGCGGATCTTTGGTGGCGGGCGCGCCATTGCGAAGCGTGGCGCGCGCAAGATCGACGATTTCGTCGAAAATGATCCGGTAGCGCATCACGCCCGCCAGCGCCGCCGTCCCGCGCTCGTTCATCAAGGTGGTGGTCGCGACCCGCCATCCGTCGTTGAGTCCGCCCAGCAGATTGGCGCGCGGCACATGCACGTCTTCGAAGAACATCTCGTTGAATTCGGCCTCGCCGGTCATCTGGCGCAGCGGCTTGACCGTGATGCCGGGACTTTTCATATCGACGAGCAGATAGCTAAGCCCGCGATGCTTCGGCGCGTCGGGATCGGTGCGCACCAGCAGCATGCACCAGTCGGCGACATGGCCGAGCGTGGTCCAGACTTTCTGGCCGTTGACGATAAACTCGTCGCCGCGGAGTTCGGCGCGCGTGCGCAGGGAGGCGACGTCGGAACCGGCGTTCGGCTCGGAAAATCCCTGGCACCAGATTTCTTCGCAGCTCAAAATTTTGGGCAGATAGCGTTTTTTTTGCTCTTCGGTGCCGTAAGTGATGATCGTCGGACCGGCCATCGCGAGACCCAGCACGTTGAGCGGCGCGGGCGCGCGCATCCGCGCGATCTCTTCATTGAAAATCGCCATCTCGATCTGCGAGGCGCCCTGGCCGCCGTATTCCTTCGGCCATGCCATCCCGAGAAAGCCGCCCTCGTAGAGCCGGCGCTGCCAGTCCTTGAGGAATTCGAGCGTGTTGACGCCATGCGGCCGAAAACCCGGCTCGCCCCATCCGGCGGGCAGATTGTCGCGCAGGAATTTCCTTACGCGCGCGCGAAATTCTTCCTGTTCGGGGGTGAAACCTAAGTCCATCGCGAATCCGTCTCCCGCCGCACGGCGAAGTTCGGCCGGCCGCGCGGCGTCTTCAGAGCGTGTTCATGATCCGAATCAGTTCGGCGCGGCCCCATTCGACCTCGAACCGATGCCGATTTGCCATTTTTCGCAATTGGTCGGCGATCGGGCCCTCCGGCGGCGCGATCGCGAGCGCTTCTTCGACCTTGCGCGCGACCCATTCTTCGCCGCGAATCAGCAGCCTGAGCTGGTCGGCGAGAGCGCCGGCCGCGGCGACTTTCGCGGCGAAGGGACCGATTTTGTCTGACGGTTGGCCGCCGTTGGCGCGAATAAGCTGTTCGAGCGCCGATGCGGTAGCGGCCTCGTCCTCGCGCGAGATAGCGAGCAGGCGGCGCAGGTCGTCGTTTTCGACCGCGCCAATCAATTGGTCGAGCGCGACGACTCCGGCGCGCTCGCTTTCGAGCAGCAGATTAAGAATTTGCTCGAGCCCGGCCTCCACGGCGCGAATCTACAAGCCGATCGGCGTCTTAGCAAGGGAAGTTTCCGCCGGCGCGGAACGCGATCACTCTCCGCTTTCGAGCCGCGCGCCTAGCAGATCGGCCAGCAATTCCGCTGGCGCCCGCTTGGCCTCATCGACCGCGAAGCCGGCCGCGGCCGCATGGCCGCCGCCGCCGAACTTGCGCGCGAGCCGGGAGAGATCGACCTCGCAATCGGCGCTGCGCCGCAGGCTGACCCCAAGGCTGCGCAGATCGAAAAGCGCGATTATCGTCCGCGTCTGCCCCTCGTAGAGTTTTGCCGCGACCTCGCTGCTGTAGCCCATGCAGCAGGCGGAGCGGATGCGCAGGCCGTTGCCGAGCGGCCGTTCGACCATCGTGGCCTGCGCGATTTCTAAGCTTTTATCCATCGCTTTACGGCCGGCCTCAAGCGCAAGCCTGAGCTTGCGGCTCATCACCGGCTCTTCGAGCCGGACGATTTCGCGATACGACTCCATTCCGCCGAGCGTTTGCACGGCAAGCGCCCAATCGGCGGATTCGGGAATCTGATGGATCCAGCGGTCGTGGTCGTCGGCGATGGCGGCGAAAGGGAAAAAACGTTCGAAATCGGCCAGTTTTTCGGTTTCGCGCCTTTCTTCCGCAAGTTGTTTCAGGAAATTGAAGGTCAGGCGGGCGGCGGAGAATTCTTCGGACAGCAGCCGGCCGCTGAATGGAACGTCGAATTCCGGAGCGTCGGCGCGGGCCACGGCAGTGCGATGGTGATCAACCCAGTAAGCACGTGCGCCAGCGCGGATCAGATTGGTCAAATGCGCGGCGGTCGCGGTCGCGGTCCAGGACAGGTCGGTAATCCAGTATTCATCCAGTTCCCCGCGTTCGCGCGGCCGGAGTGATTGGATTACGCGGTCGCTGTCGCCGTTAGCCGCAAGGAATGCAACCACGCGCTGATCTTTGTAATAACGTTCTATCGCCGCCGCGGCGACCACGCCGTCGAGACATGACGGGCCATGGCTGACAATCTGGATCGTGCGGCGCTGGGTCCTCGGCATGATCGTTTAGTGTACGAGATTCGGGGACGGCGCGCGATGCGGTTGCGGCTTAAGGCGACAAATGAAACTTCGTGGCGGGCGACGCAGTGAAGATTTCACTATAACGTGCTAAGTTCCCTCAATTGTTGGCGACTCGCGCCGGGATGGAAATTAATTCCGGAGCGGCGCGCAAGCGCGTGGATCAAAGCTCAGTGGACCCGGTCATCCTCGAACGCTCGGCGCATCCGATTTCGCGCCGCGACATCGACCCGAACGTTCTCAAGGTGCTCTATCGCCTGATCAGCGCCGATTTTACCGCCTATCTGGTTGGCGGCGGAGTCCGCGATCTGATGATGCGGCGGCGGCCGAAGGATTTCGACGTCGCCACTTCGGCCCATCCCAATCAGGTGCGCGAATTGTTCCGCAATTCCCGCTTGATCGGCCGGCGCTTCCGCCTCGTGCACGTTTATTTCGGCCCGCAAAATATCGAAGTCGCCACGTTCCGCCGGCGCAGCGAGGAAGTTTCGGAAAGCGGCGATCCGATGATCCGTCAGGACAACACCTTCGGCACGCCCGAAGAGGACGCGTTCCGTCGTGATTTCACGGTCAATGCGTTGTTCTACGATCCCCGCACATTCGAGGTGATCGATTACGTTGGGGGGACGCCCGACCTGGAAGCGAGGTTGATTCGATCCATTGGCGATCCCGACCTGAGGATGCGCGAGGATCCGGTGCGGATGCTTCGCGCGGTGCGGTTCGCGGCCAAGCTGAATTTCGAGATCGAACCGGCGACGCGCGCGGCGATCGAACGCCATTGCGGGGATTTGGCGAAGGCGTCCGTGCCGCGATTGGTCGAAGAAACCTTCCGCACGCTGATGCTGGCCGACGCCGCCCGCGCGTTGCATCTGATGCAGCGGCTCGGCCTGCTCGCCGTACTCCTGCCGGCCATTTCCGACCATCTTCGCAACCCGCCCGCCGCCGCGGCGACCGAGCCGTCAGCGCAGGTCGGCGAACTCGCGCCGCACGCCCGGGAAGACGGCTTCGAAGCGATCGCGACCGCGCGCAATCTGGCCGCGATGGGCCGCGCGATCGCGGAAGGGCTGGCGCCGTCGCGCGCGATGGCGCTGGCGGCGTTGTATGCGGATCTATTTCGCGGGCGGAGCGAACCTGCGGCGCGGGCGGAACTGATTGCGGATTTGCGCCAGCGCGGCTTTTCGCGCTCGGACACCGACCAGATGCGTCTGCTGCTCGAAGCGGTCGGCCATATGATGGCGATGACGCGGATCGCGCGGCGGCTGCCGCGCCGGCCGTACTATCCGGAAGCGCGCCAGCTGCTCGAATGGATCGCGCCCACCTATCGGTTCGACGTCGTAACCTACGACCGGTTTTTGACCGCGCCGCCCGAGCGCTTTCCGCGCCGGCGCGCCGAAGCGGCTGCGAACGGCAACGACGATGGCGGCCGTTCGTTGGCGCCATCCGGCAGACGGCGCCGCCGCCGCGGCGGCCGACGCCATCGGCGCAAACCCGCCCTCACGAACGGCGTGGCGGCGACGCCGAACGACGCGCACGCCTCCGTGACCGCAGTCTCGGACGCCGCCGCGGATGCGCCGCGGCAAAATTCCGGAGACGGCGGCGAATCCGCCGTACACGGCCGCGATTTCAGCGGTGATCGCGACGAATAGCCGCATCGCACCGGAACCAGACGCGTCACTTCAGCTTGTCCGTTCGGATTACATCGACTAATTTCATCGTGGCGCTCCGCATAATCGCCGGTGATGCGCGCCGCGCCCTACTCTTCCTGGGAGATTTCAGCTTTGGCCGCTAACAACGTGCGCTCGGATAAGATCTGGATGGATGGCGCGATGGTCCCGTACGACCAGGCCAACGTCCACGTCCTGACCCATAGCCTCCACTACGGCCTCGCCGTGTTCGAGGGGATGCGTTGTTACAAGGGCGACAAAGGCGCTTCCGCGATCTTCCGCGCCAACGAGCATATTCGCCGCCTGCTCGATTCCGCCCATATTCTGGAGATGACCATCCCTTTCAGCCGGGAGGAATTGGTCAAAGCCTGCGCCGACGTGGTGCGGGTCAACAAGTTCGACGAATGCTATCTGCGGCCGATCGCTTTTTACGGCGACGGCGAGATGGGCGTCGTCGCGCGCAACAACAAGGTGCGCGTTGCGATCGCGGCGTGGCCGTGGGGCGCCTATCTGGGCGCGGACGGTCAAAGCCAGGGCGTGCGGCTCAAAACCGCGTCGTTCGTCCGGTTCCATCACAATTCGATGATGCCGATGGCCAAAACCTCGGCGAATTACGTCAATTCCGCGCTGGCCGGCTACGAGGCGCGCAAAAACGGCTATGACGAAGCGCTCTTGCTCGACGTTCACGGCTACGTCGCCGAAGGCAGCGGCGAGAACTTCTTTATCGCGCGCGACGGCGTGGTCTATACGCCGCCCCTGATGTCGTGCCTGGCGGGCATCACGCGCGATTCGGTGATCCGCATCCTGCATGACCAGGGCGTCGCGGTGAAGGAGCAGCCCTTTCCGCGCGACCTCGTCTATATCGCCGACGAGGCTTTTATGACCGGCACGGCGGCCGAGGTTACTCCCGTGCGCGAGCTTGACGATCGGCGCATCGGCGAGGGCAAGCCCGGCCCGATCACGCGCAAAGTGATAGAGGTGTTTAACGCCGCTTTGCGCGGCCGCGACCCCCGCTACCGCGATTGGTTATATGCGATCTAGCGGCGCGTGACGGCGCGGCCGTATAATTTCGCGATGAAACCGCGGCGCGTTGCGGCTTTCGCGATCACGATGGGACTGCTCTGGACATTGTTCGGCTTCGGTTCGGCGCGCGCCGAACTGCTCAAGGCCGGCGACGTCGCGCCGCCATTCTCGACGCAGGCGGTCGAAAACGGCCAGACCGTGTCGATCCGCCTGAGCGATTTTCTGGGCCACAAAGTCGTCCTCTATTTCTACCCGAAAGACAACACTCCCGGATGCACCAAGGAGGCGTGCGCCTTTCGCGACGGCTACGCCAAGCTCGCCCGCTGGGGCATCGTGGTGCTCGGATGCAGCGTCGATTCGGAAAGCTCGCATCGCGCCTTCCAGCAGAAATACAAGCTGCCGTTTCCGCTGCTGCTCGATCCCGGCAAAAGCATCGCGAAAGCCTACGGCGCCGACAACGGCATCCCGATTCTCGGCCTCGACAAACGCGTGACCTACGTTATCGGCGCCGACGGACGAATCTTGAAGGTTTATCCCAACGTCGATCCGGCGATTCACGCCGACCAGATCATTCAAGATCTCGGCGCCTACAAGGAGCCGCCGCCTTCGCCGACTCCGACGCTTGCGCCCAATCCGCCGACTCCCGCCGCTCCAGCGACTCCTCCGTCCCGCGACAACGGCGACGATTCGATCGAATAGGCCTGCCGGAGCGCGAAACTTTCGCGATCCGCTGTGGTCATCCATTTTCGTGCATCCTCGATGCGCGAAGGCTAGTCTTTGCAACACTTGGCGTCGATTGCCGCGCCATAGGCGGCACTGATCGATCGCCGGTGAAAAGGATAACGATCCAATGAAATTGGCGCGCATCGCTGGCCTTGAAGCCCGCGCAATAGTGTTTTCCGCTATGCTCCTGGCGATGGCCGTGCAGATCGGCGGATGTTCTCGAACGGTTGAGAACTCGTCCGCGGTCGTCGAGCAGGTCCAGACCGGTCAGGCGCCCGCCGTCGCGGCATTTTTCGGACCATCGGCTTCGCTGCTGCAGCCGGGCGGGCAGGGCAAGGCGGCGTTGGTGTACGTCAATCGCAACGCCGATTGGAAGCGGTACACGAAAATCATGATCGATCCGGTTCAGTTCTGGGACGGCGCCAACAGCGGCGTTTCGCTCTCCGACCAGCAAACGCTTACCACCTACGCCTACAACAAGCTTGCCGAGGACCTTTCAAAGAACTTCACGCTCGTGAACCAGCCCGGCCCGGGTGTGATGCGCTTGCAGGTCGCGCTGGTCAACGCCGCCTCCGCGACTCCCGGCCTGCGCTCGGTTTCGGTGGTGGTTCCGCAATTGCGGATACTCAACGCCGCTCAATCGCTCGCGACCGGCAGTTACGCCTTTGTCGGTTCGGCCCAGGCTGAGATGAAGGCGACCGACTCGGTCTCCGGCCAGCTGCTGGCGGGCGCCGTCGATCAGCGCGCCGGCGGCGTTTCGCTCAGCTCCGCGGCGACCTGGAAATGGGGCGACGCCGAGGCCGCGATCGACTACTGGGCGCAGAGGATTTCGGACCGCCTGCTCGAATTGCAGGGCCGCGCGCCCGCCGCGTCGTCCTGACCGGCCCGCCGCCTTTCCGTCCGCGCCGGATTTAACCGATTGGTTGACAGCGCCCGCGCGCCCGGCTAGCATTCAACCGTATGGTTAAATCTGCGGCGCGGCGGAAAACGCCCCCGGCGCGGCTGGATGCGGTTTTTCACGCGCTTGCCGACGCGACCCGCCGCTCGATTCTGCGCGGCGTCGCCGAGCGCCCGAAAACCGTGGGCGAAATCGCCCGGCCCTACCGCGTGTCGCTCGCCGCCGTCTCGAAGCATCTCAAGGTTCTCGAGCGCGCCGATCTGATCCGCCGCGAAAAACGCGGCAGCTTCCAGATCGTGCGGCTCAACGCCGCGCCGATGCGCGCGGCGGAGGAATGGATACGGCGTTACGAGCGGTTCTGGAACCGCCAGCTCGACGCGCTTCAGGATCTGCTCGACCGCGAGGATTCGCGATGAATCGTAACCCTGCCGCAGGAGGAAACTTCGATGCAATCGGCTAAAACCGCGACGGTCAGAGTGAGCCGCCGGTTCAACGCTTCGCCCGAACGGGTCTTCGACGCCTGGCTCGATCCCGAGCGCGCGCGGCGGTTTCTTTTCACCCGCCCCGGCCAGACCGTGATTCGCGCCGAAATCGACGCGCGGGTCGGCGGTTCGTACTTATTCGTCGCGCGGCGCGACGGCGTGGATTACGATCACGTCGGCAAGTATCTCGAAATCGATCGCCCGCGCCGGCTCGTCTTCACGCTGCAGGTTCCGCAGGTCTGGTCGGATTTCAATCGCGTGACGATCGAAATCGCGCCCGTGGCCGGCGGATGCGAACTGACGCTGGTGCACGAAGCCGCGCTTGCGGAGTTCGAAGATCGGCTTCGCGGCGGATGGACCGCCTTCCTCGAAGGGCTGGAACTGGTCGCAAGCGAGCGCGAGCCCGCCAGAGTTCGCTGACTCCGGCGGGCGGCGGGAGCCTGCGGCTATGACGCTTTGAGCCGCCGCCGCGAACCTTGTTTTCTTCGGCAGGATCATCATGATTGTGGGTCGGTCCGACTCACAGTCTCGGTTTGGCGCTTCGACGAATCGCCGCGAAATCGCGCAACTGCGACACATCGCGGCTTCGGCATTTGCCACAAACGCAGCGGCTTCACGCCCGAGCTGAAGATGTCCTAAACCGCTTCAAGTCGCGCTCTCACAGCACGCATGCGGTTGGCCAGGTCACTTTCCGTTATCAGGCCGCGGCTGAGCATGGTATGAGCAAGCGCGAGCAGCTGGCGCTCCGGCTCGGGAATGTCGCTATAAACCGAGTCTGCAAGCTCATCCTCGGCATGACGACGGTCGAGTACAGGAAGCGCTCCGCCAGCGTCCAGGCAATCGCACATCGCGATGAGGCTGGATTTCCAAGGGGGATTCGGATTGCTAACGCCGTAGCGCGGCGCAAGGGCATTCCACGTCTTGTCCCGGTTCTTCAGCGCCTCGAGCAGCGCGAAGCGGCCGCGGGCAACCTTATTTCTTGGACTCATGAGCAGCCTCGCCGGAATGCGCCTGACCCTTTACTGGCCGGCGCGCCTTGTGCATCGGATGGACGTCGGCCGTTCTGCCGGGCCGCGGCAGGGCGACGCCAATCATGCAGTCGCGCGTAACGATCTCCGCCAGTTGCTCCTCCGTCCAATTCTCGGTGCCTTCGGGCCGGACGGGAAGGACCATGAAGCGGCATTTCTGGTTGGAGTCCTCGACGCGCACCTCAACCTCGGGGGGAAGTATCAAACCGAACTCTGCCAGGACCTGGCGCGGCCAGCGCACCAGCCTGCGGCGATAGTTAGTTGTACGGTACCATTCGGGCGACATGCCGAGCAGCGGGCGCGGATAGCACGAGCAGAGCGTGCAAACGATTACGTGATGCAGCGTCGGCGTATCTTCGAGTACGCGCAGGTTCATGTAGTCACTTGGAGTGCCGAACCCGGTGGGTTCCGCCCAATCGATACCGATCTCCTTGCACGCTTTAACCGCGTCCTCCAGGAGCCGAGCTTTGAAAGCGGGGTCGGTCCAGGCCTTGGCGACCAATCGAGAGCCCGCGGCCGGCCCGATCGACTCGGCCCATTCGGTGAACCTGCGATGATCCTCAGCGGTAAAAAGACCGTGCTCGATAGCGAGTTCCCGCACCGCAATCTCGAGAACCTCGAAATCGGTTATTTCCTCCACCATCGGCGCCGCGGGATGATCGGCTCCGCCGTTTCCCGGCGTGTGTGCATGGCTCATGTCTGTTGCCTTCCTTTCGAACCCGATCAGCCGTCGACCGGCTCAAGCCAGCGTTCTGGGGATTCGGTCTGTAGGGTGTCGTTGTCGAATGGGTACTCGGGCCAGAGATCCTTCTGCCGGAACCGAACGATATAATACTGCTCGAGCCGGCCATCCCGGTTGAACGCTTCGTCCTCGGGGATGACGTCCTGGTATGTGCATGCTGCGATCGTGCCCACAATCCCGCGTACGTACATCTGGGTGCGGCTATAGAACAGATTCGGCAGATCTCTGACACGCACGCGGTCGCCGACCTTGAAACGAGCCTTGCCGGCGCTGGGCTGAGATTTTTCGGGCGGCTTACTTCTTGGCATAGCGAGCTTTCACCTCCGCAATCTTCTCGATCAATTCGGTCAGCGAAATATGGTTCTTGTCGACCAGCATTCGCGCCGCGGCCAGAATCCAGCGTCCGTAGTACGGGAGGCCAAGATAGAGCGCATACCCCAGATCGTTATCTGCCCGGCGGCGTCTTTCCTCGGAGTTCCATATGCCCCGCCAGCCGAGAACCTCGCACGTCACATAGGTGTTGAGTTCCCATTGTTCCTCTTCCTTCTCTTCGTAGAGGGCGGGAGCGTCGAACTGGCCGCCGACGTCGTGAGGCGTGTGCATGTACGCCTTGAAGAGCGGGCCATCCACCTCGTAATTCCAGTTTTGCGGCACATGAAGCGCAGGCTGCAACGAGCCGATGAGTTCCTGCTGCTGAAGGAGCTCTTTTCGCGCCGCCATTTTTCCTTGCCTCTCCTTTCTCATGTTCTCACTTGGCTAGGCCTTCCAATCCTCGGTGCGTCAGGGAACAGCCACAATCCTGGAGCGGCTGACATGCAGAAGCGTGACGGCCACGGAATAGTGTTAGGAAGCGTCATGCATCCTACTACTGAGGATTGATCCCGAATTCCGGTTCGCCTTCTATCTCCTGGCAGAGTCATAGGACAAATGGGCGCGGCCGGCCGCTGACTTCGCGGGTGGCGCGCCCGCGCTTACGACGCTTTGCGCCGCTGCACGCGGCCTGCTTCCTCGCCGATCAGTCGGTCCAGGATGCGGCGCGCGTGGATCGGCGCGGCGTCGCTGTTGATATTGATTGTCGGCGCGCCCGCGTTCAGTTCGTTCCAGCGCTGCTGCGTCTCCAGCACCTCCCAGTCCTCAACGAAGGTGCGATGGATCTCCTGGAACATCGCCTCGGTCGCGGCGGCGTCGCGCGGCGCTCGGTCTTGTGCGATTGCCCAGAAGTAGTGCGAGGTCGATTCGGTCTCGGGCGTGATCGCGTCGAGATTGCGCAGCCCGATTCCGCCCTGCCGCCGCCCCTCGGGCGCTCCCGTTCCCGTATCGGTCGCTCCCGCATACAGGTTCACGAACGCGGGCGGCTCGAAGCGCATAATCTGCCAGCGATCGATATTGCCCTTGAAGCCCGCCCGCGCGTAGGTCGGCGGCGGCGCGATATCGATCAGCCAGCGCGTGACGGTCACGCTGTCGTCCTTCAAGTCGTTGCGAATCTGCGCCTTTTCGACGTTGGCCGCGGAGCCGATCGTTCCCGGATGGACGAACGTTAGATGGCTCAGGTCGAGCAGGTTGTCGATAATCAGCCGGTAGTCGGACTTGATATAAAGATATTCGCTCTTCGCGCCCCACGCGGGATCGTCGAGCCAGTGAAAATCCACCGGCGCCGAATCGGCCGCCAGCGCCGGATCGCCCATCCAGATCCAAATCCATCCCCAGCGCTCGAGCAGCGGATATTTCCGAATCCGCCCGCGTTCGGGAATCTGGGCCTGGCCGGGGACCTTCACGCAATTCCCGGCGCAATCGAAGGTCAAGCCGTGGTAGCCGCATTCGATCGCATCGCCCGCCAGCCGGCCCTTGTGCAGAGGGTAGTTGCGATGGCTGCAGCGGTCTTCCAGCGCGACCGGCGCGCCCGCCTCCGTGCGGAACATCACGACGGGCTCGTTTAGGAAAATCCGGCCGAGCGGTTTGCGTCCGACTTCGGACGCCAGCGCGGCGACATACCAGCAATTCTTTAGAAACATCAGGCCGCTCCCACCAAATTGCCCTTAAGCATAGGGGCGCGATGATTTCCTCGCAAGGCCGCGCGGCGCGTGACTAGTTCGGGCGTGGTGTCCTCGGCCCGGATTAGCTACATCGCCTCAGAACGCTTCGCTGTGGTGAAGACGTCCCGGCTGCCGCGATTCACCTTGCGTCGGAAAATTTTCCCCGCAGCTCGTCAAGTATCCACCGCTGGTCGGCGGATGTCACAGTCTGAATGATCGAGACCAGGTTGGCAAAGCCAATGTCTTTGGGCAAAGGAACGAAGCGTAGGCCTTCAAAACAGTCCGTGCATTCCGTCCGTAGATTATCAATACTGTTCATCGCCGCTTGCGATCGTTGCGCTATGTAACCTAACTTCAACCGCACTGGCCGCGCCAAATTGAAGGCGCTCGGAGCTCCATCAGGCGCGCCACAAACGCGACACGCGAACTCGTCGCGCCTGAAAATGAGATCAGAAAATTGATTAAACTCGCGTTTGCCGACGACGGGCCTAACCGGACGGGATGGGTTTCGCATAGGCGACCTGACCTATCAGAACGTATGCAAATTATGAAGGTGATCGTATCTAAAAGTATTGATCCAAGATCTGTTTTAATTGTGCCAACCCTCGTGGAGAAAAACGAATCGACTGGCTAACTTTTCCCGGCATTTTACGAGATTTCGATCCATAAGTATCAAGCTGAAGGAATTTGCTTCCATCCGGCGATTGAATAACTGAGTAGGTACATTCCGCGTCCGTATGGCGGGTGTCTTTCTCGATAATCTTTAATTTAATTTCGTTTACGATCGCCACGCGCGCCTCGCTCGCTTTGTGATGTTCAATCGAATGACGCCAGCTTAATTTTAATCAAGCCGACGCCCGGATCGTAAGCCGACATTTATTCAATTCGAACTTGCATAAAGCGATAAATCAGACCGAAGCGGATTAAGACCTTTGTAGCCGAAGGCGAAGATTTCGTCCTTTGTTCCGCTAATTCGGCGAGATAGGGCATGGCCGGGTTGCAGTTGCAGCAAGATCAGCGCCAAAAAAAAGACAAAGCAGCTTTCGCTGCTGTCGGTAAAAGTCCATGGAGCGGGCGACGGGGTTCGAACCCGTGACGTCCAGCTTGGGAAGCTGGCATTCTACCACTGAATTACGCCCGCCCAGCCCAAAGCTTAGGGTCGCTCTCGCGCCCTGTCAAACTATCGCATCCGATAGCGCGCAGCGATAAACGCAAGAGGCCGGACGGATTTTCCGCCCGGCCTCCCGAGTTTTAATCAGCTAGCCGTTAATGATTGTCGTGATCGTGGTCAGGGCCGTGACCATGCCCGTAACCCCACGCGTTGCCGCGTGGTCCTTCACCCGGTCCGCGACCCCATCCGGGCCCATGCGGTCCGCCGGGTCCGCCAGGTCCGCCCTGGAACCATCCTGGATGATGCCGCTCCGCCCACTCGCGGCGATGGTGGATCCACCATTCGCGTCTATGCCAATGATGCTGGTCGTCCCAGTCGCCGTCGTTGTTGCCGTAGGGATTGCCAAACGCCGACGCCGGTTGCTCCCAAATCGGGCGGTTACGCTGCACCCAATTTGGATTGTTCTGCATCCACCAGTTGCGGTTGTGCCACTGATGGTCCGGGCCCCACGCGCCGTAGTTCTGCAGCGCCTCACGATTAACGTACGGATGCGCCTTCAGAAAGTTGGCGAAATTCGGATGCGACGCCAAGTACTGCGGATCGTGCACCAATCCTGGGTTCCTCTCGAGCATGGGATGCGTGTTGATCCAGTGCTCGAATTCAGCCTGCGCCTGTGGATTCGGCGCCTGCGCATAGGCCATTCCGCCGCCGATGAGCGCGATGGCCAGAGCCGCAACCGCGGCCGTTTTGATCTTCATAAACCGTCCTTCCTCGCCTTTTCTGGTTTGCCCCCCAGCCCTAAAATCACTCATTAGCCGATTGTGACAATTCTAATCGCGTGGATGCTTACTTCAATAGACGCAATGCGAGTCGCGATCGTTTCACCCGCAGGCGCCCGCCGTGGTTCGCTGTATGGCGACCGGCGGCGCCTTTCGCTAGCTTGTCGGGCGGCGGAGCGGACGGCCGAGCCGCCTCGTTCGCGCATCATGAAACCGCCTTACATCGATCCTGCGCGCGCTCGCACGCGCAAACTGAGCGCGCTTAACCGATCGGTTAGTAAATCTGACTTTGCCGTTCCGCTCAAGGCCGGCGCCTCGATGCGCGATTTCTTCGCCTCATTGCCGGAGATGCTGGCCGCCCGCGACCTGCTTGTTCTGGCGCGGGCGATCGCGCGCGCGCGCCGCGCCCGCCGTCCGTTTCTGCTGATGATGGGGGCGCATCCGCTGAAAGTCGGTTTGGCGCCGCTGATCGTCGCGATGATGCGCGCGGGTACGATTACGGCGATCGCCGCCAACGGCGCCGCCGCGATCCATGATTTCGAGCTTGCCTTCGCCGGACGGACGTCCGAGGATGTCGCCGCCGAACTCGTTCACGGGCAATTCGGGATGGTCGAGGAGACGGGGGCGTTCGTCAACGACGCCGCGCGCATCGCCGCGCGCGACGGGATTGGCTTTGGCCTTGCGCTCGGGCGGGAGATCAACCGGGCGCGGCTCAAGTATCGCGCGGGCAGCATTTTCGCCACGGCGGCGGCGATGGAACTTCCGGCGACGCTGCACGTCACGCTCGGCGCCGATATCGTCCATATGCATCCGCGCGCCGATGGCGCCGCGATTGGCGCCGCGACCATGGCGGATTTTCATCGGCTGACCGGCGTGGTCGCCGGACTTTCGCGCGGCGTCGTGCTGAATCTGGGTTCGGCCGTGGTGATGCCGGAAGTGTTTCTGAAAGCGCTCAATCTGGCGCGTAATCTCGGCCACGACGCGCGCAACTTCACGGCGGCCGATATGGATTTTATCCGCCAGTACCGGCCGCGGATGAACGTGGTCGAACGGCCGACGCAGGGCGGCGGGCGCGGCATCGTCCTGACCGGCCATCATGAGCTGATGCTGCCGTTGCTGGCCGCCGCGATTAACGAAGAGCTGGCGCGCGGGGCGCGGCGGCGATGAAACGCGCCGGCGTGACAGCGCAATCGCGAAGGCTGGGCGCGCGTCCGCCGATCGCGATTCTGACCGACTTCGGCTATCGCGACCATTACGTGGGCGCGATGAAGGGCGTGATCGCGTCGCTTGCGCCGGCGGCGTCAATGATCGACGTGACCCACGGCGTGCCGCCGCAGTCCGCCATCGCCGGCGCGATCGCGCTGCATCAGGCCTGGCGCTATTTTCCGGCGCGCACGATCTTTCTTGTGGTCGTCGATCCTGGCGTCGGCACGGCGCGCCGCGCGATCGCGATCGAAACGCGGGCGGGCGCGCGCTTCGTCGGCCCGGACAACGGCGTGATGTGGCCGGCCGCCGCGGAAGCCGGACCTGCCGCCGCGGTCGAGCTGGCGAATCCGCGCTATCGGCTGAAGGAAGTGAGCGCGACCTTTCACGGGCGCGATTTGTTTGCGCCCGCCGCCGCGTATCTATGGCGCGGAATCAGGCTCGGCACGCTTGGCCCGACGGTCGCGATCGACGAACTCGTCCGGCCGCCTGACCCGCCGCCATTGCATGAGGCGGGCGCGCGCTTGACCGGAACGGTTGTGTATGTGGACGGCTACGGCAATCTGGTGACGAATATCGATCGCGCCAGCTACGAGCGGTTTGCATCCCGCTTTCACGGATTTTCCCTTTGGGTTACGATTGGAAGAGGCGCGCGAATTTACCCGCAAAAGGCATACGGCGAGGCTCCCATGGGCGCCGCGCTTGCGACTTTTGGCAGCTTCGGCATGCTCGAAATCGCGGTGCGCGAGGGCAACGCCGCCGAACGCTTTGGAGCCGGGCCGGGCGCGGTCGTGACCGTGCGCGCCACGCGCCGATGAAGTAATGGAAGACAGCAGCGCATACAAAGAAGTTTCGCCGATTCTAACCGATATCCCGCGCTTCGCCGGCCCCGCGCCGGCGCCGAGCGGCGGGCGGCTGGCGGCCGCGCCGGTCGAAATTCCGCGGCTCAACCTGATTCTTTTTCTGGTCACTCTGCTGACCACGACGATGGCCGGCGCGGATCTTGCCGGCGCGCCGGTCAACCTGCTCGATCCGGTTTCGGCCCTGATGAATCTGCCGGCCGGATTGTCGTTTTCGCTGCCGCTGATGGCGATTTTGCTCGCGCACGAGATGGGCCATTACCTGATGAGCCGGAGGCACGGCGTTGATGCGACGCTGCCGTATTTTCTGCCCGCGCCGTATCCCTCGTTTTTTTTCGTAGGCACTTTCGGCGCATTCATTCGCATGAAATCGCCCGTGAGAACGCGGCGGGCGATGTTCGATATCGGCGCGGCGGGACCGTGGGCGGGCTTTATCGTCGCGCTGATTGCGATTGTCTTCGGCTTGACGCGATCCACGGTCACGCCGCTCGACCAATCCGGCGGCGGACTCGAATTGGGCAACTCGATCCTGTTCTGGACGGTCTCGCGCGTGGTGCTCGGCGTGAATCCGAACAACGTCAATGTCGAGCTAAATCCGGTCGCTTTCGCCGGATGGATCGGACTGCTGGTCACGACGATCAACCTGCTTCCGGTCGGCCAACTCGACGGCGGGCATACCGTCTATGCGCTGTTTGGCGCCCGATGGCATCGCTATATCTCGCGCACGGCATGGGTTGGATGCGCGCTGATGGCGCTTGTGCCATACCTGCTCGGCTACAGCTTTTGGCTCGGATGGCTGCTTTGGTTTGGCCTGGTGTTCGTGCTCGGCCTGGGCCATCCGTCAACGGTCGATGCGGACACTCCGTTGACGGGGGCACGGCACTGGATGGCGTGGGCGACGGTGGCGCTCTTCATCCTGACGTTTCCGCCGGTCCCGGTCGCCTTCGCGCCGCCCGCTCCGAACGCGCCGGGCAATCCGCAGCAACAGCAACCCGCGGAACCGTCGGAAGGAAATGGGATCAGCGTGATGTTTCAGGCGCCGGCGCATCCGGGTACGCGTCTGGACGGGCGCGGACACGCCGGTACATCGCGGGACGGTGCGGGCGGTGCGCGGACGGCACAAGGAAGCTTCAGGGCGTGAAAGAACTTTGCACATTAGGAGCCATATCAGTCAAATTTTCCGCGCCTTTGCTTCACAGGGATTGATCGATGGCGGAGAAACCCCACGCCGAGCGTCCAAGCTGGGATCAATACTTCATGACGATTACGCGGCAGGTCGCCGAGCGCTCGACCTGCCTGCGCGCCAAGGTCGGCGCGGTGATCGTCCGCGACCGGAGCATCCTGGCCACCGGCTACAACGGCTCGCCGGCGGGCTTGCCGCATTGCCTCGACGTCGGTTGCCTCATTTACGAATCGCGCACGCCAGACGGTGAAATCGAGCAGAACTGCTATCGCACGATTCATGCGGAGATCAATGCGATTACCCAGGCCGCGCGCAACGGCAGCGCGATCCGCGACGCCGACATCTACGTTACGCATACGCCGTGTATTCATTGCCTGAAAGTGCTGATCAACACTGGCGTTTCGCGCGTCTATTACCGCAAGCCCTACAAATTGCATACGATTTCCGAACTGCTGAAATATGCGCAAATCAAGTTGATTGAGGTTCGCGCGGAGGGCGGCGATGACGTCTGAACAGCATGCCGCCGCGGACGACCGATGCGGCATTTGCGCGATGATTGCGCGGCTGTCGGCGGGAGAGTTCCCCGACGCGATCGCCGAATTGCCGCGGAGCTGGCTTATCCTTGGCGATGCGCAGTTATATCGCGGATATTGCGTGATTCTCGCCAAGCGGCACGCGCGCGAAATGCATGCTTTGCCGCGCGGCGAAGCGCATGAGCTGCTCGATGAGCTGATGGCCGTCGGAAAAGCGATCGAGCGGGTCGCAAAGCCGTTAAAGCTCAATTATGAGTGTCTTGGCAATCAGGAGCCGCACGTTCATTGGCACGTCTTTCCGCGCTACAGCGATGACCAGATGCGGCTCGAGCCGGTCTGGACGCGTCCGGCAGCGGAACGCCGCCGCCCGCTGCCGGACGACGAGCGGCAGGCGTTGATCGCGGCGCTTCAGGCGGAACTAAGAACGCTGCTTCCGGCCGCGCGATTAATCTGAATTGTCGCCTACCCGTCGCTTTGATAGTCCAAATCGGCGCATCGTCGCATTTCTGGCGCCGTTGGCGATCGCGCTTGCGATCGCCAGCGGCGGATGCCGGAACGCGCCGTTGCCCGAGCAAGGCAGCGCGGCTGAGCATCTTTATGCCCGCCGATGCGGCTCATGTCACAAGCCATATGCTCCGTCTTCGATGACCGCGGCGATGTGGGCGACGCAGGTTGACGCAATGGAGCCGAAAATCGCGCAGGCCGGCCTGCCGCCGCTCAGCGAAGGCGAACGTCGCGCGATATTGAACTATCTCGAACGCAACGCCGGCACGCAGTGATCAAGTGGCGCCATCTGGCGCCACTTGATCTACCGGCGGGCGCCGCTCCGGTCATTTGAGGCCGAGCGCTCCCTGCCCGCCGTCGTACACGATTCGCTCGCCCGCGACCGATGCGAACGGCGTCAATTCATGCTCCGCGATTTTGCCGTCCGGCAGGATATGCCGCACGCGCCATCCGCGGATCGTTAGATGGTCCGACACGATCCGCCGATGGCATCGCCACCACAATCCTTCCGAGCACATGATCGCGGTGCGGAGCTGCTGCGCGGCGTCGCATAGTTCGCAAAGTTCCGCGGCGAATTCGGGCGTATCGGTATAGTCGGCGTAGGAGCGAAACGCGGGATGCTCCCACGCGCGATGCGGCGAGTCGGCAAGCCTGGAGCGGCGGCGGCCGCCGAGCGCCTTGAACCATCGGTACTCGCGCCCGGATGCGGCGACGGCGGAGGCAAGCTCCGCCTGATTGAACCACGGCCAGCGCCTTGATGACGGAAACGAACGAACGTCGGCAAGCAGCGCGATCTCATGAGCGCGCAGCAGTTCGAGGAACTCGGCCAGGGGATGGGTCGAATGGCCGAGCGTGAAAATTTCGCAGCGTGCGCTCAGTGCGCCAGCGCGACGATCGGCGCCGCCGCGATCATCGCGATTCCCGCGACGCGGGCGATCGTGCGGCCCCATGGCGTCGCTTTTTCCAGCAGCACCAGCACGCTGATCAACGCGACCCATGCCAGGTTCATTACACCCGCGACGAACAGCAACGCCATCAGCATCGCGCAGCATCCGATGCACACCCAGCCGTGCCGCGCGCCCATCCGGAACGCGCCGATCGCGCCGTCGCGCCAGTGCGTCATGAAGAAGCCGATCGGCGACTGGCATCCGCTCAGGCAGGCGTCTTTGAACGGCGTGAACTGGTAAAGCCCGGCGGCGGCGAGGATCGCCGCGCCGGCGAGCGGCGTGGCGGCGGCCGTGCCACTGAGCATCGCGGCGCGCTGCAAGGCGAGCTGCAGGGCGGTCGCGGCCGCGCTAAAGGCGGTCCACGCGGCGATATAACCGCCGACCATCATCCAGACGTGTGCGGCGCTGAAGCCCGGGCGCGGGCGCGCGATCGCGGCGAAGGTCGAAATGGTCGGGCCTGCGCTCGGTAGCATCATCGCCACCATCATCACCGCCCACATCAGGAAGGTGATCGAGGCGTCCGCCGCGCCCGCCGGCATCGCCGCCAGCATCCGCGCGACGATCGGGCTGAAATCGTTCGCCGACATTGGCATCCGCGCCAGATAGATCCAAGCCAGCGCGCTCAGTGCGATGAGCCCGATCCAGATTGCGGCGCGATCGCGCGACGGCAGCCCCGGCGCGCTCTGTGCGGCCGGAGCCGAATTCGCGTCGGTGGTCATCGCGATATGCGCGGCGCGAGCGCCCGTCCGAGGCTCAGGCGTTGGACCAGTTGATTGCGGAGAAATGTCCGTTGCGGCCCGAATTCTCGAATTTCAGCCCATGGTCGTGGTAGCTGCTGGCGGTTCCTTTGGCGGCGGCGAGCCGGCGCGAAAAGGGATGGCCGACGTTTTCCAGCCACACGACCTTGTCGCCCGCGCCGGTCACGCCCGCGACCGTGACGTCGGTCACGCCCGCGATCGAAACCTTCCAGGTGCGGCCGTCGGAGCTGTATTGAATCGCGGCCGATTTGGTCGGCAACCGTTTCGCGACCATCGGGGCCATCAGCGCGGGCGGACCGCCCGCGGCGCCGGTGAAGATCGCCTCGAGCGCGGCGCGCTGGGCGTCATTGGCGCGGCTGTCGAGATAGACCGCCATCGTGCCATTGCCTTTGGACATCTCAGCGGGCGTGGTGAGCGCCTGCACGGCGTTGAGACCCGAAATATCGACGCCGCCAAAGTCGCCGCGATTTATATGGATCGCGAGCACGACATCGCAATGGCCCTCGGTGGGCCGCGCCTGGGCGTGAGTCAGGAGACACGGGCAGAGCAACTCGCAGTTGCACGACTCGAAATATTCGCCTTCGATCTTCCACGATTTGCCGCTCATGATGACCTCCGGTTAGGGTGCGCGAGCTGAGTCGATCAGCCTTTGTCCACGCCGCGAGTATAGATCAGGCGGCGCGCCGAACGCACGCTTTCCGGCAATCGAACCGCGTCACTTGGCGGCGGCGGATTGGGCGGGCGGTTGGAGTTTCGCCACGTCGATTTTGGCCTCGGCCTGATTCGCGACGGCGACCAGATCGAGCGCATCCGGATGCAGATACTCGCGCGCGACCTTACGCACGTCGTCCTTGGTTACCGCGTCGATCAGCTTCGGATAGCGATCGGCGTAGTCGAGGCCGAGGTTGTAAATTTCGGTGTCGAGCATGAAGCCGACGATCGAGCTCTGACGATCGAGCTTGAGCGGAAAACTGCCGACCAGATATTTCTTCGCGGAAGCCATCTCGGCGTCGGAGACCGGGTTTTCCTGGATCTCGCGCATCTGGGCGAGAACCAGCTTGAGGGCCTCGTTGGCGCTGGAGTTTTTGGTCTGCAGCACGACGAGGAACGCGCCTTGATATTTATGCGCTGCGAAAGCGCTCCCGATAGAATAGGCGAGTCCATGCTGGCTGCGCACGACCTTCATCAGGCGCGAGGCGAAGCCGCCGCCGCCCAGGATGTAATTCATCACCTGCAGCTTGTAGTAGTCGGGGTTCGAGCGGGCGACGCCGCCGGAGCCGAGCATCAGATTGGCCTGCGCGACGTTGCGATCGATCAGTTGCGCGTGGATTCCCGGCGGAATTTCGATCGGGGCGGGCGCGGGCTGCGCGGGCACGCGGCCCTTGAGTCCGGTGAATTCGCTTTCCAGTTCGGCCTTGATTTGGTTCGCGTCAACGTCGCCGGCGACCGCGATCACCGCGCTGCCGAGCTTGTAATAGTTCTTGTAGAAATCGCTCACGTCGGCGGGGGTGAGCCGGGCCACCGAAGCGGTGGAACCCTCAGGCATGTGGCCGTAGGGACGATCGCCGAAGATCGCGTGGACGAAAGCGACGTCGGCGGCGTAGCCTGGCTCTTCTTCGCTGGCCTTGATGTCGGCGATCTGTTCGGCCTGCTTGCGCTTGAAGTCGGCCGCGCGCAGGCCGGGCTCCTGCAGCAACTGAGCTAACAAATGGATCGACTGCGACTGATATTTCTTGAGCGTGGTGACGCTCGCGATCGTGAAATCGCGGCTGGCTGCGATGTTGATCGAACTGCCCATGAAATCGACTTCGCGGTTGAAATCGGACGCGGAGAGATCCTTCGTGCCTTGCATCAGCGCCGCCGCGGTCAGGGTGGCGAGGCCGCCCTTGTCCGCAGGATCGCGGCGCGATCCGGCGTCGAACGCGATCGCCATGGTGAGCATCGGCAACTGATGCTGCTCGGAAATCAGCAATACGGCGCCGTTGCTCAGCTCCATCCGCTTGATTTGGAGCGCGCAGGCGCGCGGCGCGGCGGCGGCGACGATCAAAGCGGCGGCGGCGAATGTGGCCATGAGGCGGGTTTTAAGAATGTTCATCGCACCGCCTCCGTCGCGGTCAGGATTGCATTGGCGGCGTTCGCGCGGACCGGCGCGAACGCGATTGGCGACGCGGGCGCGGCCGAGGTTCGCGGCGAGAGCGTGGCGGGATTGGAATCGGGCGCGTGATGGACCTGGCCGGCGGCGCCGCCGCCCATTTCGTGCGGCAGCACGCCGGTCGGTACGAGCACGCCGACGGTGGAGTTGCTGGCGATCAGATATTCGCGCGCGACGCGCTGCACGTCGGCCGCGGTGACCTTGTCGATTTGCGGCAGATATTGGTCGATCATCCGGTAATCGCCGAGCATCTGGTACAACCCGAGCAGCATCGCTTCGCGGAAAATCGAGTCCTGTCCGAAGACGAAGCCGGCCTGTTCGAGATTTTTGGCTTTCTGCAACTCCTTGTCGCCGACCGGATGGTCGCGCAAGGCGGCAAGCTCGCGATCGAATTCGGCCAGCACCGCATCGCTTTTCACGCCGGGTCGCACTTGCGCGGAGAGCCAGAACAGGCCCGGGTCGAAAGAGGTCATGTCATAGTCGGCGCTGACGTCCACGACCATCTGCTTGTCCTGCACCAGGTCTTTGTAAAGACGTGAGCTTTTGCCGTCGGAGAGGATTTCGCTCGCGATTTCGAGCGCGAAGGCGTCTTTGGGATTTTTGAAATTGGGCACGTGAAATGCTTCGGCGACGGCCGGCAGATTGGCGGCGTGGCGCAGCACGACATGGCGCTCGCCGGACTGTGGGGGTTCGACTTCGGTCACGGGCGGAGGTTTGGGTCCGTTGGGAATTGCGCCAAAGGCGTCGCTGATTTCCTTCATCACTTTGGCGCCGTCGAAATCGCCGACCGCGACGATGACCGCGTTTTGCGGCGAGTAGTAGATCGAGTGATAGCGCATCGCGTCGGCGAGCGTGATCTGGCGAATCTCGTTCATCCAGCCGATCACCGGCCAGTGGTAAGGATGGGCGACGTAAGCGGCCGCCTGCGTCATTTCCTGCAGCGCGTCTTCCGGATTGTCGTCGGTGCGCAGCCGCCGTTCCTCCATCACGACCGCCTTTTCGGAATCGAAGCCCTTGGGCGCGAAGTTGGCCATGCGATCGGCTTCAAGCGAAATCGGCACATTGAGATGGTCGCGATTGATGACCTCGAAATAGTCGGTGTAATCCTCGGTGGTGAAAGCGTTATCGTCGCCGCCGGATTCCTGAATGATGTTGGAAAATTCCTCGGGCGCGAGTTTTTTCGTGCCGCGAAACATCAGATGTTCGCAGAGATGCGAGATTCCGGTCATCCCGAACTGTTCGTTGCGCGAGCCGACGCGATAAAAGACGTTGAGGGTCGCGACGGGAGCCTTGTGATTTTCGAGGACAATGACCTGAAGGCCGTTTTTGAGTTTCGCGTAGCGAGCCGCGTCAGCTATGCCGGCGCGGGCGGGGGTGGAGACGGCGGCGGCGAGCGCAAGCGCGAGAATCGCGCGCAGGAGCGGCCGGACGCGGCGAAAGCCAACCAAATTATCGCGTTGCATCGGTGTGCGAACAGTTAAGTCCGCGCCTTGGCGCGGAGTCAAGCCGCAAATCGGCGCGGCGCGGCCGGAGGGCGCCAAATTGCGCCCCGTGGAGCCGATTTGCCACAATACATGTCATGGCCGAACAGATGGTTGCGCCCGACGAGCACGCCCTTTTCATGGTCAAGGGCATGTTGACGAAATTCATGCGGATGCTGTTCCCGCTCGAATTCCGCATCGACACGCTGCCCAACGCGGGCGCGGTGTTGCCGTTTCATTATCCGCTGAGCGGCGGCGAAATGATTTTGCTGCCGGAGACGATCGCCGGAGTCGGCGACGCGGCGATGGCGCGCGACTATTACGTGTTGACGGCGGCGCATCTGGCGGGCCGCCACGAGTTCGGCAGCTACGATTTGCGGCTGGCGGACCTCGAGGGTTTCGCGGAGCGCGGCGAGACGGGGGTTGAGGCGATCGACGGATTCATCGAATCGTTCGCCGATCCGGCGCTGGCGGGCGCGCTGTTCCGGCTTGCGGAAGCGGCGCGAATCGAGGGCGAGCTGAAACGGCGCTATCGCGGGCTCGCGCCGCGGATTGAGCGGATGAACGCGGCGCTGGCGCGGACGCTGAAGCCGCTAGTGTTCAGCACGATGCTGATCAAGGCGGCGTTCGGGATCGACGGCGCGGAAGACGAGCCTGCGGAAGTTTTCAGCGCGCGCGCGAGAGAGTTTTTCGCGCCGCTGCGCGAACCCGGCGCGACCGCGGCTGACAGCGCGCGGAGCACGGCGGCGATCTACGAATGGCTGCAGGAGCTGATCGCGGCGGCGCGCGCGGCTGGCGCGGGCGATCCGCTGGGCGAGCGCGCGGGCCAGATGCGCGACGAGCTGGCGAGCCGCGTGAGCGGCACCGGAAATCGCGCCGACGGACTCGGGCAGGACGACGGCGACGGAGGCGGCGGCGACGGCGAACCCGATCAGAACGTGCAGATGGAGACGTCGGGCCAGAATTCGAAGGGCAAGGGCGGCAGGCCGCTCACGCCCGAGGAGATTCGGCGGCTGATCGAGCAGGGGATGGAGTTGCGGCCGGCGCAGGGCGAAGGCGGCGCCGACGGCGAGGGGATGTACCTCACGCAACTGTTCGGCAAGGATGCGCAGGAGCTGGATGCGCTGCGCGAACAGCTTGGCGAGATCGGCGCGCCGCCGCACGGCGGACGGCTGGTGATCGGCCGAAGCCGCGGGCAGGACAGCTATTACGCTTACGACGAGTGGGATTACGTGCTTGGCGATTACCGGCGCAACTGGTGCCGGCTGCGCGAAATCCATCTGGAGGGCGACAACGGCGATTTCTTCGCGGACACGCTGCGCCGCTATTCCGACGTGCTGCCGCAGGTGCGGAGGCATTTCCAGCGCATCCGGCCGGCGTCATACCGGATGGTGCGCGGGCTGGAGGACGGCGACGAAATCGATCTGGACCGGATGATCGAGGCGCGGATCTCGCTCAGGATGGGCGAGCTGCCCGACGGGCGCGTCTATAAGGCGCGCAAGAAAGAGGCGCGCGACGTGGCGACGCTGTTCCTGCTCGACATGTCGGCCTCGACCGACGAGCCGATTCATCGCGCGCCGCGCAAGGCCGACCTTGCGGACGACGACAGCGACGACTGGATGAAGGCGTGGCAGCGGCGGCAGGAGCCGGCGCGGCGTCCGCGGCGGATCATCGACGTGAACAAGGAAGCGCTGGTGATCATGGCGCAGGCGCTCGAGGAGATCGGCGATTCGTACGCGATCATGGGGTTTTCGGGGCACGGGCGCGATAACGTTGAATTTTACGTAATCAAGGAATTCGACCAGGAATTGTCGGACGAGGTGCGGGCGCGGGTCGGCGCGGTCGAGCCGAAACGATCGACGCGGATGGGCGCGGCGATTCGGCACGTGCGCGAGAAGTTCAAGGACGTGAGTTCGCGGGCGCGCCACGTGATCATGCTGAGCGACGGCTTTCCGCAGGATTTCGACTACGGCCACGACCGGCGATCGAACGCATACGGAATCCAGGACACGATGGTCGCGCTGAAAGAACTCGAAATGGCGGGCGTGCTGCCGTTTTGCATTACAGTGGATCGCACCGGACACGACTATCTGCGGCAGATGTGCGCGCCGTCGCGCTATCTGGTGATCGAGGACATCACGTCCTTGCCGCGGCAACTGCCGAAGGTGTACGAGCAGGTGGTGCGCTGGTAGGCGCGCGCGGAGGGCGGGATGGCGAAAGTGATTATCGAGGCGGCGATCAACGGCGCGGCGCCGCGCAAGCTGAATCCGAACATCCCGTACAGTCCGGCGGAGATCGCGGCCGACGCGGTCGCGACGGCGCGGGCGGGCGCGGCGATAATTCATTTTCACGTGCGCGATCCGGAATCGGGCAAATGGGTGCACGACGTGCCGTATTACGCGGAGGTCTATCGGCGGGCGCGGGCGGAATCCGACGCGCTGCTGTGGCCGACGTTTCCGCTCGACGGCGACGCGGCCGCGCGCTTCAGCCATTTCGTCGCGCTGGCGAAGGATCCGGCGACCAAGCCGGATTTGGGCGCGGGCGACATGGGTTCGGTGAACCTGGTCGCGTACGATCGCGAACGCCGCGCGATTCACAACGAGGAAATGGTGTATCGCAATTCCTACGCGACGATACGCTATTTCCTAGAGAAATCGCGCGAGCTGGGATTGCGTCCGACCCTGCAGATTTTCGATCCGAGCTTCCTGCGCGCCGCGCTGGTGTTCCTTGAGCTGGGCGTGCTGAGCGAGCCGCTGTTGCTCAAGTTTTATCTCGGCGGTCCGGAGTTGCCGTTCGGATTGCCGCCGACGCTGAAGAGCCTCGAAGCGTATCTCGACATGCTCAAGGGGGTGCGCGCCAATTGGTTCGCGGCGACGCTCGGCGGCGACAATCTGCCGCTCGTGCCGCTAATCGTGAGCCTCGGCGGACATGTGCGCGTCGGACTGGAGGATTACCAGTACGCGCGCGAAGGCGGGCCGTCGAACCCGGAACTCGCAGCGCGCGCGGCGGAGACGATTCGCGCGATGGGCCATCAGGTGGCGACCCCGGCGGAGGCGCGCGCAATTCTCGAAGCGTAACGCCGCGCGGGCGCGATTTGTTTAGCGCGGCGTTGGGTCGCGCAGATCGCGGCCGGTCATTTCGGGCGGCTTCTCCAACCCGAGCATCCCGAGAAACGTCGGTGCGACATCCGCGAGCGTGCCGTGCTCCTTGAGCCTGCCCTTGAATGCGGGGTCGTAAAGAATCAGCGGCACGGGATTCGTCGTGTGCGCGGTGTGCGGCTGTCCGGTGGCGGGATCGGCCATGAATTCCGCGTTGCCATGATCGGCGGTAATCAAAGCGACGCCGTGCGCGCGATCGATCGCATCGAGGACGATACCAAGCGCGGCGTCGGACGCCTCGACGGC
>JADBKU010000021.1 GCA_014896235.1 bacterium | reverse complement strand
TTGATTCGGCATGACGGCAACCTCGCGCGTGGCGATCACGAACGCTGTCGGCGCAAACGTTCGGCTTCGACTATCATCGTCAGATAACCAAACGGCGGCTGGATTCCGCTCAGCTTCAGGCTTTCCATCCGCCGCGCGTAATGACCGTTCGCGCCGACCATCCGGGCCACGGTCTCGGCGGCTTCGGCGGGAATTTCGTAATCGAACAGTTCCGCGGCAAACAGCTTGACGGCGTTCGCGCTCAAACGGGCCATCGTGGAAACCCTCCGGCGGGACGGCGCGTCCCAACCGCGGCTATCCTAGCGCAGCCGCGCCAGCCGGCGTCAATGCGGCGGCACGGCTGCGATGAAATTGGATGACGCTACATTGAGCTTCCGAAAGGTCCGAATTTACCGTGTGGCGGATGGAGGTCGATTTCGAACTCCGCCAAATTTAAATCGGAGGAGGGGAGCGGTATCGGCGTGACCTCGGCGACGCCTTTGGCTGGCGCGAGGCCGCCCGTCGAACCAATGATGGTTTGCGGATAGGGAGCGCCTGAGCTCTCGACCGGACCCATCGTATCGAAAGCGCCGACTTTCTTTCCTCTCTCAATCCGGAAGTGCCAAATCACGAATGCTTCGTCGTTCTGTCCAGCAAATCCCAACCCTGCGACTGAACTGCCGCTGGCGAAGAATGTGCCGATTTGTTCATTCGTCAAATCTTGGCATTTTGTCACGCTGGAATCAGGAAGCGTGCCGCCCGGCACGATGATACCGACACCGGTGAAGAACGTATTGGTGGAATCGAATTTCGCGTCGGTCGAGAGATTCAGGCAAACATCATAGACTCCGGGCTTGGTTTTCGCGGGTTTGGCGAATGCACTCGCCGAAAAGACGCAAACCAACCCTATCGCCAAGGCATAGCGGACATAGTTCATGGCCGCACCTCCCTGCAGTGATAATTCGGCCATTACGCCCCGATGCATGGAAAAGTCAAACCGCGACGACGACATGAAAATTTCGCACAACCGACATTCAGGCGATGCGAACTATGCGGTTGCGGCGCAACTCCTCGATTCGATCCGTCGAGTAGCCAAGCGTCCCGGCGAGAATTTCCGCCGTATGCTCGCCGAGCAGCGGCGCGGCGCGATCGACCACGCCGGGCGTCGCGGAGAACTTCGCCAGGATTCCGGTTTGCACGACCTTTCCCCACTGCGAATGATTCAGTTCGAGCAGCAGGTCATTGGCGGCGACCTGCGGTTCGCCGAACAGATCGCCGAAGCCGTGAACTGGAACCGCCGGTATTCCGGCGCAGCGCATCGCGGCAAGCGCGTCGGCGCGGTCACGGAGCCGCATCCATTCGGCGAACGCGGCGGCGAGCGGTCCGTCGGAGGGTTCGCGCGCGGCCGCCTCGAAATCGATCGCGCCGGCCACTCCCGTTGCGCGGACTAGCGCGTCGTAATGGGCGCGCGCCGCGACATCAAGATAAAGCCAGCGGCCGTCGCGCGCTGCATAGGCGCGCGAGAGCGCCGACGCGCCGCGGCGTTCGGGCGCGCCGTTTTCCATGTCGGGACGGTTCGGATAAAAGATGAACTCGCCCGCCTGAAACGCCATCGAGGATTGCAGCAGCGAGGTTTCGCACATCTGGCCGCGGCCGGTGCGTTCGCGCGCATGCAACGCCAGGATGCAGCCGAACGCCGAGAGCATCGCGGCGCCGTAGTCGCAAATCGCGCAGGTCAGATAGACCGGATGATGATGCGGGCCGCCCTGCGCCTGCATCACGCCCGAGCGCGCCTGCAGCAACGGATCGAACCCGGGCTGATCGTGTTCCGGTCCGCGATTTCCAAACGCCGTGACGGACATATAGATGAGCCGCGGATTGCGCGCGGCGAGCGTGGCGTAGTCGAAACCGTAGCGGCGCATTCGGCCCGGCCGCAGATTTTCGACGACGATATCGGCGCGCTCCGCGAGGCCGAGGATAATTTCGCGTCCGGCGGGCGTGGTCAGATCGACGGCGAGGCCGCGCTTGCCCTGGTTCCAGCCGAGAAAGCCGAACCCGAAATGGCGGAAGGCGTCGCCTTCGAGGCTTTCGATTTTGATCACGTCCGCGCCCATCTGAGCGAGGATCATCGGGCCGTAAGAACCAGCGATATAACTGCAAAAATCGAGCACCGTCACGCCGGTGAGCGGACCGCGAACGAACGATTTTTGGTCTCCTGAATACTTGCCGCCGTCTGCGTGCGCGCGTTCCAGAATCGCGACCGCATCGGCGGCCGACGTCGATCCGGCGACCGGCGCGGGGCCGGGAATCTCGCCGGGCGTGTCGGAAAGATTGACCGAAACTCCGAGCTGGACGGTCGGACCAAGCGCGGGGTCGTCGATTTCACGGCGCATCCCGAGCGCGCGCGTCTGCGGATGGTCGATAAATTCGCGGCGCGTCATCACCGGCGCGCTCGGCACGTCGGCTTCGCGCAGGATCTTGAGCCATTCGTCGCGCGGGCGAGTGCGGATGATCGGTTCAAGAATATCTTTGAGCGTCTGCCAGTTTTCCTTCGGAATTCCCCATGGCGCGCCCTCAAAGCGCGGGTCGGCGACGAGATCAGGCAGATCAAGCGCGAGCGCGAACTTGTTCCAGAAGGTGGCGTTGCCGCAAGCGATAAAGAGATAGCGGCCGTCGGACGCCTCGAACAGGCGGTAACAGGGAATCGGCCCGAGCGGATCCTGCGGGCCCTGATAGAGCGTGGTCATTTTTTCGTGCCGCATGATGCCGCCGGTTTGCAGCGAGAAGGCGCCCGCCAGCATCGAGACTTCCGCGGCCTGCCCCGTACCGTCGCGGCGCGCGAGCAGGCTGGCGACTGCCGTGGCCGCGCCCATCACGCCCGCGGAATAGCTCGCCGCGGGAAAAACGAGCGGCACAGGATTGCCGCTGCGCGCCCACTGCGAACCGGAAATCCCGCCGAACGCGGCGACCAACGCCTCGCCGGCTTCGAAATCGGCATCGGGGCCGCGATTTCCAAACGGCGGAAGCTCAAGCGCGATTGCGCGCGGGTTTAGCGCGGCGATTCGCCGCGCGTCAACGCCGAGCCGGCGCGCGCGATCTCGCGTAAAGCCATGCACAACGATATCGGCCCGCCGCATCAGAGCTTCGGCGGCGGCGCGGCCGTCGGCGGATTCGAGCGCTGCCGCGACCGAGCGCTTGCCGCGATTGAGCACGTGGAAATGCGGCGTCAGCCGCGCGGGATCGCCGCCCGGCGGTTCGATCCGGATCGTTTCCGCGCCATGCTCCGCAAGCAGCATCGCGGCGTACGCGGCCGCGAGATTAGAGCAAAATTCGATTACGGTTATGCCGTCGAGCGCTTTAGCCATGGCCGTATCATCGCCACATTATCCACACGGTCAAGCGCGGCGCCGCGGCGCTAATAGAAGAAAGGATCGGTCGGCCACATCATGAAGTTCATCTGCTCCTGCTGCGCCGCATCCTCGTTCATCGCGGCGGCCATCTGCTCCTGATTGACCATCCGCTGCTGCAGACGCAAACGTTCGTAGGCGTCGTACGCCGCTTCGTCGCCGATAAAAATGCAGTCGCAATAGACGGGATCGGCGAACCAGTAATGAAGTTTGCCGTCGTGCGGATAGTAACGGACCTTGAGCGGCGTGACGCTCTTCAACTGCGCCTGGCGCGCAGGAGTGTCGGCCGGATGCATATGAAACCCGGCGGCGGCAAGCATCGGTTCGATCCGCTTGGCGCGCTCGACGGGCGTTTCGGCGCACCCCGCGACAATCACGATCGAGACGGCGGCGAGCATCGTCAATCCGAACTTCGACATGCGAACTTTATACGGACAGAGCGCGCGGGCCGCCAGCGATAAGCGCATGAACGCGGCGAGGCTAAAATCCGCGATGGAGCGCGCCGCGGCGTGCGACTACAATGAAGCCATGGCGTATCCCACGCGTGCTTCAAATCGCCGATCGACGCGCGTCGCCGCGAAATCAGTCGCGGCATTCGCGGCCGTCATGCTCCTGCTGGGGATCGCCATCGACCGCGCCGCGGCGCAGGATTATACGGTTGACCAGCAACTCAGCCAGGGTCTCACCACGGACCTGCGCAGCCATCTGCTGCCGCTGGTGGGCGCGCAAGTCGGCAAGGACGCGGCCGGCGATCGGCGCGTGGTGCTGTATGGCTACGTCGCAACGCAAAAGGGCAAGTCCGACGCCGAAAGCCGGACGCTGGCCTATCTCGGATCGCCGGCGCCGCAAATCGTCAACCATATCGTGATACAACCCGAGATCGCGACGCTGCGCGCTCCCGCCAACAATACCGCCAGCGGCCAGGCGCTCGGTTCCGCCAACGACTATAGCGGTTACAGCGGCGGCGCCACGGCCGGCGAATCGTTCGATCAGGTCTATCAGCAGATTCAGCGCTACGGCGTACATGCCGTGCCCGACGAAAACGATTTAGGCGCGCCTTAGCGTGCCGGCCGCGCACGATCGCGGCGTATCATGCTAAAATCGGCGTCGCGGTGGCCGACCGAATCATCCAGCTCAAGAAACTGCCGGAATCGCCGATCGACGAGCGCAAATTCCGCATCAATTACCGCGAGGCGCTCAACGCGGCGCAGTTCGCCGCGGCGGCCCATCGCGACGGCCCGCTGCTGGTGGTGGCCGGGGCTGGATCGGGCAAAACCCGGACGCTGATTTACCGGGTGGCGCGGTTGATCGAGAGCGGCGTACCGCCGGGCGCGATTTTGCTGCTGACTTTCACGCGGCGCGCGGCGCAGGAGATGCTGCGGCGGGTCGAGCGATTGATCGGCGAACGCGGCGGACAAGTCGCCGGCGGGACCTTTCATTCGTTCGCGAACACGGTGCTGCGCCGCCACAGCGCGGCGATCGGCCTGAAACCGGGATTCACGATCCTCGACCGTTCGGACATGGAGGACGTGATCAATCTGCTGCGCGGCCGGATGGGCTTCGGAACCAAAGAGCGGCGCTTTCCGAAAAAAGGAACGATCGCCGAAGCGATCAGCATGGCGCGCAACAAGGGACGCGAACTCAAGGACGAACTCGAGGCCGACTTCGCCCATCTGCTGGAACACGAGGCGGAAATCCTCGCGATCGCCGCCGCTTACGAAACTTACAAGCGCGAACGCGGGCTGCTCGATTACGACGACCTGCTGTACCGGCTGGCGAGCCTGATGCGCGAGCACGAGGGAATCAGGAACCGCCTCTCCGACACTTATCGCTATATCCTGATCGACGAATATCAGGACACCAACGCGATTCAGGCCGAGCTGGCGCGCCTGCTCGCCGCGACGCATCAGAACGTGATGGCGGTGGGCGACGACGCGCAGTCGATCTACTCGTTCCGCGGCGCCGACTTCCGCAACATCATGGAGTTCCCGAAGCTCTTTCCCGGCGCGCGGATTATCAAGCTGGAGGAAAATTACCGCTCGCTGCAGGGCATTCTGGATCTCGCCAATGAGGTGATCGAACGCGCCGCCGAGAAATACTCGAAGGCGCTGTTCACCGAACGGCGCGGCGAGTTTCGCCCGATACTGGTGCGGGCGCGCGACGAGCAAACGCAATCGCGCTTCGTGGCGCAACGAATCCTGGAACTGCGCGAAGAGGGCGTCAGTCTCGACGAGATCGCGGTGCTGTTCCGATCGAGCTTCCATTCGTTCGACCTCGAACTGGAGTTGCAGCGCCGCGATATTCCTTTCGTCAAACGCGGCGGTTTCAAATTTATCGAGACCGCGCATATCAAGGACGCGCTCGCCCATCTGCGCGTAATCGCGAATCCGGCGGACGCGGTCTCATGGATGCGTGCGCTGACTTTGACTCCCGGCGTGGGCGCGCGCCGCGCCGAGCGGATCATCGAAAGCATCATTGCGCACGAGCGTCCGGAAGACGCGCTGGTCGAGGCCGCCGCGCGAGCGGGCTTGCGCGCGCAGGCCGCGCTCGACGGATGCGTCCGGCTGGCGGCGACGCTCGCGCGCCTGCGTGAAGCCGGACGGCGGCCCGCCGATCAACTAGCCGACGTGATCGAATACTATTCGCCGCTGATGCGCGAGGCGCATCCCGACGACTATCCGAAGCGCGAGCGCGACCTCGAACATTTTCAAAACCTCGCCGAGCGCTACCGCTCGCTCGACGCGATGCTCGCGGACATGGCGCTGGAGCCGCCCACCGATTCGATCGGCGACGTGCTCGCGGTCGAGCCCGAGGAAGGCCACGTGACGCTGAGCACGATCCATTCGGCGAAAGGCCTGGAATGGCGCGCCGTGTTCGTTATCTGGGCGGCGGAGGGCCGTTTTCCGGGACCGATGAGCGCCTCGCCGGAGGAGCTGGAAGAGGAACGCCGGCTGATGTACGTCGCGGCGACCCGCGCGCGCGACGAACTATATCTGACCTATCCGATTCACATGTTCGACCGCTCGCTCGGCTACGTGATGGGCCGCGCGTCGCGCTTCCTGGACGATCTGCCGGCCGAGGTCCTGCCCACGGCGCTGCTGCAGGAGGAAGACGACGCTGCGCCCGCCTGATCGCGCTCTTGCGATTAAATTCAGATGCGGCCGGGGCCGCGCTCGATCCATTTGTCGGACGGCGGAGCTTCATAACGCTCGAATTGATCGAGCAGCGTGTCGGGATCGTGGCTGACCAAAATCGCCGCACGATGCGCGGGTTTGACGAAGCGCTCCGCCACCGCGTGATCGAGAAAATCGACCAGCCGGGCATAGTAGCCGTTCACATCGAGCAATCCGCATGGCTTCGAATGCAGCCGCAGTTGCGCCCACGTGACCGCCTCGAAAAATTCCTCGAGCGTGCCTAATCCGCCCGGCATCGCGATGAACCCGTCGGCCAGGTCCGCCACCGCGGCCTTGCGCTCGTGCATCGAGCCGACGATGCGAAGGTCGTCAAGCTCGGTCATTGCGACTTCGTAGTCCACGAGAAAATCCGGAATCACGCCGATGACCGGCACGCTATGCTCGAGCGCCGCGCGCGCGATCTCGCCCATCAGGCCGACGTTCGCGCCGCCATACACCAGTCCGATTCCGCGCCCCGCAAGGACTTCGGCAAGGCGCCGAGCCGCGGCGCGGTACGCCGGATCGGCGCCAGGGCTTGATCCGCAAAAAACGGCGACGCGCGTCAGTTTGCCCATCGTGATTGTCGCGCCGCGCTCGCTCGCGTCGGAGGCGCGCCTGCGCGCAGCCGAATCTACGCGGCTTGCGCGGCTCGATTGTAGTGCGAAGCGATCTCGCGCCCGATCAATTCCATCTGCTCCGACCACGCCGCCGGCTCCGCGACCGGCCAGAGCACGAATTTGTCGAGTCCGACGTCGATATATTCCTTGAGGCGCGCGATTATGTCGTCCGGCGAGCCGAACACCGTGCGCTGCAGAAAAGCGTCGCCGCCGCGGCCCATCGCCGCCAGCATCGGACGCATCGCCTCCAGCGCGCGCTCGCGCGTCGGCGCCAGGCGGCAGAGCAGGATCAGGCCGGACTCGATACGCGCGTTGGCGCGGCCGAATTCGACCGCGTATTTGCGCACCGCCGCCATGTTGCGCGCGAACTCTTCCGGCGACTGGAACGACGCGAAAAAACCGTCGGCGAAACGCGCCGTGCGTTTGAGCGCCGCGTCGGCCTTGCCGCCCACCCACAGATCGATCGTGCCGGAATCGTTGTGCATCCGGCGCGCCGGATGCGGCTCGATCGTGACGTTGTCAAAATTGAAATACTTTCCGTGGAAACTGAAATTCTTTTCGGTCCACGCTTTGCGCAGAATGACGATTCCTTCGTCAAGCCTCCTGCCGCGGCCTTCGGTCGGGATGCCGCACGCCGCGTAATCGGCGAGGTTGGCGCCCGTTCCCACCGCCATCACGATGCGGCCGTGCGAAAAATAATCCAGCGTCGCGAACGACTTGGCGGCGACCAGCGGATGGCGCAGATTGAGCAGAAAAACGCTCGGCCCCAGCTTGATTCGCTTCGTGCGCGAAGCGATCAGCGAAAGCGTCGCGACCACGTCAAGCTCCGGCGTCGGCGCCATCAAGTGATCCGACAGCCAGAATGAATCGAGACCCCAATCCTCCGCACTTTCCGCGACGTGCACAATCGCTTCCGGAGTCGGCATCCCAAGTCTAAACAGCCCGAAACCCACGCCAACCTTTATATGTTTCATGTTGCCGCTCCCGGCTAGGTTCTGCTTCCGCTTGATGATATTAACAGTGGCCATGCGTAAATCGCCATTGAGGCCCGGCGGCCTCGAACTGACGATTTTGGGCGCCGGCGACGCCTTCGCGAGCCACGGCCGCTTCCAGTCCGGTTATATCATCGAAGGGCCAAGCTGCCGAATCCTCATGGAAGCCGGCCCGACCGCCTTGTGCGCGATGAAGCGGATGGGATTCAAGACCGCCGACCTCGATATGATCCTCGTGAGCCATCTGCACGGCGATCATTTCGGCGGACTGCCGTTTTTCCTGCTGGAATATCTTTACGAAAGCCCGCGCCAGAAACCGATTACCGTCGTGGGACCGCCACGCCTCGAAGAACGCACCTGGCGCTTGTTCCGCACGATGTTTCCGGGAACGAAGCCAGATCTCCCCAGCCTGCTCAAATATCTGAAGTTTATCGAAATCGGCGCCAGCGAAACCCGGGATATCGGACCGCTGCGAATCGTCGCGATGCGCACGCCGCACATGAAACGCGACATTTCGCTCGCCTTTCGCCTCGAACTTGCCGGCAAGACGATCGCCTTCACCGGCGACAGCGGATGGACCGACGCATTGGCTCCGTTTGTCGCAGGCGCCGACCTGTTCCTCTGCGAATGCACCTATTTCGAAAGCGAACAGCTCGATTTCCACATGAACTATCCCAAGCTCGCCGCGAATCGCGGACGCTTCAGCGTCGGACGGATGCTGCTGACCCACGTTGGCCGCGAGGTGCTCGATCGGCGCCGCGAAGTGCGGCTGCCGATGGCGCGCGACGGAATGCGGATCACAATCTGAGCCGGGCGTTCGGCGCCATGCGCCGCGCGCGCTAAGATTCATGCCGCGTAATCGATTCGCGCCGCCCGCGACCGTCTGTCCGGCGGCGCGCCGAATCGACTTCAATATCAAGGAGTCCCGCCGGATGGGCATAGCTGATGGAAAACGGGCGCTGATTGTCGGCGTCGCCAACGATAAAAGTCTCGCCTGGTCGATCGCGCGCGAACTGCACGAACAGGGCGCGGCGATCGCGATGACCTACCAGGGCGAAGTGCTCGAAAAGCGCGTGCGCCCGCTCGCCGCCGAAATCGGCGCGCATGTCGCCGGCGAACTGGACGTTGGCGACGACGCGCAAATCGCTGGCGTGATGGCCGGGCTGAAGAAACTGTGGGGCGGACTCGACATGCTCGTGCACGCCGTCGCGTACGCCGACCGCGAGGATCTGCGCGATCGATTCCTCAACGTCAGCCGTAATGGATTCAGCCGCGCGCTCGATATCAGCGCCTATTCGCTGGTCGCGCTGGCGCGCGCGGCTGAACCGTTGATGGAAGCCCGCGGCGGAGGCTCGATCGTGACCCTCAGCTATCTTGGCGCGGTGCGCGCGATTCCGAATTACAACGTGATGGGCGTGGCGAAAGCCGCGCTCGAAGCGTGCGTGCGCTACCTTGCGCTCGATCTCGGTCCGAAGAATATAAGAGTCAACGCGCTCAGCGCCGCGCCCGCCCGCACGCTCGCCTCTTCGGCCATCCGCGACTACCATACAATGGCCCACGAAGTGGGCGAACGTTCGCCGCTCAAGCGCGCGATGCGGCCCGAGGAAGTCGGCAAGATGGCGGCGGTGATGCTGAGCGATTTTTCCACCGGCGTCACCGGCCAGACCGTGTACGTGGACGTCGGCTACAACATTATCGGCTGATCGGCCGCGGCGCGGAAAAACTGACGCGCCGGCGCGCCGGTCAGGGAGGATGCGATGGCGATCATTGCGGTTCCACAACTCAGCGATAATTACGCCTATCTGGTCGTCGATGACGCTTCCGGCCAGTGCGGCGTCGTCGATTGTTCCGAAGCGGCGAAGGTGCTCGACGAAGTGAAGCGGCGCGGCCTCAAACTCGTCGCCGTCCTGCCGACCCATTGGCATTTCGATCACGTCGGCGGCAACGAAGACCTCGTACGCGCGGTTCCGGGACTCCGCGTCTATGGCGCCCGCAATGAAAACGGGCGCATCCCGGCGCAAACCGACGAGGTTGACGACGGCGCCGCCGTCCGCATCGGCTCGCTGACCGGCCGCGTCATTGGCATCCCGGCCCATACCAACGGCCATATCGCCTACTATTTTCCCGACCTCGACGCGGTCTTCACCGGCGACACGATGTTTATCGCGGGATGCGGCCGCGTGTTCGAAGGCAAGGCCGAAACGATGGTCGCGTCGCTGGCGAAGCTGGCCGCGCTGCCCGATTCGACGCGGGTTTATTGCGGCCATGAATACACCGTCAAAAATCTTGAATTCGCGCTGACGCTCGAGCCCGGCAATCAGGCGCTCAAAGATAAATATGCGTGGGCGAAGAGCGAGCGCGCCGCCGGCCGTTATACGATTCCTTCGACCATCGGCGACGAGAAACGGATCAATCCTTTCCTGCGCTCGTCGAGCGCCGAGCTGCGCGCCAGCATCAGGAAGATCGACCCCGCTGTGCCCGACGATCCGGTGGCGATTTTCGCCAAGACGCGCGCGCTCAAGGACAAATTCTGAAACGGCGCGCGGCTCAGCCGTTTTTGAACTCGGCGAGGAATTCCAGCATCGCCGCGTTCACTTCGGCGGGCTTTTCCTGCTGCGTCCAATGGCCGGAGCCCTTGATCAGGACCGTGCGCCGAAGGTTCGGCACGAACATGTTCATTCCGTTCGCCAGCTCCGGACGCAGCACCGGATCGAGTTCCGCCGTGATCATCAGCGCCGGCTGATTGACGCGATTCTCGAGTCCCGCGCTTTCTTCCCAGCTCCGGTCGATGTTGCGGTACCAGTTGAGGCCGCCGCGAAACCCGGTGCGCGCGAAATTTTTGACGAAAACCTCGAAATCCGCGTCGCTCAGAAACGCGCCGTGCGGACGATCCGGCAGGCGGTCGAGGATCCCGCCGCCCGCCGGCCCGAACACGCCCGGCGGATCGTTCGCGGGAATTCCGCCGCCAAGATCCGCGCCGCCCTGGTAAAAACCGCGCAGCGATCGGCGCACGTCGCGCTCCAGTTCCGCTTCCGCCACGCCCGGCTCTTGAAAATAAAGCATGTAGTGGAACTTGCCCTGCGCCATCAGCTTCATCAGGTCGGTCGGCTTGACGGGCGTGCGCGGAAAAAAGGGCGTGTTCACGCCGATTACTCCCGCGATCCGGTCCGCCGCCATCATCGCGGCGTTCCACGCCACCGCGCCGCCCCAATCGTGCCCGACGATCACGCACTTCGCGATTCCAAGCGCGTCCAGCATCCCGACGATATCGCCCACCAGATGCCGCTGCGTGTACGACTCGATCGGCGCGGGCGCGTCGGTCTCGCCATAGCCGCGCTGGTCGGGCGCGATCGCGCGGAAGCCAGCGCCGGCAAGCGCCGCCATCTGATGACGCCACGAATACCAGAGTTCCGGAAAGCCGTGGCACATCACGACCGGGAAGCCCCGGCCGGCCTCGGCGACATGCATCCGGATTCGGTTCGTGTTGACGAATTTATGGGTTATTTCCATCATTATCGTCCCCTGACAGCCATATTGGCGCCACCGCGCTCCCTCGCCGAGCCAGTCTCACTTGATTGACATGGCTGCGCAAGCGGCTTTAGCCTTGGAGATCCAAGCGGGTCTATTCACCCATGGGGGAGGCGCTTCCCAATGAATCGCGATTTCCTGTTCCAGCAACTGCTGCGCGCTTATCGCGCGGGAATTATCAGCGAAGAGCTGTTCGAGGCTGAAGTCGGCGAACTCGAACGCAACCGCGTCGCCAACGGCAACGGCGGCGGCTTCCGCGCCTTCGGCAAGCTCTATCGTTCCGAGCGCGACGCGATCGTCAGCTTCATTGACAAGGCCCGCGTCGCCGAGGGCAACGCCGCCGAGGCCTTCGCCGCGTGGGCGAACGTCACGCCCACCGCCTGTATTCGCAGCGGCCTCAAGATGATCGCCGAGCGCGAGGCCTATCACAGCCGCATCTTCGCCAACCGCCTGATCGAGCTGGGCGGCGAAGGCCGCGCGCAGGTCAGCGAAGAGAGCCGTCAGTTCGCAGCTTGCGCGGCCGACCCGTCGATGCCCGATAACGAAAAGTTGCTGCGCGTCGCCTCGTCCATCCCCGACCCGGAAGCGGCGATTCGGCCGATTATCGAGTTCGCCGAGAGCATCAAGGACGACCTCGAGACCAAAGAGACCCTGCGCCTGTTCGCCGAGGATGAACTTTCGAGCACGCGATGGCTGCTGTATGCGTGCGGCGCGCTGAATCCGTCCGCCAGCGCCGAGGCGTCCAGCGCGCAGTAGAACCAGCCCGAAATTCGGGGCGATAAAGCGTCGCAAGCGAAAATACCAAAGGCCGGATCGGCATCGTGACGCCGATCCGGCCTTTGCTAATTCAAAAACTTCCTCATGGCCGAACCTGCGTCGGCCATCACAAGTTGGATTCGCCGCCGATTTCTGACGGGCGATATCTCTACTCCGGAACTTTCGTGCCCGGGGGCGGCGCTCCGGCGCCAGCGGGCGGCGGCGCCGGTTGACGCATCTCGCGCTTGGTGAATCCGGCCGGAACCGCGAAGGTGTCAGCCGACAGGTTCTCCGTCGTCACCTTGGTCACGACCGTCTTGGTGACCATCGGCGGCCGGTTCGCAAGCATCTGCCGGATCTTCTCCGCCTGCTCCGGCGTCATCCCGGGCGCGCTGAAATTGGTCAGCTTCGTGGTCGAAACCAGTTCCATCGGAATGCCGTTCGGCACCTGGCCCTGCATCGCCATCGGCGTGCCCTTCACCTTCTCGGCCATCGCTTTCTGAAAAGCGTCGAACTCTTTGGCGCCTGGCGCTTTGGTCGAGAAACATCCGGTGACCGAATACTGATTCCCCATCATCGAGCCGGCGCCCGTGTATTGCGCGCAGGAGTAGCCAAGGATGGTCTTTTTGCCGCCGCTCTTTTTGAATTGCAGCGTTGACATCTGATTCGTCATCATCCGCGCCATCGCGCCCTGCGGCGGAAACGGCAGCTCCATGTATTGTTTCTGCGCCGGATAGATCAGGAACAATTTCCCCTGATCGAGGTCGGTTATCACCTCGATCCGGTTCGATATCATCTTCTGCTTGTTGCCCTGAATCATCACGGTGCGCTGGCGGCTCGCGGCCTGCTTGGCGCCCTGCTGCATCGTCTCCTGTTCATCGACGACAACGCCGGCATGCGCGGCGCCAATCGCCGCTAGCATCATCACGCCGGCGATCGCGGCGATCATTTTTTTCATTAGGCTTAGCCTCCCTGAATTCCTGAAATCTTAACTATTTCGCCGGCCGGGTTCTCCCCGTCCGCGGTTTGCCGGTCGGTTATCATGCGATGCGCGGCGAGCGCCGCCAATCCAAACATCACCCATGCCATCTCTTTGATCCGCCGCAGCACTCCGACCGCGAAGCCCACGCCGGCCCCATAGCCGAGCGCCGCGAGGATCAGCGCCTTGCCGCCTTCCTGACCGACCAGCTTGCCGGGAATCAGGAACGTCGCGCGCTCGATCAGCAGTCCGAGCGCCTCGACCAGCAGCGCCGCCAGCGCCGTCGGATGCTCGCCCAGCAGCGACAGCAGAATATAGATTTCCACCGGCCCCATGCTCCACGCCGCAAGGTAGCACAGCGTCGAAAGCGCAAGCCGGCCGCGCCGGTGCTCATAAAAATCGAGCAGCACGCCATCGGCTTCGTCGGCGGCGGCGCGAATTTCCGGATGGGCCAGATGGTCGAGATCGAGCTTCGCGGCGGCCTTCCAGAGCATCGCGAACGGATGCTTCATCTGCACATAGAGAAACCCGCCCGCCAGCGCGATCGCCAGCGCGAGGCCGCCGACGGCTGGCCAGAACAGATGATGCACCCGCGCCTCGAACGGCAGCGTGATAATCAGCGCGCCGGATATGAATCCGATCTGGCCGGCCATCTCGGCCAGCGCCGCGATAACCACGGTCGCCAGCGCGATCGCCATCTCCAGCTTCCGCCGCACCATCAGCGCCATCACGAACTGGCCGCCGAGCTGCGCCGAAGGCGTGACGTAATCGACCGCTTCGCCCGCGATTCGCGCGACGAACAGTTCGCCGAAACCGAGCTCCGGCGGACAATCCACGATCGTCGCGCGCCATCCGAGCGTGTTGGCGATTCGCGCGACGCTCTCCAGCGCGATCGTCACGCCCAGCCCCCATCCGACCATCCGAATGTGTGCGAGCACCTGGGCAAGCCCGAAATGATGCAGAAACCAGACGTAGAAGCCCAGCGCAATTAGCAGAATTAGCGTTTCGACGCGGCGCATTGGTGGAATCGGGCGGCGGGCGCGCCGTTCACAGGCGCGGATTCGAAATATTGTTTCAGCGCCCGCCCTCCAGCGCAAGGCGGAGCGCGTCGTGGCGACACTCCGATCGGCGTTGAATCGGCCGCTCGCGCGCCGCCGGAACTTCCTTCAATCAGATCCTGGCCTCGGCGCCGAAAATTTCCTCGCGGCTCACCCGGTATTCGCGCAGCGAGTATGCCCTTAGGATGAGCATCGCGGCGCCGTAGAAAACCGCCGGCAAAATGCTGATCGGCAGCAGGATATCGCGCAGATTTATCGAATTCCTCACGCCTAGATAAGACGTGAGCGCGGCAATCGCGACGGCGTACCCGAAAATTCCGTAAACGACGATGCGGAGCCAGCGGGGGTTAGCGAAAAAGATCGTCGCATTCCGGATTTTGCGTCCGATCACAGGCTTGAATGCGCGAAAGCGGTCAATGGTCGAAAGCTCCCACACCAGAATTTCCTGCGCGATCACGGCCGGCGCAAAAACGAGTACCGCTCCTGCGAATAATCCGATTTCAAACGTCGCCATCGCATTGCCGCGCCATCCCAGCAGCGTCATCAGATGAGCGATAACGCTGAGCGTCAAACCGATTTCCGCGACCCTGGCGAGCGCTCGCGCGAAACCTCTCAAGGGCAGGCGTTTCATCGCCGCGGGAGCCGCGTTGTCAGACCTTGAACCGGATATGGATGATGTCGCCGTCGCGCATCACGTAATCGCGACCCTCCAACCTGAGCTTGCCCGCCTCGCGCACCCTGGCGTCCGAACGCAATTCGGCGAAATCCTCGTAGCTGACCACTTCCGCCCGTATAAACCCGCGCGCGATATCGCTATGGATGCGCGCGGCCGCCTCCAGCGCCGTCGCGCCGCGCCTGAGCGACCATGCGTGCGCCTCCGGCTCGCCGGCGGTGTAGAAAGTCAGCAATCCCAGATGATGAAACAGGGCGGCGATCAGCCGCTCGCGCGCCGGACGATCGAGGCCCGCGTCGCGCAGCAACTCCGCCTGACCCGCGTCATCGAGTTCCCACAGCTCGGCCTCGAACGCCGCCGCCAGCCGGAACACTTCGAGTCCGCGCGCGACCAGCGCCTGATGCTCCGCGTCGCTCAATGCGGCGGTCGCGGCGTCGGCGTCGCAATTCACGACAATCAAGGCCGGCTTGCGCGAAAGAAAGCCAAAACTTGAAAAGGTTTGCAGCTCCTGCGCGGTCATCTCCATCGTACGGAGCGGCTTGCCCTCTTCCAGCCATTTGACGCATCGCTCCAGCGCGGCGCGTTCGAAATCTACGTTGCCCTTTTCTTTCTTTAATCGTTCAAGGCGGCGTTCGGCCTGATCGTAATCGGCGAACACCAGCTCGCCCTCGATGCTTTCGACCGCGGGGATCAGCGGCGTCTCGCGGCCGGAGAATTCGGGAATGACGATCAGCAGCGCGTCGAGATCGCGAATCAGCGGCAACAGGCTCGGATCGAGCGCAGCGCCCTCTTTTTGCTCGCGCGGATTCGGCGCAAAATCCACGACCGTCAGTTCGACCGGAATTTTCTTTTTTGAACCGTAGGTAGCTTCGAGAAAATCCAGCCGCGGGTCCGCCACCTTGAGATTGCCGGGCCGGCCGCGATTTTTCGCGTCGCCGCCGCCAGCGATAGGCGCAAGCCCGGTCAAGGCATGGAATACGGTGGATTTGCCGGCGCCGCGCGCGCCGATTATGCCGCTTTTCAAATTCGCAACTCCAAAACTCAAAGGTTGGCATATCCGAACCGCACAGGTAAGTCCCGCTGACCCCTCGGCGCCCCTTCGTGCTATGCAAAGCCGGTCACGGGAGGTGTACGGCGATGCCCCAGGCGCCATCCGACTATCAGACGCGCTATCCGGTCGATTTCGGCGAGATCGACCCACGCGTCCGCCAGACGGTCGTGCAGCTTTATGCCGAGGACGGCGGCAAAGCGCGCGGCCTGCTCTACGACCCGCCCGCGGGCCGGCCGCGCACGGTCGTGATCATGGCGCATCCGCGGGTCGATTTCGCCCAGCATTATTCGATCCCCTACTGGGTCGAAGCCGGCTTCGCCGCCTTCGCGCTGAACACCCGCTATCTCAACAACGACTCGACCATGCTGCATGAGAACCTGCTGCTCGATCTGGCGGCGGGTATCCGCTATCTGCGCGAAGAGTGCGGGTTCGCGCGAATCGTGATGCTCGGCAATTCGGGCGGCGGCTCGCTCTTCGCCTACTACGACGCCGAGGCGCGCAAGCCGGCCGGATCGCGCGTCGCGGCCCCGCCGGGCGGCGGCCCGCCCGATCTGAATCGGTTCGCGATGCCGCCCGCGGACGGCTTCATTCTCCTCGCGGCCCATCCGGGACAAGGAATTGTACTGATGGGTTCGCTCGATGCGGCGGTGGTCGATGAAAACGATCCGTTCGCCACCGATCCGGCGCTCGACATGTATGACGAGCGCAACGGCTTCCGCAAACCGCCCGAGGCGTCAAAATATGCGCCCGATTGGTTGGAACGTTACCGCGCCGCGCAACGCGCACGGGTCGCGCGAATCGACGCGATCGCGCGCCGTCACGTCGAAGAGACCGCGATGGCGCGAATGGCGATGCGCGCGCCGGACTACGCCGATTGGCCCGCCGCGATGCGCACGTTCGTGGCGCGCCGTTCGATGGCGCCGCACTACATGACCGTTTATCGAACGCAGGCTAATCCGAACTATACCGACCTATCGCTTGATCCGTCGGAGCGGGTCGTCGGATCGATCATCTCGGCCCGGCCCGACGTCGCGAACTATCACGCTTTCGGCCTTGGCCGGATCATGACGCCGGAGGCATGGCTTTCGACCTGGTCGGGCCTTAGCTCCTGCGCGCGTCTCGAACGGAACCTGCCGCTCGTGACCGTTCCGACGCTGGTGGTCGGCGCGGCGGCCGATCAGGACATCTTCGTCAGCGACGTCAAACGGGAGTTCGAGCTTTCGGGAGCGGCGGACAAACGAATCGAATTTATCGCGGGCGCGGACCATTTCATGCGCGCCGGCGGCCTCCGCAAAGACCTTGGCGATCCGCGTCCACGCCTGATGCGCGTGCTGACCGCGTGGACTGCGGACCGCTTCCCGCCCTGACGGCGCATCCGAGCGTCGAATTGTCGAATTCGCCTTAAGCTGAGACTGGCGCTCGATGGCTGACGCATGCGTTAGCGCGAGAGGCGGCGGCGGAACGCCGCGTCGAGCGCGAGCGTAAGCGGCTTCCAATCGCCGACCAAGCCGAAATTCGCGCGCTCGAAAATAATCGCGTCGGGATCGGAATTGATCGCAACCACCGTCTCCGCTCGCTTGATTCCCACTGTATGATTGGCGACGCCGCGGATGCCGATCGAAAAATAGAGCCGCGGCTCGATCGCCTTGCCGGTCAGCCCCACCTGCAACTGCCGCGGGACCCATCCCTTGTCGGTCACGCGCCGGGTCGCGCACAATGCGGCGCCGATCGTCCGGGCGAAGCCCTTGACCACTTCGACGCCTTCCGGCCCGCCGACGCCCATCCCGATTCCGACCACGACTTCGGCGCCGTCGAGCGGCGGCAGCGAATGATCGATGCTCGAATTGGAGCTGACCAGGCGCGACAAAGGCTGGCCAAGCTCAAAATTGATACGTTCGATTTCGGCCTTGCGATTCGGATTCGGCTCGGCCAGTTCGAGCACGCCCTGGCGCACGGTGGCCATCTGGGGGAACGTCCGCGAGAGGATCGGCGCCACGATATTGCCGCCAAAAGCCGGCTTCAGCGCAATTAAGCGATGCTCCGCGTCGAGTTCGAGGCCGATCGCGTCACCCGTCAGTCCAAGCCCGGCCCGCGCCGCCAAACGCGGTCCCCAATCGCGCCCGCGCTCGCTCGCGCATAGCAGCAAGCCCCACGGCTTCCGTTCCGCGATCAATCGTGCGAAGGCGGCGGCATACACGTCCGGCGAATAATTCGCAAACGCGGGACCGTCAAGCAGAATCAGCCGGTCCGCGCCGTAGCTGGCGAGCAGTCCGGCGTGGCGGCCGTCGGCCTCGCCCGCGCCGATCGCGAAAACCGCGCCGCCCAGCGCGCCAGCCAGGCGATCGGCCGCCGACAACAGTTCGAGGCTGCCGAGCGTGATCTGGCCCGACAGGTCATGCTCGACGGCGACCCAGAGGTCGCGGCCGGGCGTCGATTTGCGGATTGCGGCGCCGATCGGACGGCGGCGGCGTTCGCGTGGCTTGAGCGCGCCAGCGCTATCGAGGGCGGCCACGACTTCTTCGGCGGCGCGCTCCGGATCGCTTGCGTCGATCATCCGGCATTCGACCTTCGGCGACGGTTGCGCGCGAACTTCCTGCACCCAGGTGGGCGAGCCTTTAAGCCCGAACTGATCGAGCGCGGCGCCGAGGTCCGCAGCCGTGACCGTTTCGATCGCGCGGGATTGCGCCGCCTCGCGCGTCGCGGGGTCGATTTTGAGCGGATTTATCAGCCGTTCGGCGCAGGTCAGCAGCGCCGGCATCCGGCATTCGACGACGTCGTGGCCCTCGTCGCTCTCGCGCTCGGCGCGGATCGAATCGCCCTCGATTTCAAGCTTGCGGACGCCGGTTATCTGCGCGATTCCGAGCATTTCCGCGACTTCGGGACCGACCTGTCCGGTCTCGGCGTCGAGCGAATATTTGCCCATCAGGATCAGATCGAAATTTTCGCGTTTGAGCCAGAGCGCCAACGCCCGCGCGGTCGCCAGCGTGTCCGCTCCGGCGAAAGCCCGGTCCTGCAGATGGACCGCGCGATCGAGGCCCATCCCGAGCGCGTCGGTCAACGCTTCGCGCGCTTGCGGCGGGCCCATCGTGACCGCGCAGGTCTCGGCGCCGAAGCGGTTTTTCAGCTCGACCGCCTGCGCGATCGCGCGCAAATCATAGGCGCTGATTACGTTGACGCCGTCGCGGCGGATAGTGCGCGTCTCCGGGTCGAAATTGGCGTCTTCGATCAACGGAATCTGCTTGAGACAAACGGCGATTTTGCGCAACGGAACCACCTCGCGGGTCGCAAGCTAATCGAGCGGGCGCGCCGATGCAAATCGTGATGGGCGCGGGCGCGCACGCTTAAGCATCGGGCGCCGATCCGATAGTTTCGACATGTGGGATTGTGGGCTAATCGATGCGCGGCGACAATCCTGGCGGCAATCGCGCTCGTGATGTCCGCAGGCGCCATCGGATGCCAAAACCGGCCCGAAAACGCCAATATTCAACCGACTGAAAAATCTTTCAGAATGCGAGTTGTCGCGCTGGCGCCGTCCGTAACAGAAACGCTGTTTGCGATTGGCGCTGGCGAGGATGTCGTCGGCGTCTCGGAGTATTGCGATTTTCCGCCGGCGGCCGCCCGTCTGCCGAAGGTCGGAACCTTCCTCACGCCGAACCTTGAAGTGATCGCCGCGCTGCGGCCGACGATGGTGATCGGGCTGAGCACCGCCGCCGACGTGCACGAGGTTCGCGCGCTCGACGCGATGGGATTTGGAGTGCTGATGGTCAATGACGATACGCTCGCGGGGATTCGCGACAGCATCGTGCGGATCGGCGCGGCGGTTGGGCGGACAGCGGCGGCGGACGCGGTCGTTCGGAAAATTCAGTCGCGATTCGCCGCGATCGAAACCACGCTCCGTAACGCGCCGAATCGGCGCGTGCTGATGGTCGTGGGGCACCAGCCGATGGTCGCGGTGGGGCGCGGCACATATCTGGACCAACTGATTACGCTGGCGCACGGAACCAATATCGCCGATGTCAATTCGCAAAGCTGGCCGCGGCTCAGCCTTGAATATATTATCGCGGCCCGTCCGCAGGTGATTCTCGACGGTCAGATGGGCACGGACGCAAGTGCGAAATCCGGTTTCTGGAGCCGCTATCCGGAAATCCCCGCGGTGCGCGACGGTCGGATTTACGGCTATCCCGACGATCCTACGCTCCATCCGGGACCGCGCGTCGCCGAGTCGCTATTGCTGATCGCCGAACGCATCCATCCCGAGGCGTTCCGCGCCGTCGCGACCACGGCGGCAATCGCGCAAAAGTCCAAGTCCGTACCGGCGCGGATGGAGACGAAAAATTGAGCGGCGCGGCTCCGCAGCAAACCCCTCCGTCGAAAGGCGCGGACGAATCCCGCGTCTCGGCCGCCACTGAAGCGATGGAGCCGGGCGCGCGCGATTATCTGACGCCCGCTCGCGTCGCTGCCGCGCTCGCGATCCTCGGCGCGATACTGGCCGCAACGATGCTCGTGGCGCTGGCCTGCGGCAGCGCGCATCTGAACCTGTTTACGGCGATGCGCGATGCGGCGAGTCCGGACCGGGCGATCCTGATGGGCGTGCGGATGCCGCGGGTGATGATGGGCGCGGCGGTCGGCGCGGCTCTGGCCGTGGTTGGCGCGGCGTTGCAGGCGCTGGTGCGCAATCCGCTCGCCGAGGGCGGAATTCTCGGCATCTCGGGCGGGGGCGCCTTCGGCGCGGTGCTCGCGATGATCCTCTTTTCGCGCTTCGCCAGCGTGGACGCGATCGTGCCCGCCGCCGCCTTCGGCGCCGCGCTGTGTTCCACGCTCGCGGTCTATCGGCTGGCGCAGGTGGACGGGCGGCTGGAACCGCTCACGCTGCTGCTGGTCGGCGTGATCTTCAACGCCTTCTGGGGCGCGGCGATCATGCTGATCAACAGCGTGGTGAATTTCTATTTCACGCACAGCATCCTGTTCTGGCTGATGGGCAGTTTCGAGGCGCCGACGTGGCGCGAAGTCGCGATCGTGGCCGCGCTGGGATTGGGCGGCAGCGCAATCCTGATGGGCCGGGCGCGCGACCTGAACCTGCTGAGCCTCGGCGACGAGGAGGCGACGCATCTGGGGGTGGAAGTCGATCCGCTGCGGCGGACCGTATTTGTCGTGACGTCGGTGATGATCGGCGCGGCCGTGTCGGTCAGCGGAATTATCACCTTCGTCGGCCTGATCGTGCCGCATGTGCTGCGCTCGATCCTCGGGCCGGACCATCGCCTGCTGCTGCCCGCGACGCTGCTCGGCGGCGCGGCGTTCACGGTGGCGGCGGATCTGATCGCGCGGATCGCGATCGCGCCTGCGGAGCTTCCGGTCGGGGCGATCACCGCGCTGTGCGGCGGCCCTTTCTTCATCTACGTGCTGCGCCATGAGGGCCGGCGCGCCGTCGGACTCTGAAATGGCCGACGAAACGACCCGCGCGTCCGACGACGCCAACGAGATCCGCGCCGCGGCGTCCGAGTGTCTCGCCGCGCCGGGCGAGGTCGCGCTGCGCGCGGTCAAGGTTACGGCCGGTTACGGCGGGCGCGCCGCCGTGCGCGAAGTTTCGATCGACGTGCGGCGGGGCGAGCTGCTCGCGATCGTCGGCCCGAACGGCGCAGGAAAATCGACGCTGCTGCGGGTCTTGAGCGGCGCGCTCACGCCGTGGAGCGGAACGGTCGAGATGGCGGGACGGCCGCTCGCGGCTTACGACCGGCGCGCGATCGCGCGGCGGATGGCGACGGTCGCGCAGGAAAATCCGATCGCGTTCCGGTTCACGGTGATGGAGGTGGTGCTGATGGGCCGCGCGCCGCATCTGGGGGCGTGGCGCTTCGAATCCGCGCGGGACTTGGCGATCGCGCGCGACGCACTCGATCACTTCGATCTCGCGCCGCTGGCGGGCCGGGCGATCCAGGAGCTTTCAGGCGGCGAGCGCAAGCGGGTGTTTCTGGCGCGGGCGCTGGCGCAACGGCCCGAAATCGCGCTGCTCGACGAGCCGTCGGCGTTTCTGGATATGCGGCACGTCGCGGAAATTTTCGGCCGTTTTCGCGAACTGGCCGAGCGGGAACGGATCGCGGTCGCGGCGACGATGCATGATCTGAACGCCGCCGCGCTCTACGCCGACCGCGTACTGCTGATGAAAAATGGCGAAGCCGCAGGCTACGGCCGTCCTGAAGAGGCGCTGACGGCTGAGCGGCTGAGGGCGGTTTACGACACCGAAGTGTACGTCGGGCGGAATCCAGCCACCGGCGCGCTCGCGATCTTGCCGATCGACTCTGCACGCCGGCGCGCCACGGCCTGAAGGGGGAAATTGCGCCGGAGCCTGGCGGCGCTTAATCTGATCGCATGGACGTACGTGGCGCGGGCGGCGGATTGAACCTGATTTTCGACGCCGATGACACGCTGTGGGAATCGAACGTCCATTTCCTCGAAGCCGAGGCCGAGTTTATCGCCGAGCTGGAGCGGGAGGCGGCGCGCCATCGCCACGAAATTGAAGCGTCGCTGCGCCGCCACGAGCTGGAGATAATCGAAACGCACGGTTACGGCCGCGGCGCCTACGTCGCCGCGCTGCATCGCGTGGCCCACGAATTGACGCCGGACGAGCGGCGGCATCGGATGCGCGCGCGGACCGAAGAGATCGGCGCGCGGCTGATCGATCGCTATTGCGCGCCGTTGCCGGCCGTGCCCGAGACGCTGGCGGAACTCGCGCGACGCCATCGGCTGATACTCTTCACCAAGGGCAATCCCGACGAACAACTGCGCAAGCTCGAACGGTCGGGCCTGCGGCATTTCTTCAACCGGGTCGGCGTGCCGCGCGAAAAAGATCCGGCGGCCTACCGGCTGCTGGTGGCGCAGGCTGAACTCGACCCGGCACGCACCTTCATGATCGGCAACAGCCCGCGATCCGACATCAATCCGGCGCTGCGGGCGGGACTGGGCGCGGTTTTTATTCCGTATCCGCATACGTGGGAGCTTGAGCGCGAACCGCTTGACGAAACGCATGAGCGGTTTATCGCATTAAACGGGTTTCACGAATTGCGGCGCGTGTTCTAGACTGAGAGGCCGATGGCCACCACGGCTGGTTTGAAAATTTCCGCCTCGCCCGAGGAAAAGCCGCGGACGCGCCGCCGTCAGGACGGTCCGCGCAAACCGCCGATACCGCTGCGCCCGCTGCATCGGATGTGGCGGCGGACGATCGACGCGGTCGAAGTCGTGCGCGTGGATTTGCCGGTGCGGCGGCTGGCCGCCGCGCTGGACGGAACCGTGGCGTGCCAGATCAGCGATTTCCACGTGGATCGGGACGAGGACCTCGCGCGCCTGCAGAACGCGGTGCGCATGATCAATCGGGAATCGCCCGATTTCGTTTTTCTGACCGGCGACTATTTTTCGGGGCCGGACACGATGCGGCGCTATCTCGGCGAATTCGAGCGGGCGCTGGCCGGTCTTGCGCCGAAGGCGGGCGTTTTCGCGATCGCCGGAAATCACGACCACTGGTCGTCGTTCGGCACGATCGCGCAGGCGCTCAGGAACGCGGGCGCGCACGTGCTGGCGAACGCGAACGAACGCGTCGCGATCCGCGGCGAAGAGGTCGTGATCGTCGGAATCGACGATTTATGGTCGCGGCGGGCGGAGCCGTCGCGCGCGTTCGCGGGCGTGCGGCCGGAGGATTGCACGATCGTGCTGGCGCACAATCCCGACACCGCCCTCTACGCGCGCCATCTGGGGCCGGGCGTGATGCTGTCGGGGCATACGCACGGCGGCGTGGTGCGGATTCCGTTTTACGGCTCGCTGATCAGATCGGTATTGCGCATCGGCAAGGAATATTACGCGGGACTGAATCGCTACGGCGATTTCTATATTTACACCAATCGCGGCCTGGGAACGTTTTGGGTTCGCATCAGAATCAACTGCCGTCCGGAAATTTCGCGTTTCCGGCTGGTTCCGCTGGCCGACGGCGAGGCCGCGGCGGGCGCGAAAACGAAACGCCGGCCACGCCGCCGCAAGCGCAATCCCGCCTGAGCGCGGCTTGTCCGCCAACAATTTTCGTCGAATGGGCGCGCATGACGCGCTACGCTTTGATCCACCGGCGCGCGCCGGCGCCTGCCAATGACGCAAACTGAAAGAAGAATTGTCGCGGTGGCCGGAGGTTCCGGCTTTATCGGACGCGCGATCGTGCGCCGCCTTGCGCACGATCCGGACACGGCGGTGCGGGTGCTCACGCGCGATCCGCAACGGGCGCGGGCGCGCTTCTCCGGCGCCGCGCCGAATGTCGAATTCGTCGCGGCCGACGTCACGCAGGGCGCGCGGCTCGCCGAGGCGGTGGCGGGCGCGGCGGCGATCGTGAACGCCGCGCAGTTCGACAACTACCCGATCGAAAATCGGGCGCGGGGCTTGACCTTCGAACGCGTCGATTATGGCGGCACGGTCAAATTGATTGCGGCCGCGCGCGCGGCGGGAGCGGAACGGTTCATCTATATCAGCGGCGCCGCCGCCGACGAGCGGTCGGCGATCGGCGCGTTCCGCTGGAAAGGCCGCGCGGAACGGGCGATCAGGGAAGCGGGAATCGAGTTCACGATCTTCCGGCCGTCGCTGGCGTACGGACCGGAAGACCGGGTCGTGAACATGATCGCGAAAGCGCTCAGGTTCGCGCCCGCGATGCCGGTTCCGGGCGACGGCCAGCAACGGCTGCAGCCGCTGCTGGTGGACGATCTGGCGGCGTGCGTGGCGCTTGCCGCCGGCGGACGCGGGCGCGACGGCGTCTACGAAATCGGCGGGCCGGAAGTGATGACGTTCGACGCGCTGGTGCGATTGGTGATGGAGATCACGCGGCGCAGGCGGCCGATTATCCCTATTCCCGAAGCGGCGCTGCGCGCGGCCGGCCGAATCGCAGAGATGGCGCCGGGAGCGCTGTTCTCGCGGGAGGCCGTGGATTTTCTGGTCGCGGACAACGCCTGCGATCTTTCGGCGCTGCGCGCCGAGTTCCCGATTGCGCTCACGCCGGCGCGCGAAGGGCTGAAGTACCTCGCCCCGGCCTGACGCGGACGCGCATAATCGCGCGCTCCGCGCAGTCCGATCGAAACTAATCAGCGCTCAGGCGGCGGACGCCACGCGGCGCCATCCGGAACCCTCATGCCCGAAGCGAAAAAGCTCGGGATGAAGGATTTCGGCGAGAATTTCGAGCGATTCGACGATGCGCGGGCCGGGCCGATTGAAATATTGATTGCCTTCGGCGAGAAAGACGCGCCCGTCGCGCACCGCGCGCAGATCGTTCCATCCGGGACGCGCCGTCATCGCGGGCAGCTCGGCGGCGGTGCGCTCCATCGTGAAGCCGCACGGCGCGATCAGAATAACCTCGGGATCGGCGGCGGCGAGCGCGGCGAATTCGAGCCATGAGGAATGCTCGCCGGCCTTGCCGAGCAGACTCGTCGCGCCCGCGGCCTCGATCAATTCGGGCATCCAGTTGCCCGCGCCCATCAGCGGATCGAGCCATTCGATGCAGGCGACGCGCGGACGATGTCCGGCGGTCGCTGCGCGCTCGCGTATGCTTTCCATGCGGCGCTTGAGTCCGCCGATAACTTCGGAACCGCGCGCGGATGCGCCAAGCGCGGCGGCGACGCGCTCCATGTCGCCGAACACCTCGGCCATGCCCCACGGCGCGAGCGAGACGATGCGCGGACGCGCGCCCGTCCATTCGGCGACCGCGTCCTCGACGTCGCGCAGGCTGACGGCGCAGACGTCGCACTGCGCCTGCGTGACGATGAAATCGGGCCGCAACTCGCGCAGCTTCGCGGCGTCCACGCGATAGACGGCGAGCGCGTCGGTGAGGATGCGCCGGACGCGATCGTTGACCTCCGCGCTGGCGCCTTCGGGATCGAAACGCGGCGCGGTGAGCGCGGGCAGCGCGGCGACGGCGGGCGGAAAATCGCATTCGTGCGAACGGCCGACGAGTTGATCCTGAAAGCCGAGCGCACAAACGATTTCGGTGGCGCTGGGGAGCAGCGAAACGATTCGAGGCATCGCGATAATTCCTTGCGCGCGGTGAGGGCGGCGATCAAGAGGCTAGCGCTCGCGGACGCGCGCCGGAAGCGCCGCGCGACGATAGGCGAAGCGCGGCGCGCGATGCTATACCACGGCCAGTACGGAGCGGAAACCACGAGCGCGCGGACCGCGGAGCTAGGCTCGCGCGCGAGGAGGAATCGAGATGATTCACATCCACTACTTCATCACGCGCAAGCCGTCGCTCAGCGACGCCGAGTTCCATCGCTACTGGCGCGAAACGCACGGCCCGATCGCGGCGCGGATCCAGCAGAGCAAGCGCTACGTGCAGAGCCATCGCATCCCCTACGAAGGCTCCAATTCGCCCTATGACGGCGAGGCGGAGGTGCTGATTGACGGGCTCCAGTCGTTGGACGAACTGCGCAAGAGCCGGGAATATCTTGACGGCGCGCTCGCCGACGAGCGGAATTTCATCGATTTGACGCGGGTCGAATGGATGGCGACGCGCGACCATGTGATCGTGGACGGGCCGACCGGCGCGCCGCTGATCAAAGGCGTATGGCAGCTCAAGCGCAAGGCGGGGATGCCGCTCGGCGACTTCCGCAAGTACTGGATCGAAACGCACGGATCGCTCGGCGCGAAACTGCCCGGCCTGCGCCGCTACGTGCAATCGCATCTGGTGGACGAGGCCTACCTGTACGCCGAGCCGGCGTTCGACGGCGTCGCGCAGCTATGGTTCGACAGCGTCGCGGCGATGAAAGCGTCGTTCGAGTCGGCGGCGGGCAAGGACCTGACCGCGGACGGCCCGAAATTCATCGATAACGCGAAGTTGCGATTATTCGTGGCGCAGGAACATATCGTGGTGGCGTCGCGCTAAGCGCGGCGGTTATCGCGCAATCGGGAGAGGAGAACAGTGGCTGGATTGTTGAATGGAAAAGTCACGCTCGTAACGGGCGGAGGTTCGGGAATCGGGCGGGCGGCGGCGCTGGCGTTCGCGCGCGAAGGCGCGAAGGTGCTGGTCGCCGACGTCGCCGAGGAGGGCGGACGCGAAACCGTGAAGCTGGTGCGCGACGCGGGCGGCGTCGCCGAGTTCGCGCGCTGCGACGTATCGAAAGCGAGCGAAGCGGAGGCGCTGGTCGCCGCGGCGGTAAAGGCGTTCGGCCGACTCGACGGCGCCTACAACAACGCCGGCGTCGCCGGGAAAATCGCGCGCACGGCCGACGACACCGAAGACAACTTCGACCGGATCATGGCGGTGAACCTGCGCGGCGTGTGGCTCTGCATGAAGTACGAGATCATCCAGATGATCAAGCAGGGCACGGGCGGCGCGATCGTCAACACCGCGTCGGCGGCGGGATTGGTCGGATCGCACGGGATGCCGGCGTACACGGCGTCGAAGCACGGCGTGATCGGTCTGACCAAAACCGCGGCGCTCGAATACGCCAAGGCGGGAATCCGGGTGAACTCGGTGTGTCCGGGCGTGATCGACACGGCGATGGTCGCCGGAATGGTGTCGGCGCATCCGCGGCTCAAGGAAGCGCTGGTCGGGGTCGAGCCGGTGGCGCGGATGGGCCGGCCGGCCGAAATCGCGGAAGCGGTGACGTGGCTGCTGTCGGACCACGCGTCGTTTGTAACGGGCGCGTCGATGCCGGTGGACGGCGGGATGACCGCGCGCTGAAAAATCGGGCGGGCGCGAACCAATCGATTCGCGCCCGCTTGAAAGGCTCCGCTGCGGCGGAGCACACAAATCTAGAGTTTGGCAGCCGGCTCGACGAATTCCTTCGCCATGTTTTCCAGCTCTCTTTTCATCCCGGCCTCGTCGCCGGGCATGTCGAATCGAACCAGCGCGACTTCCTCGACGCCCGCGTCGCGATAGCGTTTGAGGTCGTCGGCGGCGATCGGCTTGCTATACGGCGAGACCGCCAGTTCGACATCGGAGCGCTTGCGGCCGTTGGCCTTCAGCAACTCCTCGATCTTGCGGATTTTCGCCGCGGCCTCGTCGGGCAGCAGGTTGAAGCCGATCCATCCGTCGCCATATTCGGCGACGCGCCGCAAGGCCGGACCGCTCTCGCCGCCGAACCATACGGGAACGCGCCGATGATTGACCGGCTTCGGATTGCAGATCGCGCCGCGGAAATTCACGAATTCGCCGCTGTAAGAGCTTTGATCGTTGGCCCACAGCGCGCGCATCGATTCGATGCATTCGCGCGTGCGATGCGCGCGGCGCTCCCACGGTACTCCGATCGCCTCGAACTCCTCGGCCAGCCATCCGATACCCGTGCCGAGCACCAGACGGCCGCCGCTCAGATAATCCACCGTGGCGACGGTCTTCGCGAGCACGACCGGATTGTGCTCGGGCACGAGGCAGATTCCGGTCGCCAGCCGGATTTTTGAAGTGAGCGCGGCGGCGTAGCTGAGCGTGGCGAAGGGGTCGCCGATCGGCGCGTCCAGCGGCATCGGGAACTCGCCCGCCGAATAGGGATAACGCGAGGAAAACTCGGCGAGCAGCACCACGTGTTCCGGCGCCCAAATCGTGGCGAAGCCGAGGCGTTCGGCGTTGACCGCAAGCGTGCGAATCGCGGTCGCGCTGGCCGACGGACCGATGCCGATCGCGAAGTATCCGATTTTCATGGCGTATGGTTCTCCTGAAAGATTATTTTGAATTGTCGCGAATCGAATCCGGTGAACTAGATCTTCGCGGCCGGCTCGATCCATTCGCGCGCGATTTCTTCGAGATTCGCGACCAGGCTCGCTTCATCGCGCGGCGGCCTGAGCGTGATCAAGATCACTTCGCTGACGCCGAGATCGCGATAGCGTTTGAGATCGTCGGGCTTGATCGGTTTGGAATACGGCGAAACCGTCAGCTCGACGTCAGACAATTTGCGGCCGTTGGCTTTCAGCAACTCCTCGATGCGCCGGATCTTCACCGCAGCGTCTGCGGGCGTGAGATTGAAGCCGCACCAGCCGTCGCCATATTCGGAGACGCGGCGCAGCGCCGGTCCGCTTTCGCCGCCGAACAGCACCGGCACGCGGCGGTTGTTCGCAGGCTTGGGAAAACTCCGGACGCCCTCGAACGAGACGAATTCGCCGCGATGATCGCTGCGGTCCTCCGTCCACAGTTTGCGCATCACCTCGATATATTCGCGGGTGCGATGCGCCCGGCGCTCCCAGGGAATGCCGAGCGCGGTAAATTCCTCCTCGAGCCACCCGATGCCGACGCCCAGCGCGAAACGGCCGCCGCTCAGGAAATCGAGCGTCGCAATCGTCTTGGCCAGCACGAGCGGATTATGTTCGGGCACAAGGCAGATTCCGGTCGCCAGCCGGATGCGCGAGGTCGCGGCGGCGATCGTCGCAAGCGAAATGAACGGATCGAAGATCGGCGCGTTGGTTTGCGCCGGCAGTTGGCCGTTTTCCGTGTACGGGTAGCGCGAGGCGTACTTGTCCAGCAGCACGACGTGTTCGGGCACCCACAACGTCGCGACTCCTACCCGCTCGGCGTGCGCCGCCAGCGTCTTCATCAGGCCGCCCCCGGCCATCCGGTTCGTGCCGACCGCGAATAATCCGATTTTCATGTTCGATCTCCCGGCGCCCACCGCACCGCGGCGGCTTCGGGCGACCATTACTACGCCTTCCGCCGGGATCACAAGCGCGCCCACGCGCGCGCCGGGCGTCAGACGTGATTGCGGAGCATCAGTTCCTTCGGATGCGGCTCCAGATAAACCTGGCCGGCCAGATAGGCGACGCCGAAGCGGCGCACATAATGGCGCATCAGCGTAATCGGCACGATCAGCGGCAAAAGTCCGCGGCGGTAATCCTCGATTAGGTTCGCAAGCTCGCGGCGAGAGTCCGAATCGAGATATTCGCGGAAATAGCCGGCGATATGCTGCAGCACGTTGACGTGCCGCGCGGGCGTGACGACCTTCGCAAGCACAGTCATGAAATCGCGCTCGTAGCGCTCGCGCAATTCGCGGCGATCGAGCGATCTGGCGCTCGCCACGATTCGGCCCAGCGCGGCATAGACACGGGGCGAATGGGCGAGCAATTGCAGCTTGTGCGCGGTGTGAAACGCGACCAGTCCCCCGGCGCTCCATCGCGAACCGAAAAAATCGCGCAAGCGGCGATAGGCGAAAACCCGCTCGACAAAGTTTTCGCGCAGCCGAGGATCGTTGAGCCGGCCCTCCTCCTCGACCGGCAGATTCGGATAGCGCGCTATCAACGCCGCCGCGAAAAGGCCGCGGCCGTCGCGCGTCGGCATCCCGCTCGCGCTGTAGACACGCACGCGTTCCATCCCGCAACTCGGCGAATCTTTTTTCAGGACGTAACCCGAGAGTTCATCGCGCTCCAGCGCGTTCACGCGGCGCGCGGCGAATTCGTTCATCGCCTCCGTATGGTCCGCGCCGCTTTTGTTGCCGACCATCCTGATTTCTCCGCCCTCGCGCACCAGCCGCAGCGATTCGCGCGGCACGCCCAGGCCAAGTTCGAACTCGGGACAGACCGGCACGAACTCGACGAAACGGCCAAAGATGTCGGTCAGAAAATCGTTGCGTTTATGGCCGCCGTCGAAGCGCACTTCGGCGCCGAGCAGGCACGCGGAAACGCCGATTTTGATCGGGGCGTTCGCGGCGGATGGTCCTGATGCCTTCATTCAGCGCGCAGCTCCGAAGCTGGGCGCGCGGAGCGGTTGGTTCGTACGTCCGCGCCTCAGATTGGATGCGATCGCGTTTCGCGTCATTTGAACGCCGCCGGCAGCGGCCGCTCGAGCCATCGCGCGATATACGCCCGGCTGTCGAATTTTCTGCCCGCGCCGGCCGCCGACATGTAACGAATCATCCCATAAACCGGGCGTTCAGGCCCCCACGCGCGATCGTGCTTTCCGCCGATCGCCCACGCGATTCCGGCGTAGCCATTCGGGTCGCGCCCATCGAGCTCGTAACGATCGTTGAGACGCACGGCGATCTCGTAGGCGGCGCGCGGCGATTTGCTCCATTCCAGAATCTTCTTCGCCCAGTACATCCGCATGTACCCGTGCATCCATCCCGATTCGACCATCTGGCGCTGCGCGGCGTTCCACAGCGGATCGTGCGTTTCCGCGTTTTCGAACTGGCGTTCGGAATAGACGCGCTCGCGCGGATCGCAGCGATGCGCCGAAAGCGATTGCAGCGCCCAGCGTTCGCATCCTTCGATTTGGCGAAAGCGGCGATTGTAGATCGTGAAATTTATCGCGAGTTCGCGCCGCACGATCAATTCTTCGAGAAACGTGCGCCGATCCGCTTCCGGCGCGGCCGCGTCGCGCACCGCCAGCGCCACCGTGTGCGGACCGATTTGTCCGTAATGCAAGTAGGGCGAAAGCCCGCTCGTCGCGTCCATTTCGGGGCGGTTCCGCTCGCTTGCATATCGAGGCAGGCGATCGCGAATAAACCGCCGGAGCCGGCTACGCGCTTCGCCGCCGCCGCCTCGAAATTCCGCGACAGGGCCAACCGAACGATCGATATTCAGCAAGGCGGGCGTGGCGGCCGATGGCGCGATCGCGTCGCCGAGCGGTCCCGCGTTCCACGCGACGTGAACCGCGTGATTGACGACCGGCTTAAGGAATCGATCGAGCCGTTCGTGGATGCGTGGACGAATCGTGCGCGCAGCGTAATGCTCGCGGCCGATTTGCGCGGCCGGCACAATCATGTCCGCGTCGACGCAGTAAAGCGGGCGACCGCCGCAGACGCGAGCCAGGCCGCGCCATGCATCGAAGGACCGCAGGGGATCGCGGTCGATTATGACCGCGGACGGGCGGACCTCGCCGACGATACGCGCCAAATCGTTCGCGGCGTCACGCCCGTTGGCCACGCGCATCGCAAAGCCGATTTTTCTTTGCGCCAGTTCCCGAGCGGTCTCCTCGAGTCCTTGCAGCATGAACGTAAGATGGCGGGCGTTGGCATGCGGATGGCGCGGATTGAGCCGGAAATAGACCAGCACCGGAACGCGCTGTTCGTTGGCGATGCGGATCGCGGCTTCGAGCGCCGGATTGTCGAAGGCGCGCTGCGCGCGCCGCATCCAATACACAACGCACCGGCCCTCCGCGTCGGGCGGATTCCCGCCTTCGAGCGCGATTCGCGGATCGTCGCGCAACTCCGAAAAGAGGTTCATCGCCCGAGCGCCGCCATACGAGCACGCTACGCGATTGCGGCGCGCGACACAGCGAAAATTTTCGCGCGCGATGCTTCCGCGACCGGGCGCTCGCCGCCGCGGTTAAACCAGCGCATGCGGATAGCGCTTCGTCATCGCCGGCATCGACAGCCCGGCCTGCTCGATCCTCCGGCCAATCATCGTCAGGTAAAGTTCGGCAAGTTCGCCGTTGTCGCGCGCCTTGAGTCCGTAACGCAGGCAGTCGAACGTGAACCCGCTTCCCGGGGGTCCAAAGAAATTGGCCGCCATCGGCAGCCATTCGCGCAGCGCCGCATTGACGCGTTCGGCGCCGAAGCGTTCGGCCGCGTCGCGCAACGCCGACGCCGCGAACTGTTCATGATCCTCTTCTTCGTCAAGGATAATCTCGGCCGCCCGCGCATGCGGCGCGTAGCTCGACTCGCGATAATTGACTCCGATCATCAGCAGGCCGGTAACGTCAAGGCTGAGCGACGCCATCAGCAGCGCGAGCGCATCGGCGGGCGCCTCGGCGAAGCGGCGCGGCGCGGCGAAAGACGGCGATTTCGCCGCTTTAATCATCGAGCGGTCGGCCTGCTCTTCCGTGGTTCCGAGTTCCTCGAGCAGACGGTAAATCAGGCGCGCGTGTTTTTTTTCCTCGACGAAGTTTTTTCTGATGGTCGGAGCGAGGTCCGGATCGTCGATCGCCGCGAGCGCCCGCTGGTAGCCGATCGCGGTCAGCTTCTCCGCCAGCGCATGCGCCGCCAACAACCGCGTCAAGGTCTTGCCGTAATGCGGCTCGACGCGGCGATCGAGCAAATCGGCGGCTTCAATCGAAGCGGTCTGATACTGCCGCTTCATATCGCCCCGCGCGCGGTTCAGTCCTCCGGATGACGCGACGGCAGCATCACAGTGGCGCTGCCCAGCGTGGTTTTCTCGCCCTTGGCGTTTTCGAGCCAGATTTCGCAGTCAACCAGATGCCGGCCGTCTTCAGAATATTTCTTGACCACCTTGCCTTTGCATACGACCGGCGAACCCGGCTGATCCATGCCGCGATATTGCACGGAAAGCTTGCGCAGCCATCCGCGCTCGCCCGCGAAATCGGTCATGAGTTGGCCGAGAAACGCGTTTTTGAGCGCGCCGTGCAGAATCACCCCGGGAAGATTGTTCTTGATCGCGAAATCCTTGTCGTAATGAATCTGGTAGAAATCGCCCGACGCACCGGCGTATTTGACCAGTTGCTGGGTGGTCGGATGCTTTTCGAGCGGCGGAATTTCCTGGCCGACTTCAACGTCTTCGAAGTATCGCTGTTTGTGCGCCATGATGGCTGCCCTCGTCTCGCCCTTAGTAACGGATTGCGGTCGAACGCTGCAGAGCGCAGAGCTGGCCGAACTGGTTCGTGTAGCTGGTTTCCGTGGTGATGAAGACCATCGTGCCCAGCCGGCCCGTGCTTTCGCGCAGGTCCGCGATCTTGGTCTGCACAGTGATGCGGTCGCCGGGGCGAATCGGCTCGAAATATTCCCAATCCGAGCCGCCGTCGAGGCCGCGGAAGCTTTCGCCCATGTCGAGCTTGACATCGGGAATCGCGGCCGAGAGCGAACGGCAGAAGGTGGGCGGCGCGATCATCCCGCCGAACCGCGTCCGGCGCGCCTCGGCTTCGTTATTGAAAAGCGGATTGGGATCGCCGATCGCTTCGGCGAAACGGCGAATCGCGCCGCGTTCGACTTCGATCGTGCGCGCTTCTCCGGCTTTGCCAATCTGCTTTTTGGCTTCTTCGGTGACGTATTTGTTCGCCATATTTTTTCACTCCGCGCGCGCGTGGGACGCCGCGGCGATTTTCGCGTGGTCCCAGCTCGCCCATTTTTCCGGTTTGATCCTGATCGCCACCCGCTTGGCGGCCTGCCGCCGGTATGTTTCCGATATTTCCCCGCCTTCGGCCAGATCGCCGCGGCCCGCGAGCCGCGCCTGCTTGCGCATCACCAGCCGCATCGCGGCCAGCACGGCGTCCCTGTCTTCGACAATCTCGGCTCGTCCGCGAATCATCACGCCCTGCAATTTGTCATAGGCGACGCCGCGATCGACCATCACCGCCGCCCGCGGATTCCGCCGCAGGTTCAACACTTTCTGCGCTTTGCCAAAACTGGTCATGACTATATCGCCGTTCGTGTCGCGCGCGAAGGACATCGCCACCAGATGCGGGTAGCCGTCGCGATCGATCGTCGCCAACGCGGCGTTCATCGCGCTATCAAGGAAATTCGACGCCTCTTCGGGCGTCATGCGGATCATTTTGCGGGTGTCGGTATTCGCCACGATTTCCAAGCCTGCACAAAGCGCTCGCGATGGAGCGGATTCGCCCAACTGGTCTAATATATTGCACGGGCGCGCGACAAGCGCGCCGGAGGTGGGCGCGATGGCGACGCTTGCGGCCGATCGAATTGCGAAGGAACTGGAAGCCCTGCCGGGATGGGAATTCAGCGGCGGCGCGATTTCCAAGCTCTTCCGCTTCAAAGAGTTCATGGACGGCATCCGCTTTATCGACCGTATCGCGGAAATCGCCGAAGCCGCCGACCATCATCCCGATATCCACGTCAACTATACGCGCGTCCGCTTCGTCTGCTCGACCCATAGTGAAGGGGGCGTGACGGAAAAAGACTTGCGGCTGGCGCGGGAAATCGAGCGCGAGTTCGCTGCGCGGGCGGCCTGACGCCGCCGCGCATCGCTTCGATTCAGCGTTTGCGCGGCACGAAATGCTGCACGCCCTTGCCGCTCCGCTCGATCTCGCGAATCAAATCGCGCAGGTCGTCGGAATCGGCGACAAAGTCGATTTCCGTGGTGTCAACCACCAGCAACGGAGCGTCTTCGTAATAGAAAAAGAAATCGCGGAACGCGGCCGACACGCGTTCAAGGTAGTCGACGCCGATATGGCGCTCGAAGTCGCGCTTGCGCCGCCTGAGCCGCTCCAGCAGAACTTCGACGTTCGCGCGGATATAGACCACCAGATCCGGCTTCGGCATCCGCGCGTCGAGCAATCGGTAGACATTGTCGTAGAGCGCAAGCTCGTCGGGCGCGAGGTTGAGCGCCGCGAAGATGCGATCTTTGGCGAAGAGATAATCGGCGACCGTAGCTTGCGCGAACAGATCCTGCTGCGCTAAGTCGCGTTGCTGGTTGTATCGAGCGATCAGGAAATTCAGTTGAACCGGAAGCGCGTATTTGTCGGGATCTTCATAAAACCGCGCTAAAAACGGATTCTCTTCGACCTGTTCGAGCACCAGCCGGGCGTTCAATTCGTGCGCCAGCGCCCGCGCCAGCGAGGTCTTGCCGACGCCGATCGGCCCTTCGACCGCAATATAGCCGCCCCGCGGATGCATCGAGCCGCCAGCGCCGCCCCTCCTCCCGGCGAACTGCGCTCTTTGGTCCGGACTTGCCCATGCGGCCGCATCGCCGCGGGCGGCGCCGGACCCTCAATTGTCGGCAGGCCTGGGCAGCGGAAAGTGGATCCGCTCCTCCTTAATCTTCATCAGCTCGACCGACGCGCCGCGCTTCGAAAATGCGCTGATTATTTCCTCCACCAGCCATTCCGGCGACGACGCGCTGGCCGTCAAGCCAAGCGCCCGCACCCCCGCGACCATCTCCGGCTCGACGTCCTCCAGCGAATCGACCAGAAACGCGCGGCCTCCGCGCATCCGCGCCACTTCGACCATCCGGTTGGCGTTCGAGCTTTGGCGCGAACCGACCACCAGCACCACGTCGCTCACGTCCACCAACTCTTTCACCGCGTTCTGCCGATTCTGCGTCGCGTAGCAGATGTCGTCGGTCTTGGGCGTCGCCAGCGCCGGAAACCGCCGTTTGAGCGTCATCATGATATCGCGCGTGTCGTCCACGCTAAGCGTCGTCTGCGTGACCGCCGCCACGGCGCTCGGATCGGGCACCTCAACCGCCTCAGCCTCTTCGACCGTCCCGACCAGCAGCATCCGGCCCGGCGCGACTCCCATCGTGCCTTTGACCTCTTCGTGGCCGGCGTGTCCGACCAGGATTACGGTCTTGCCTTCGGCGGCATAGCGCTCGACTTCGGAATGAACCTTGGTCACGAGCGGACAGGTTGCGTCGATCACTCTCAAATTGCGGCTGCGCGCCCGGTCCCATTCGCTGGGCGCGACGCCATGCGCGCTGAAAATCACGCGCTGACCTTCGGGCACTTCGTCGAGGCTCTCGACAAAGATCGCGCCTTCGCGCTCCAGCGCTTCGAGCACGAAGCGATTGTGCACAATTTGATGACGCACATAGAGCGGTCGGCCGTATTCGCGCAAAGCGCCGCGCACCGCCTCGACCGCCCGATCCACGCCCGCGCAAAAGCCGCGCGGCTCCGCCAGAATTATCTTTTCGACCGTGATTTCGCTGGGCAACATCGATGGAGACTCTGTTAAACGATACTGGCCGGGCGGTCAATGCCGTGTCAACCGGCGCTGCGGGCCGGTCCGCTCGCGATCCTGGCGGCAAGAGGCAAAGGGATCCGTTACGTCAGGCGTGATGGGCGTGCGGCGGATGCGAGGTCTGGCATCCGACCCAGATCTCGCCGCCCTCGAAATGTTCTTTTTTCCAGATCGGCACGATTTCCTTGAGCCGGTCGATCGCAAAGCGGCAGGCGTCGAACGCTTCCGCCCGATGGGCCGCCGAAACCGCGATCGCGACCGAGGTTTCGCCGATTTCGACCACGCCAACCCGATGCTGAACCGCGATCCGCACGATTTTGTAACGCCGTCCGGCTTCGATCGCCAGCTTGCGCATCTCGCTCAGCGCCATCGGTTCGTAAGCCTCGTATTCGAGCCGGATCACGCGCCGGCCCGCGTTGCCGTTGCGCGTCGCGCCGGCGAAAGTAACGATCGCGCCGGCGGAAGGATCGGCGACCGCGGCCTCGAGTGCGGCGACATCGATCGGAGCGCGGCCGATCGAAACCGGGCCGAGCCACGGCGCCTCGGAACCGCCGCTGACCGGCGGAATAAACGCCACTTCGTCCCGATCCTGCGGGCGAAAATCGGCTTGGACGTATTCGTGATTGACCGCGAACGCCACGCCGTCGTGATGGCCGCCGAGGGCCGGAAATTCTTCGCGCAGCCGCGACCAGATTTCGCCGACCGTCAGCCCCGGCGCGAATTCGCGTTCGATTTCGCTGGTCCGCGCCCGTTCGCGCAAGGTGGCGAAAAGCTTGATCGTCAATCGGTTCATCGCGTCCTTACGCGCCCAACCCAAGCAGATGGCCAATGTGGCCAAGTTCCGGAAGCAGCAGCTTTTCCATCGCCAGCCGGCATCCGGCCGTCGATCCCGGCAGCGCCACGACGATTCGTCCGCGCGCGATTCCCGCGATCGCCCGGCTCAGCATCGCCGCCGGTCCTATTTCCTGATACGAGAGCATTCGGAAAAGCTCGCCGAATCCTTCAATTTCTTTTTCCAGCAGCGGCCGGATCGCCTCGATCGTCTGGTCGCGCGGCGCGACTCCGGTGCCGCCGTTGACGATCGCGCCGTCGCAATCCTCAAGCGCCGCCCTCACCGCGTCCGCGATTCGTTCGGGATCGTCGGGCACAATTTCATAGCGGCCGACCTGATGATTGGCGGTTTCCAGCAATTCACGAATCAACTGGCCGCTTTGGTCCTCGGCGGCGGCGCGCGTATCGCTGGCGGTGATTACCGCCAGCCTGAGACGGCGTCCGGCGGCGCGCCGCTGATGCTCATGCACTGCCACTTTTCAAGATTTACAACATCGCAAAGATTATTATAAGCGTCGCCCGTGCGATTCGTGGTCAAGCTTCTCGTTCGTCGCGAACCGGCGCTCCAGCCGATCGCCCCGGCCAACCGCACGCGCGGTCCGGAGCTTTAGGATGCCGCCGGATAGTGAGTTCGCGCCGCCGCCCGCTGATACTCACAATCTGCGCCTCGCCGCGAATGTCCATCCATCCGATTGGCGCAATCCCGAGCCCGCCTCACGCTACAATCTGGTCGTAATCGGAGCCGGCACGGCAGGTTTGGTGGCGGCCGCAGGCGCCGCCGGACTGGGCGCCAAAGTCGCCCTGGTCGAACGCCGCCTGATGGGCGGCGATTGTCTGAATTTCGGCTGCGTGCCGTCGAAAGCGATTCTGGCCGCCGCCCGCGCCGCTATGGCGGCGCGCGGAGCCCCCGCGCTCGGCGTGCGCGGCGCGCCCGCCGCGATCGATTTCGCCGCCACGATGGCGCGGATGCGCGAGGCGCGCGCCGAACTGAGCGCCAACGATTCCGCCCGCCGGTTCCGCGAGCTTGGCGTGGACGTCTTTCTCGGCGCGGGAAAGTTTGTCGCGCCCGACGCGATCGCCGTTGACGGCGCGATTCTGCGCTTTCGGCGCGCCGTGATCGCGGCCGGCAGCCGCCCCGTCGCGCCGCCGATTCCCGGACTTGAGACCAGCGGTTATCTCACTAATGAAACCGTTTTCAGCCTGACCGCGATGCCGCGGCGGCTCGCGATTATCGGCGGCGGACCGATCGGATGCGAACTCGCGCAGGCATTTCGCCGCTTCGGCGCGGAGGTTGCCATTCTCGAAGCCGCGCCGCGCATCCTCGGCCGCGATGACGCCGGCGCCGCGGCGCTGATCGAACGCACGCTCAGCGACGAAGGCGTGCGGATTCTAACCGGGTGCGCGGTCGAATCGGTCTCCGCCGACGCCGAAGCCAAAGTTCTGTCCGTGCGCCACGCCCGCGCGGTAGCGTCGGAGCAAATCCACGCCGACGAAATTCTGGTCGCCGCTGGACGCGCGCCGAATCTCGACGGCCTGGCGCTCGACGCCGCGGGGATCGCGAGCGACCCGGCCGCAGGCGTGGTTGTCGATGACTTCCTGCGAACCACGAACCGCCGCGTCTATGCCGCCGGCGACGTCTGCACGCAGTTCCGCTTCACTCATATCGCTGACGCGATGGCGCGCATCGTAATCCGCAACGCGCTTTTTTTCGGGCGCGCACGAATGAGCGCGCTCACGATTCCATCCTGCGTTTACACCGATCCGGAAGTCGCCCACACCGGACTCTCAACACAGGAGGCCGAGGCGCGCGGCGCCGAGGTCAAAACCCTGTTTCTGCCGATGAGCGAAGTCGATCGCGCCGTCCTCGACGGCCGCGCCGACGGCTTCGCCAAAATTCATGTCGCCCGGCGCGGCGGCCGAATCCTCGGCGGCACGATCGTCGCGCCGCACGCGGGCGAGATAATCTCCGAACTGACCTTCGCGATCGCCCGGCGTGTTCCGCTCGGCGACCTCGCCAACGTCATTCATCCTTACCCGACCGTGGCCGAAACCCTCCGCAAGCTCGCCGACCAGTACAACCGCTCGCGGCTGACGCCGGGCGCCAGCCGTATCCTTGCGCGATGGTTCGCGTGGCGGCGCTAACCGCGCGATAATCTCTGCGACCGGCCGCGCCGGATCGTCGCGAGCGGCCCCGCGATCGATTTTTTCGGCGCCGCACGATCGCGGCGCTTCGGCCAATAGGCGGCCGCGGCCGGCGCGGTTGGTCGCACGCCGGGCCGCCGCCGGAACGATCCGGCGCGGCCCGCGTCATTTCACCGCAAATTGTAGGTTTTGCCGTTCAGATCGAGGTCGCCGCTCTGGACCTGCCATTGGTCGCGCGCATACGCCACGTCGACCTTCACGATGCCAGTCGCCTTCGCGCCCGAAACATTGAAGTCCAGCGCATAGGTGGGCGAATCTTCGGAGCCGCCGCTGCGTTCCGAGGTCGCCTGCACGGTATGCACCGCACCGAGGTTCTGGTCGATCACCGGACTGTTGCGGATAAAATTGCTCGCGATTCCCACCGCATCCTTCGACAAATCGTGCGCTTGCCGCATGTGGAAGATGCTGAAGGCGCCGATAATGAAGATCGCCATCAGGACGACCCCAATAATCGTAGCCCAGGAACCTCCCTGCGCTTGCTCCGTTGTTTCCTCCATGGCGCCGCTCCTTTCACTTGTACAGCCGCATTCATTGCGGCGTCGCTGTTGCTGGCCCGCGGCGGTCTGGACCCTGCCCGGGTCCGCGCCGATTCCGCCGGGACGGGTTTGTCCTAACGCAGGCGCAGATTGAAGGCTTGTCGGCCTTTTTCGCCCGGCCGCACTTCGAATTGCACCTCCGCACCTTCGCGCAAATCCTCGAAATAAACCTTCGGCGCCAGCCGCGAACGATGAAAAAAAACTTCGTCGCCGCCGTCATCTGGCACGATAAAGCCGAACCCTTTGTCCTTGATAATCTTTTTGATCGTTCCGTACATGACTTCACTCCGCCGCGCGCGCCGCCGGGTTCCTCTATTGAGCTTAGACCGCCCGCCCTTTATGTAAAGAGCCGGAGCATCCCGCGATGGCGTTGAAGGCGGTCACCCTCAAAGAGATCGAACGGATTTTTTCGATTACCGACGCGATGGGCATCTCGCGCGAGGCGTTGGTCATTCCCTTGCGCACCGAATCGCCCGGCCGCCTGCGCCTGATCAAGGACGGCATCCTCGAGATTGTCGTCGATCGCGACCAGGATTTCGAGGATTGGCTCACCGCGCTTGAGCCTGCGATTCGCCAGTTGATGGATCTGCCGGAGCCGGACTGAACTCGATCAGCACCTGGCCGTGCTCAACCGCGTCGCCCGCGCTGACACGAATTTTTTTGACCGTCGCGTCGCTTTCAGCAGCAATCGTCGTCTCCATCTTCATTGCTTCAAGCACGATCAAGCCCTGCCCGGAGGCCACCACGTCGCCCTCGGCCACCATCACGCGCAGCACCTTGCCGGGCATCGGCGCCGCGACTTCGACCGCCGCCAATCCGTGATGGGCGACGCCGATACGTCCCTCGACCGGCGCGAATTCAAACGAAGCGGGCCCGGCGGCGACCAGAATCGATTTCCGCCCGCGCACGCCATTGACGCGAATCCGCCGCCCGTCAAACCGCAAGATCGCGCCGCCGTCGGCGGTCATTTCGATTTCGCCGGTTATTTCCTCCCCGTCGATCGACGCGCGCAGCGTTTTGCCGTTGCAGGCTGAAATCTCCACTTCAAAGATTTTGCCGCCCTCCGCGCGTTTGAACCTCATCGCCGCCTCCACGCTTCGAATCCGGCGAGCGTCGTCCACGGCGACGGGCGCGAATTGGCCTTTGCGCCGTTCGCGCCCGCGAATCCTCCGCCAGCAGCCGAGCCGATGCGGCCGTCGGCGGCCAGCGCGGCCGCGATCAACGCCGCGCGCGTAGCGTGTTCGTCCGGGCGCCATCGCGGCAGATGTTCTTCCAGAAACCGCGTGGATAGGTCGGCGCGCGCGAACCCTTCGCTCGCGATAATGTCGCGAAGAAACGCGGCGTTCGTGCGCGGTCCGAGCAGCGCGAATTCGTCAAACGCCGCAATCATCCGCGTCCGCGCCGCCTCGCGATCCGGGCCGTAAGTCACCAGCTTCGCCGCGAGGCTGTCATAAAAGGGCGAAATTTCGGCGCCCGGTCCCAGATGGGTATCGACGCGCACGCCGGGCCCGGATGGAAGCGTCAAGGCGATGACGCGGCCGGTGGCCGGCCTGAAATCGTACTCGGGATCTTCGGCGTTGATGCGGCACTCGATCGCCGCTCCGCGCGGCTCGTCCGGCGCACACACGCGGCCGCCTTCCGCGATGCGCAGTTGCTCGGCGACCAGATCGCGGCCAAAGCGCAGTTCGGTCACCGGATGCTCGACCTGCAGGCGCGCGTTCACTTCAAGGAAATAAAACTCCTCGCCGTCGAGCAGGAATTCCGCCGTGCCCGCGTTCTGGTAGCCAGCCGCACGCGCCAGGTTCAGCGCCGCCGCGACGATCCGCGCGCGCGTCGCCGATGACAGTCCGGGCGCGGGCGATTCTTCGATAATTTTCTGATGGCGCCGCTGGATTGAACAATCGCGCTCGCCCAGCGCCACGACCTCGCCATGGCGGTCGGCGATAAGCTGAATTTCGATATGGCGGGGCCGCGCCAGATATTTCTCCAGAAATACGCGGCCGTCGCCGAACGCCGCCTGCGCCTCGCGCGACGCCGCCTCGAGCGCGGTTTCGAGCGCGCCAGCCTCGGCGACCACGCGCATCCCGCGCCCTCCGCCGCCAGCCGCCGCCTTGACCAGAATCGGGAAACCGGCCCGCTCGGCGAATTTCCGCGCCGACGCGAGGTCGCCGGTCTCGACGCCCGGAACCACGGGCGCGCCAGCCTTCACCGCGATACGCCGCGCCGCAACCTTGTCGCCAAGCGCAGCCATCACTTCCGGCGGCGGCCCGACGAACAACAGGTCGTTCTCGGCGGCGGCGCGGGCGAATTCGGGCCGTTCGGAAAGAAATCCGTATCCGGGATGGATCGCGTCGGCGCCGGCCGCACGGGCCGCCGCGATAATCGCCGCGATATTCAAATAGCTTTGGGCGGGTTCGGACGGGCCGATCGCGATTGCCTCATCGGCGGCGCCGACGTGCGCGGCCGCGCGGTCGGCGTCGGAATAGACCGCGACCGTCGCGATTCCCAGCGCCCGCGCCGTGCGCATCACCCGCAGCGCGATTTCGCCGCGATTCGCGACCAGCAGTTTGCGGATTTTTCGTGGTTTCATGATCCGGCGCGATCCGTGGCAACCGGAACCGCGCAGCGCTTGTGCGGCGGCCGGCGTCGCTTCGTTTTCATGCCCGCCATCCTTCGATTAAGCGCCTGCCCCCATCTGCGGCGCGAAGTCCACGTCCAACATGGGCGACTGGCTCGCGGATTTCAAACCTCGGCGATCCGCCCCGTTGCTCGACGAAGAATCGATTCGGCATCCAAAGCCGACCCGCCCGTGGGCTGCGGGCTGAGCGTTCCATCCGCACAGCGATGGGCGGGGGATAATTTTTTTTTGGAAAATTTCTCTGAAGTGAACAAAAGTGATTGATCCAACGTCTGAAATCACTATCTTTACCTACTCACGGAAGCCGCGCCCGGCCCGCCGGGCGCATCAACCAAAGGACCCGATTCGCATGAAGGAGCATTAGCGCAGCCAATGGAAAACACTTCCGCCGTTCGCATCGTGTGGGATTATCCCGTCGCCGGCCATCTGTGCATCGATGGCGCCGTCAAATACGTCAAACTGTCCCGCCAGCCTGGCGCCGCCCAACCGCAGGGCGTCTGTCCGCAATGCCAGGTGACTTTCCAATATCGTAAACCGCAGCGTTCGCGCGTGCGGCATTACGGCGAGAACGGCGCGACTCACTTTTAACGTCCGCACCGGCGCTGCTTCGGCGCCGGCTTCCATAATTTCGCATCGCAACCGCGCGCCTCCGCGTGGCAAGGGGCTGACATTCCGCCCAACCCGCGCGGAGGCGCCGGAACTTCGAATCAACGAACGGTACCGGCCGGCGCCAATCATCGCGATGCAGCGGAAGGCATCGGGGTCGGCGCGGCTGATGTCGCCGGCATGGGCGATCCGCCGCCGGCCGGTACCGGGCCGCCTCCACCAGATGCTGGTTCGGGCCGATAAGCGCGCACCAGCATGATGTCGCTCCCTTTGTAGTAGCGAGCCGACTTGGAACCGGTGAAAAACCAGGCGTCGGCCGGATCGAACCAGACCCTGAGCGTCGGCAAGAACGGTCCGATAACGATATTCAGCCATCCGAAGTCTGGCTTTAGTCCAACTTCGACCAAATCGCCGGGGTAATACGCCCATCGCGCCTGCCGATGGACGCTGAGTGCGACCTTGAGCACTTTGGGACCGGGCACGCAATTGAAGACGTGAAAGACTCGATGGTCGGTCGGTGCGGACATCAGATAATCGCGCAGCGCAATGATGACCGCGGCGCCGGCGAAAGTATCGGGCGGAAAATTCAATTGGTCGCGCGTTGTCCGCGCCACGCCGTGCTTATAAATCGTGCATTGGCCATAGCCAGCCGTGACGTCGGCCTCGCCGCTGCGACTGATTGAGCCGTCCGGGTTGTAGAAAACGTGACGGAAGCGAACGAAGATCGGCGGAGAGGAACCCGGCGGAATCCGGATCGTGTCGTCTTCGACATCGGAATCGCCGTTCAAATAATGATAATCGCCATGTACCGTGCGCAAGCCGTCCGGTCCGTCCCGAAGCTCAAAATGCGCATGGCCGATAATCCGGGCGCCGTCGCCGCTGCGAATCACATAATCCGTGGGCGGGAAATTTATATCGGCGGCGTGGAGCGCTGGGGGCATCGCAAAAATAAACGCAAGCATGGCGGTTAACGCCGTAACCGACCGGCGCCAGCCGCCGCTTAACCTCCGCTCAGCCTGCATGCTCGCCCAATCCTTCCGCCTCCATGGCTAATTTTCCAACGCGCGACGCGCCGCCACAAACTCGGGTTTCGCGGCTATAGAGCCAAACGATCTTGATTGCGCACGCCTAGGCAACCTTTTTGAACAGCCGCATCAGGCGGTCAAACGGCGCCGGCGGACGCCGCGCGACGCCCAGATTATCGGCGACGTGGGCCGTCGAGCTCATCCCGGCCAAAGCCACGCTGATTCCCGGCGTCGAGCGCACGAATTGGAGCGCGCGCTGCGCGTCGGATTCGAGGCCGTCGAAGGCGTCGTTCAAGAGCGGCGGCAGGCCGCGCGTCAGCCGTCCCTGAAGCAGCGACGCGCTGGCGCATACGGCGATTCCGAGCGCATCGGCGGCGGCGAGAGTATTGCCCATCGCGCCGTCCGGCAGCCGCTGATTGCGCGCCGTGAACGCCTCGGCCATCGCCAAATTGTACGGCATCTGGATCACCCGGAAGCGATGGTCCTTGCCGCCGGCTTCTTCGGCAAGCGCGGCCATCTCGGTCAGCGACAGGTAAGACCGGTCTTCGGGCGCGACTCGAAAGCCGTTCCATGTCGCCGCGCCGTAAACCCCAATCTGCCCCTCGGCCGCCTTCGCTTCCAGCAATTCGAACGCGGCGCGAATCCGGCGCCTGAATTCGTCGCGCCCGATCGCGGCAAGCTGGGCCTCCGGGTTGTGCAGATAATAGATATCGATCGTCTCGAGGCCGAGATTCGCCCGGCTCATTTCGATCATCGCCGCAAGCCATCGCGGCGTCAGGCAATGCGATCCCTCAACCAGATCCGAGGATGCGACGATTCCAGTCCGGATAAAACGTTCTTCGAACCAGCGGCGAGGATCGGGCGGCACGGCGCCGTCGAACGTGATATAGCCGCCTTTGGTCGCAATCACGGCTTCGTCGCGCCGAATATCGCCCCGCTTGACCATTTCCTGCAGCACCGCGCCGATCGTCCGTTCGCTGCGCTGAAAGCGATAGTTAACCGCCGTGTCGAGCAGGTTGATCCCGCCAGCTAAAGCCAGCCGGATCGCGTCCGCATACGCCGCATCGGTCGCGCTGTCCGGTTCGCCGAGATAGGTGCCGAGTCCGATCGAGGAGACGGTCACGCCGATCATCTTCCGAAAATTGCCTGGCAAGTCAGCGAATCGGCTCGCGTAGGCGGCGGTCGCCTGCGCGGTCGCGTGGCCTTTCAGCATCGAATTCTCTCCCTATCTACTAGCGCGGCGGCCGGCGGCCTTCACCGCCGATCGCAAGCCCGCTGGTCAGCGGTTCATAAAGAGCCTGAATCACATTGCCGTCAGGATCGCGCAAATAGAACGAAACCGAACCGTCGCGATGGCGCTTCAGCGGATGCACGATATCGAGGTTGTTTTCCAGCGCCCAGCGGTAGCCGGCCTCGACCTCCGCGATTGTCGGCGCGATGAATCCAAAATGGTCGAGCGCTTGCGCGGAGCGATCGCCGGCGTCGCCGCGATGAAGCGCCAGATTGTCGCATCCTGAGCTAAGGTAGGCATTGTCGGCATCGGGTTGCCATACGACGCGCATCCCGAAAACCCGCGTGTAAAAATCCACCGCGCGTTTGACGTCGGCGACGCGCAGCGCCAGATGCCTCAGGCCGCGATTCGCGATCACTCGATTCCCGCCTTCGATCGCGGCGCCCAGATCATCCGGCGCGCGCGATACACGGTAATCATAGCCGCGATGCGGCGACGATCGCTATCGCGATTGCGCCCGGCCCGATTTCGTCAATCTGAGCGGCGGTAGCCGACCACGGCCCAAATCGGATCGCTCGGAGGATCGGTCGGCGCGCTTCGATCGATCCTTTCGAGACGCTCGAAGCTCGCGCTTTCGGTGAAATAACGCGCGACAACGAGCGCGTGTTGCGCGTCATCGGTGGCGCGCCACAACGCGACCGCCTTGGTTGGAAACATCCGATTGGAAAAGGCGACGATAAACGGCGCGCCGGGACGCAACACCCGGCCAACGTCGGCGAAAACCTCTATCGGCCGCGTCAGGTATTGCACCGACACCGTCATCACGGCGCCGTCGAAGCTGGCGTCCGCGAGCGGCAGCCGCGGTTCGCGATTCACGTTGTGAACGATTACCTCATCAAGCGCCGGATTTTCCTCCATCTCGGTTCGATTCAGGCCCACGCCGATCACCCGGCGGGGATTCAGCGCGGGCGGCAGATGCGACCGCCAACTCGACATCAGGTCGAGGATCACGCCGCCGTGCGGCAGGCGCCCGAGGTAGATTTCGCCGACCTTGGCGATAGCCGCGTCATCGATGTGCGTGACCAGGCGCGGATAGCTGTAGAACAATTCATCGTCGGATTCGTCGATACGGCGGAAGAAATCCTGATTTGGGGGATTCGGCACGGGCTGCTCCGATCCATTTAAGGATAAATATCGCTGTAAAATCAGCTATTTAGCCTGACATGGCGACGTCAAACGGCAGCGTTGACATATTTTGATTCGACCGTCTAAATTAAAACAGCTTTCCAAACCGGTTGATCGCTCTGCCAAGCTCAAGGCGCGGCCGGATTCTGGAGTGATCGCATAGATGACGCGCCGCGAAAAGACAAACTACGTTATTCAATCCGTCGCGCATTCGCTCGACGTGCTCGAACAATTCTTCGGCGACGCCGACGAACTCGGCGTCACTGAACTTTCCAAACGGCTCAAGCTGCACAAGAACAACGTATTTCGCCTGCTTGCGACGCTCGAAGCGCGCGGCTATATCGAGCAGAACCGGGCGAGCGAGAATTATCGCCTCGGGATCAAGTGCCTTCTGCTAGGACGCCGTTATATCCATCACATGGGCTTGGTGCGGCAGGCGCGGCCGATTCTGGCCGACGTCGCGCGCCAATGCCGCGAAAGCGTTTTCGTTTCGATCGTTCGGCGTGACGGCGCGGTGCCGCTCGAAGTGGCCGAACCCGAGGACCGCGCCGTGCGCATCACGCCGCCGATCGGGATGACCTTGCCGTTGCATTGCACGGCGATCGGCAAAGCCCACCTCGCCTTCGACACCGAAGAGCAAATCCGCGCGACCCTGCCCGAACAGCTCGCGCGTCATACCGATCGCACGATCGTCGATCGCGCGGCATTGATCGAACAACTGCGGGCGGTCGCGCGCGACGGATATGCGGTGGACAATGGCGAATTTTTTGAGGACGTGGCGTCGGTCGCCGCGCCGGTGCGCGATTACACGCGCTCGGTGGTCGGGTCGCTGGCGGTAGCCGGGCCAGCCTACCGGCTTGGCCCGGAACGCATCAGCGCCGAGCTTGCGCCCCTGATCGTCGCGGCGGGCCGCGAACTTTCGCATCGGCTCGGCTTCAACGAATAGCCGAGGGCGAAGCCTGCGAAATGCTGGCGCGGCAGAGTTTAAGCTCCGGAAAAAATTATTGTCGCATCGCCAATGGACGCAACGCGACAGCCATTCGACTGATAAACCGCACAAACATGCGCTAATCGCAAGATTTCGAGGAACTTATAACTGCGCCGGCTCGATCAGCCATGGACTTCGCGCCATGGGCCCCCTACACTCATGCTGCTTGCGCGGATTTGATCTATCCAGGCGGGAAATCTCCGCATCACTCTCACACTCACAGGATCTGGCGAGTTGGGGTGCGCGCCCGTCGTAGCGAGGAAACGCGGGCGTGCAATAGAGCGATACGCGGCTCCGTAGCCATACCTTGGCGGGTGCGCTGACAGCGAAACGAGCTTAAGGGGGCGACGGGTGAAAGCGTGCGGGAAAAAGTCCATCAACTTTATCTAGATTTCCTCGAAATCGCGGAAACCAAACGGCAATGGAATATCTTCAGCGATATTCCGTGGGAACGGTTCGACTCCGTACAGCCGAGCGAAGCGGTCGCCCGCGCGATGGAAGTTTACTGCATCGAAGAGATGTATGTGCCGGACTATAGCGCGCAGGGCCTGCGGTTATTGCGCGGAAACTTCGATATGGCCGGCTTTCAAATCCGCTGGGCGTTCGAAGAATCGCGGCACGGACTGGTTTTCCGCGAATATCTGAAGCGATCCGGGATGCGCTCGGAGGCCGAAATCGCTGAACTGGAAACGCCCGTGGCCAACCGCGCCTGGGAACTGCCCTTCGACACCTGCCGGCGGATGTCCTGTTATGGCGCCCTGCAGGAAGCCGCGACCTATTCGGCGTACAAGGCGCAAAAGGATCGCGCGCTCGCGAACGGCGATCAGGTGGCCGCCGCGATTTTTCATCACGTCGGCTCCGACGAGGCGGCTCACGCGGCTTTTTATCGATCGCTGATCAAGCTCGACCTCGAGCAGGATCGCCGGGGAACGATCGCCGACTTCGGCCACGTGCTCGCAAATTTCAAGATGCCCGGCGACGGCCTGATTCCCAACTATCATCAGCGGCTGGAAAGTTCTGGCGGCGGCTTAAGCGCGCGGACTTTTGTTGAAAAAGTCATCCTGCCGACTCTCACGAGCCTCCGCATCAGCCGCGCCGAGTTGAAACGCGCAGCGCACGGGCAAACCGCCGCCGCGTCCCCACCACGCGACTCTTCGGACACTGCCATCGTGCAGGACTGAAGTCCGGCCCATCGGCGGCCGTCATTTCCGCGCGGAACCCGCGCGGTATCGCGGCGAATTAAGGTTTGACTGGCCGATTCTCGATTGTTACGGTCAGTTGGTTCCGGATTTGAATTCCGAGCCATTTTGAATTTGCGATTATCGCCGCCCGCAAGGCCGGCTGTTCGGAGTGACATCGCTGTGAAGATACTTGTGCCGGTAAAGCGCGTTCCCGATCCCGCGACCACCATCCGGGTTCTGCCGGACGGATCAGGGATCGCGACCGACAACGTCAAATGGGTGATCAATCCGTTCGACGAAATCGCCATCGAAGAAGCGCTCAGAATCAAAGAGAAACAGGGTTCGGGCGAGGTTGTTTTGATATCGGTCGGGCAGACCGCGTGGCAGGAGCAACTGCGCACCGGGCTCGCGATGGGCGCGGACCGCGCGATCCTGGTCAAAGCCGACAACCCGCTCGATACGCTGGCGATCGCCCGCGTGATCGCGAAAGTCGCGAGCGACGAAAAACCCGAACTCATCATAATCGGTAAACAGGCGATCGACGACGATTCGAACCAGATCGGCCAGATGCTCGCGGAGATGCTCGGATGGCCGCAGGCGACCTTCGCCTCGAAGGTCGAACTGGCCGGCGAGAAATGCACCGTCGTGCGCGAAGTCGATGGCGGACTCGAAACGGTGGCCTTTCCGATGCCCGCCGTGATCACGACGGATTTGCGCCTCAATGAGCCGCGCTATGCGTCGCTGCCGGGGATCATGAAGGCGCGCAAGAAACCGCTCAATGAAATCGCGGTTGACAGCCTTGGCGTCGATCTTACGCCCAAGCTGAAAATCAAAACGCTCAAAGCGCCCGAAAAGCGCCAGGCGGGCCGCAAGGTCGCGAGCGTCGAAGAGTTGGTGCAGGTGCTCCATACGGAGGCCAAGGTAATCTGACGCCGCGCCGGGCGCGGGCAAAGCAAGTATATTGACGGCGGACCAAGCCCTGATGGGCGGTTGCGCCGGAGTGAATCGAGATGGGTGACGTACTGGTTTTCGCGGAACATCGGGGCGGACATTTCCCCAAAACCACGCTGATCGCGGTCAACGCGGGGTTGGAGATGGCGCGCAAACGGGGAGGCCAATGTATCGCCGTGCTGAGCGGCGAGGGTGCCACCGCGGCGGCCGCCGAAATCGCCAAATACGGGCCGAGCAAGGTAATCGTGCTCGACCATCCGAAGCTTGCGCACTATCTGGCCGACGCGGCCGCGCAAGCGCTGGCTGATTTGGCAAAGAAGACCGGCGCGGAAACCGTGCTGGCCACAGCCACCGCGATGGGTAAGGACCTGATGCCGCGGCTGGCGGCGCGGCTCGGCGCGCCGATGGCTTCGGAAATCATTGCGATCAACGACGACGGTACGATGGTTCGCCCGATGTACGCCGGCAACGCGCTCGCGACCATCGAACTTGACGGTCCGGTGCGGGTCGTGACGGTGCGCGGCACCGCTTTCGATGCGGCCAAGCCCGCGGACGTCGCCGCGCCGATCGAAACGGTCACGCCGGAGCTTGACGCGGCGTCGCTCAAGATGGAATTCGTCGGTTTCAATGAAATCAAGAGCGATCGTCCCCAGCTTACCGAGGCGCGCATCGTCGTCTCAGGCGGACGCGGCCTCAAATCCGGCGACAACTTCAAGACCGTGCTCGAACCGCTGGTGGACGAGATGGGAGCGGCGATGGGCGCCAGCCGCGCCGCGGTTGACGCCGGCTTCGTGCCGAACGACCTGCAGGTCGGCCAGACCGGCAAAGTGGTCGCGCCGGAACTCTACGTCGCGGTCGGCATCTCGGGCGCGATTCAGCATCTCGCCGGCATGAAAGACTCGAAGACGATCGTCGCGATCAACAAGGACGAAGAGGCGCCGATCTTCGGCGTCGCCGACTACGGACTGGTCGCCGATCTGTTCAAGGCCGTTCCCGAGATGGTCGAAGAGGTCAAGAAGCTGAAACACTGACCCGGCCTGACGATCGCGCCTCCGCCGCGTTCGATCACGCCTTCGCGCTGGGGCGGTTTGAAACCGCCTCTCGCCATCGGGTCAGATTGCCGAGCTTCGGATCGACCGTGATATTGCCGAGCGCGCCGCCGATATCGATCGCGACCAGCGCGGTGATATCGGCGATCGAAAAGCGCTCGCCGGCGACGAATTCGCGCCCTTCGAGTTCGCGATCCATCCGCTCCAGCCGATCCGTAGCAAGCTTGCGTTGCGCCTCGCCGTAATCCGGAAACTGCGGGAAAATCCCCTTGAAAATCGGCGCGGTGTTTTGCAGCGTCCGCGCGATAGTTCCGAACAGCTCAAGCTCCATACGCCGGTTCCATCGTTCGACTTCGGCCTGCTCGCGCGGGTCGCGTCCGAACAGATTGGGTTCGGGATGGAGCGCTTCGAGATAGCGGCAAATCGCGACCGACTCGGATAGATGCGTGCCGTCGTCGAGTTCGAGCACCGGCACCGCGCCGGAAGAATTCTTTTTCAGGAATTCCGGCGAGCGGGTCTGCCCGGCCAGCAAATCAACATCTTCGAGTTGCAATGGGATGCTTTTTTCCGCGGCGAAGATACGCACCCGCCGTGGATTTGGCGCTATCGGATGGTTGTAGAGCTTCATCGTATTTCTCCATGCTGCGAATTTGCGGACCGATCGAACCGGATCACGCCGCGCCAGGCGGCGTTAATCCGTCATATAGTCGAACGGCGGCGCGCCGAATCGACAGCATCGGGAAAATTTTTATTGCCCTCCGGTTAATTTTAGCTCTGCGCGGCGCCACGAACCGCGTCCGCCTCCGGCGCGGATTCGTAGCGCGTCAGGAAGCGCGGCCGGCGCCATGCGATATATGAGGGCAGGATAATCAGCCCCACCAGCAGGTTCGCCGCCATCAACAGAATCAACATCACGCTCATCTCGTTATGGAACAGCAGCGGCGAAAAGGCCCATGGCGCGATTCCCCCGACGATGGCGAAAAACGTCGCGACCACCCAGGCGCCTGTCGTATGCAGGCTGGTAGTAATCGCATCGTCGAGCGCGGCGCCGCCGATCACTTCGTCGCGGATGCGCGCCACGGCGTAGATCGCGAAATTGATTCCCAGGCCGAGACCCAGCGAAATCACGGGAATCGTGTCGATCGTAAGCCCGATATCCTGGTTGATCATGAACAGGAAGGCGCCGAAATTCGCCATCACGGCCGCGATCGTGAACAGGATTCCGGCCGTCGCCGAGCGGAAATAGATCGCGCATACGATCAGGATCGCGCCCAACACGAGAATCAGATTGGCGCGATTCAATGCCGGGGCGGCCTCGTCGCTGGCGAGATAGAGGCCGCCTTCGCCGCCCAGATAACGCACCCTGACCTTGGCCAGCTTGGGATCTTTGTCCAAACGCTCGGCGACGAACCGGTCGAGGTCGCGCTTGAGCCGGATCAGCGTGGAATATTTATGGTCGGGCAGGATGACCTGGATGCGGGTGTTGGTCATGTTCGGAGAGTTGGCGAAGAAGTTGTAAACTTCGTCGGGCGCGGTCCCGCTGAAGAAAAATCCCCACAATTCCGCGCTCAAAAGGTCGCTGTCAGGCATCGCCATGTATTTCGGCGAGCCGTTGTGCAGCAACTGATTCATCGGCTTGGTCGCGATTTCCGCGAAGCCGAGGACGGCGAGCGCGTCGCCGCGTTCGAGCAGATAAGTTGACATGTCATCGGCGAGCCGGAGCGTCGGCACCGAAACGGTCGAGACCGGGCTCGGATAATTCGGCGTTTCGATAACGACCCACGCGAAATTGGTCGGCAGGAAGCGGCTGATCGCGGCGGTGTCGCGATTAACCTTGGCGTCCGGCCGATAGATCGGCGTACCCGCAACCTGATAACCGAGCGGCGTCCTGCGAATGGAGGCGAGCGCGAAAATCATGAACGCGACTCCGGCCGCGATCAGTCCGCCGCGCAACACGCCGGGCGTGACGGGAAAGCGCGTCAGCCAATCGACCATCGAATGGTAAGCCGAGGGCCGGTCGGGGTGGCTGGTTTTGACGAGCCAACTGTGCTCGCGCAGCCGCGGGCGCTCCAGCCAACTCATCAGGATCGGTTGGAAAACAAAGACCATCGCGACGCTCGCGCCGAGCCATACCGCACCGCCAAATCCGATCTGGCTTAGCACGGGTATATGGCCAACGAAGAGAAAAACGATTCCGGCGATATTCGCCAGCACCGCGAGCAGGCCGGGGCCAATCATGAGGTCGGCGGTGCGCGCGCAAGCCTGCCGGTGATCGCCGGTATGGTCGAGCACGTCGTAATAGCGGCCGTGCCACTGGATGCCGTGGCCGAGATCGCGCGCGGTCAGGATCAGCGGAATCACCAGCATCACGGGGTCGAAGTTGAAGCGCATCAGGCCGACGAACCCAAGCCCCCAGATCGCGGAGCAGACGCCGGTAACCGCCGGCGCCCACCATCCGGTGCGCCGCCCAAGGCTGAGAAAGGTGACCAGCAACATGATCGCGACCGAAGCGAGGAAGATCAGCGCAAGCCGGGGCAGATAATGATAGCCCCACGCCGCGAACATCACGGCGCCGCTGGCGTAAAAGCGGGTGTTGGCGTCGCTGTATTTTTTGATCAGCGCCTGCACGCCGTCGAACAGCGCCTTGTAGTCCATCCCGCTTTCATTGAAAGCGGCGACGATCATCGCGCCCTTGTCGTCGGCGGTGACGAAATTCGAGATTTCCTTGCGATGGGTTCGGACGGCGTTGCGCAACTCGGCCAGCTCCTGATCGTTGCGCGGGATATTCGGGTACATGAAGGGCGATGAAACGAGCGCGCCCGGCAGAGCCTTCGCATAAAGCAGCCGATACGAGGCGAGCGAAAAAACCTCGTTGTGATCGACGCCGGGAAGCCGATCGACCGCCCGGGTTACGTCTTGTATGGTTTGCAGCGTCTTGTAATTGAAGATATCGCCGTTTTTGACGCGCAGCATCAGCACCAGCGTCTGCGCGCCGCCGTAATGACGGCGGTATTGCCGATAGAGGATTACGTTCGGATTATTGGAGGGAAAAAAATCCTCAAATCGCGTCGCGATCGGCACCCTGGTCGCGCCGTAGAGCATCACGAGCGTGATCGCCAGCAGAATCGCCGCCAGCGGCTTGCGCCTGGCGAGCACAAATTCCCCAAATCCGTGCGAAGCAGCGCCCCGTTCCCCGTTCATCAAGACATCCCCAAGTCGCGTTTTTGGCCGTATGGCCGTCGGGAGTATACGCTAAATTTGATTAAACGCGGATAAGAAAAATTCACTGCCGCCGCGCCTTTGCGATTAGCCCGCCAGCCACTGGATCAGGCCGTGCGCTAATCCAACCCGCCGCCGCGGGACTCCGCCTGATTGAATTTGCCGCCGCGCCTCTCTAAAACGCATCAAGAGAATGCTGGCCGCCGCGAGTCCCGGTCCCGCCGGAGGCGGCGTCCGGACCGGAGCATCGAATGAACCAGGAAGTCACCCGCGAAATCCTCTGGAACGTCCCGACCATCTTCGTTGTGTTTTTGTACGGGATGCTGCTGCCGCTGACCGCGGCTTTTATCTGGGTCGGGATGCGTTGGTACAGGATGATCCGGCTGGGCGCGTCCACGGCTGACAATCGTTTCGACCAACCGGGCCGCCGGCTGTTCATGGCGTTTCGCGATGGCGTGGGCCAAGGCTTTGTTGGCCGCGAAACGTGGGGCTGGATGCATTACATCTTTCTGGTCGCGTTCGTCGGGCTGTTTATCGGCACCAGCATCGTGTTCGTCAACGACGATATCCGCTGGTTTCTCGCGTTTTTCGGCATCCACCTTTATTTCTTCTACGGCGATTTTTATCACGTTTTCAAAGCCGTGATGGACACCTGCTTCCTGCTGCTGGTCCTCGGCGTAATCGCGGCTGGAGCGCGGCGCGGACTGCGCAAGCCCACACTTCTGAATCAACCAGCGGCGGAAAAGCTGCGCGACAATTGGGAAAATCGCGTCGGCTATTGGCTGCCGCTAACGCTGCTCGCGCTCGTGCCGATTACCGGCCTGATGCTCGAAGGCGCGCGCATCAACGCCGATCCGCCCAAGTTCGTCGAATGGGCCTATATCGGCCGGAACATCGGATGGATCGAAGGGGCGCTCGGCGCCGGCGTGACGTTCCATCGCTATCTCTGGCTGTTTCATGTCTTACTCGTATACGGCCTGTTGTTCTGCCTGCCCTTCACCAAGCTGCGTCATTTTCTGTTCGCGCCGATCAATCTTTACTTCCGCAATCTCAAGCCGCGCGGACGGCTCGCGCCGATCAAAGACTTCGAGAATGCGGAGACCTTTGGCGTGGCGCAGGTCGAAGAATATTCGTGGAAGCAACTGCTGGATATGGCTTCGTGCCTCGAGTGCGGGCGATGCACGATCAACTGTCCGACGGTCAACACCGGCAAGACGCTTAATCCAAAATTTCTCGTAATCTCCCAACGCGAGCATCTGCTCGACAAAGCCCCGACCCTCCTTGCCGCCAAGGCCGCGAGCGCCACGGCCAGCGACGCTTCCGCGGAGTCCACCGCGCCCGCCTACCAAGGGCCGGACATGATCACCGAGGTCGCGACCGAAGCCGCGGTATGGGGATGCACGACCTGCGGATGGTGCGAAGAGGGATGCCCGGTCGGCATCGAACATATCCAGCGCATCGTCGATATGCGGCGCTATCTCACCCTGATGGAATCGAAATTTCCGCAGCAGGCGACCAACGCCTTCAAAGGAATCGAAAATCAGGGCAATCCTTGGGGGCTCGCGCAGGAAAAACGAGCGGACTGGGCGGAAGGCCTGGAAATACCGCAGATGGCCGAGGTCGAAAATCCCGAAGACCTGGACGTGATGTATTGGGTCGGATGCGCCGGATCGTATGACGAGCGCAATCAGCGCGTCAGCCGTTCATTCGCGAGCCTGATGAAGCAGGCAGGAGTCAAGTTCGGCATCCTCGGCGTCGAAGAGATGTGCACGGGGGATCCGGCGCGGCGGCTCGGCAACGAATACCTCTACGCCACGATCGCGGGACAGAACGTCGAAACGATCAACAAATACAAGCCCAAGCGCATCGTCACGCAATGCCCGCATTGCTTTCACAATCTGAAAAACGAGTACCCGGATTTCGGCCTCGAAAACGTCGAGGTGACGCACGAGGCCGAGTTTATCGATGAATTGATCCGCGCCGGAAGGCTCCGGCCGAACAAGCCGATCGACCAGCGGATGACCTATCACGATCCATGCTACATGGCCCGCCACAATCGCAAATGGGACGGCGCGCGTTCAGCGCTCAAGGCGATTCCGGGCGCGAAAGTCAAAGATATCGACCTCTCAAAGAATCGCACCTTCTGTTGCGGCGCGGGCGGCGGATGCATGTGGAAAGAAGAGAGGGAAGGCACGCGCATCAATCAGAAACGCTTCGACCAAATCTCCGAGGCCGATCCTGAGACGATGGCCGTCGGATGCCCGTTCTGCATGACGATGATGGAGGACGCGGTCAAATCGCGATCGCTCGAAGATAAAATGAAGGTACGCGACCTGTCGGAGTTGGTCGCCGAATCCACCGGCGCGACCACGAAGTGACCCTTTGGTGAAGTGGCCGAGGTTGAACTTGACCCGGTTTGGTAGACGGTGTTGGGGAGAAACGAAGAAGGAGGACCCCCGATGCCAGGAACCTATCCACTGTATCCGGCTGCGTAGCGGCGGCGAATCGTCGAACTGGCGCACGCCGGCCGCCGCATCAACGAATTGGCGCACGAGTTCGAGCCGTCAGCCAACTCGATCCGAAAATGGGTCAGGCAAGCCGAGCTGGATGAAGGGCTGCGCAGCGACGGCTTGAGGTAGTTTCGCGCTGTCGCCGACCTTTCGCATCTCTTGATTTTCGCTTTTCTCAACGATGATTACGCTTCGCTTGATACCGGCCTCCGTACCGACACGAAAATCAGCAGCACGAGCGGAATCCTGACCGGAAGCGACTCCGCCGAAACGGGTTTGCTGGTGCAGGTAACGGTGGACGGGAATCCGGTCGATCCTGAAGTCTCGTCAACCGATACGACCGATTTTCCGGGCGGAATCAGCGGCGTGATGTATGACCAGCGCTTTCAGCAGTTGAGCGCTACGAATCTCGCATGCGCTGACACGACGGGATGCAGCATCGAGCTGACGCTGAGCAGCCTTGCGGCGCATAGCTTCAATTTCATCGCGCCGAACCTGACGCAGGGCAACCATACGGTCAACGTCTATGCGCAGTTGGTGAATCCGCCGTCGTCGTCGAACAACACGATGGCGTGCGTGGGACCGGGCAGCCTGACAGTGGTGCAGGTCAAAGGCTTCCAGCAGAACAACTGACGCCATCACCAACGGTTATCCACCAAGGCTGCGGCGCTCTCGCCGCGGACGACGTTCCAGCAGGCGATCGACGACGTGACGGCGAAGGGCGTGACCGTCGTCGCAGCCGGCAACGACGCCAGTCGATCCAGCACCAGCCCGCGGCCGTGGCGTGATCGCGGTCGGCGCGACCGACTGACGCGGCCGCCGCGCGTCGTTCAGCAACTTCGGCTCCGATCAAATGCATCGAGCGCACTGCGTCGGCAATCATCGATCGCACCTGGGCACGACGGATTAGCACCGACACGTACGGGTTTCTCCCGCGAACGGCAGGACCTTGGCCATCTGCTCGAACGAAGCGGCGTCGGCGCCGAAATCGACGCCAGGTCGATTCCGCTGTCGCCGGCCTATCGCACGGTCGCGGGCGGCGACCTCAAGCTCGCGCTTGGCGGCGGCGAAGACTACGAGCTGCTCTTCGCGCTCCGCAAGGAAAGATCCGAAGCTGACCTGACCCAGCGACTCGGCGTGCCGGTGAGCAGGATCGGCCGGATCGTGCGCGGCCGGGGCGCGCGGCTGCGCGGCGACGGCGCTCCGGCGATCGCTGGATGGGACCAGCTCAAGGAGCGGCCGTGAATCCGGTGATGATTGCGCTGCCGATCGCGGTCGTGCTGCTGATCGCGGCAAGCGCGATGCTGGCGGCGTCGGAAACCGCATTGTTTGCGCTGGTGCGGATGGAGCATACGCGTGAACGGCTCGACGCCGCCGTACGCGACGCGATCGCGCGGCTGCTGGAGCGTCCGCTCGAGTCGCTGATGCTGATCATCGGCCTGAATGAAGCGTCGAATGTCTTTGCCGAATGTCTGGCGACGACGTTTATGCTGATGTGGCTCGGTTCGGTCGGCGCATGGATCGCGGCGCCGGCGATGCTCGTGATTGTGCTGATCTTTTGCGATATCACGCCCAAGACTTTCGCGCTTGGGTTTCCCGCGCTGGTGGCGTCGGTCACCGCACGGCCGTTGGCGGCGCTCGCTTCGTTCGCCCATCCGGCGACGCGATGGCTCGCGCCCGCCGTCGAACCGCCGCGTCTCGAACCGGTTTCCGAAGCGGAATTCAAGGCGTTGCTGCGCGTCGGCGAAGATCAGGGCGAAGTCGAGCCGCAGGAGCGCGAGCTGATCCATCGCGTGTTCGATTTTGGAAATCGCCGCGTGAGCGAAGTGATGACGCCGCGCGAGAAGATGTTTTCACTGCCGATCGACATTCCCGCCGATCGTCTGCATGCCGAGGTCGTCGCCGGCCACTTTTCGCGCATTCCGATTTATCGCGCCTCGCCCGACGACATCGCCGGCATCCTGCACGTCAAGGACCTCGTGACGCGCCGCCTCGATTCCGCCGAACCGCGGCTCGAACGGCTGCTGCGACCGGCGGTGTTCGTGCCGCCCGGAAAACCGTTGGGCGAGCTTTTCGACGAGATGCGGCGCGGCCGCTTTCAGCTCGCGATCGTGGTCAACGAGTACGGCAGGGTGCTTGGATTGATCACGCTCGAAGATTTGCTCGAGGAGCTCTTCGGCGAAATTCGCGACGAGTTCGACTACGAAGGGCCGGAGTTGACGGCCGTCGGCGATTCCGAATGGCTTGCGTCCGGCGGAATCGAGTTCGAGCGTCTGCGCGAGGCGCTTGGCGCTCACGGTTCGATCGGCGTGAACGGGCCGCGCACGCTCGGCGCGCTGGTGCTGCGCCGGTTGGGGCGCGTGCCGCGCCGCGGCGAGAGCTTGCGCCTTGGCGACTTCGAAGCGACGGTCGAACGGGTGCGCGGCGCGACCGTGGAGACGGTGAGGCTCAAACGATGCACGCCGCGCTCCTGATCGCGATCGTCGCCGGCTGCGTGGCGTTTCAGGCGTTTTTCGCCGCCGGCGAAATCGCGCTGGTCGCCGCCGACGAAATCAAGGTCCGCGCGGCCCATGAGCGCGGCGTCGAGGCGGCCCGGCCGGTCGTGCGGATGCTCGAACGGCGCGACCGAATCGTCGCGCTGCTGCTGACCGGCAACAACCTGGCGACCGTGATCGCCGCCGCGGCGCTTACCAGCTACCTGCATGGAATCTCGGGCCGCTGGGCCTATCTGGCGCCGTTCATCCTTGCGCCGATCACGCTGCTGCTGGGCGAATCCACGCCGAAAATGCTGGCGCTGCGCGCGCCGCTCAGAGTGTCGCGCATCGCGGCGCGCCCGTTGCTGTTCCTTGCCGCCATTCTGGCGCCGCTGTTGGTCGTCGAGACCGCGATCAGCCGGATGCTGCGGCGGATTGTCGGCGTTTCGCCCGACGCCGAAAGCGTCTTTTTGAGCCGCGAGGACCTGGCGCGTCTGGTCCGCCGTCCCGGCGAGGCCCATCCGCTCGCGCCGCCCCATCACGACGCGATTCTGCCGGCCGAGCGCCAGATGATCAGCCGGATTTTTCGTTTCACCCGCGCCGAGGCGCGCAAAGCGATGGTGCCGCTGGTGCGAGTCGAAGCCGCGCCCGATACCACGACGCTGGCGGGCGTGATCGAACTGGTGCGGCGCGAGGGCTTCACGCGAATTCCCGTCTTCCATGAACGCATCTTCAATATCGTCGGCGTCGTGCATGCGTTCGACCTGCTCGAGGCGCCCGATCTGAATCGCGCGGTCGGCGAAGTGATGCGCCCGGTGAGTTACTTCCCGGAGGCGACTCCCCTTGACGAAATTCTGCTGGCGCTGCAGCGCACGCGGGAAACGCTCGCGGTCGTGGTCGATGAATATGGCGGAGCCGCCGGGATCATCACGATGGAAGACTTGCTCGAAGAGGTTGTCGGCGAAATCGAGGACGAGCACGACACGGGCGAGGACGTTGCGCGTTTCGTTGGGCCGCGTACGCTCGCGGTCGCCGCGCTGGCGAGCGTCGCCGAACTGAACGAGCGCTATGGCCTGAATCTGCCCGAGGCCCCCGAATATGCTACCATCGGCGGCTTGGTGGTGGAGCGCTTAGGCCATATTCCCAAGCCCGGCGAACAACTCAAGGCGGGCGACCTGACGATTTCCGTGGCGCGCAGCGACGCGCGCGCCGTTCGCGAAGTGGTGATTCATCTCGACCGTCCGTTGCGTCCGACCGAAACGCGCCGCCGATGACCGAAGCCAGCCTGCTGAAACTGCTCAGGAGCGTGGCCGCGGGAGGCGTGGAACCCGCGGCGGCGCTCGAACGGATGCGCCATCTGCCGTTCGAGGATCTCGGTTTCGCCCAGATTGATCATCATCGCGCGATTCGCCGAGGCCTGCCCGAAGTGGTGTTCGGCGAGGGCAAGAGCGCCGCGCAAATCGCCGCGATCGGCCGGCGCATCGCCGCCGCGGGAACGAACCTGCTGATCACCCGGCTCGACGCCGCCAAGGCGGCCACGGTGCGGCGGCGCTTGCGCGCGCTCGATTACCGGGCCGACGCGCGGATCGGGATGATCGTGCGCGAAAAAATCCGCCCGCGCGGCCACGGACCGATCCTGATCGTCAGCGCGGGCACTTCCGATGTGCCGGTGGCGGAAGAGGCCGCTTTGACCGCCGAGCTTTTCGGCAATCCGGTCGAACGACTGTACGACGTCGGCGTCGCCGGATTGCATCGTGTGGCCGCCCATCTCGCACAGATCCGCCGCGCCGCGGCATTAATCGTCGTCGCGGGGATGGAGGGCGCGCTGCCCTCGGTGGTCGCGGGATTGGTCGATCGGCCGGTGATCGCGGTGCCGACCAGCGTCGGCTACGGCGCTTCGCTGGGCGGCGTCGCCGCGCTGCTCGCGATGCTGAACAGTTGCGCGAGCGGCGTCACCGTGGTGAACATCGACAACGGCTTCGGCGCGGCGTTCGCGGCGACGCTGATCAATCGGCTGGGATTGCCGGATGGAAGCGAGTGATGGCTGAGCGCAAGGGGTTGACCAGCGGGCGCGCCCGCCGCGCGATCAAAATCGGCGGACTCGCCTCGCAGGTGGGATCGAGTTACCTCTGGACTTCGCTGCGCCGTCCCTTTCTGGAGTCCGGCCGCTACGAACAAGCCCTGCTCGATACGCATCTGCGCAACGCCCGGCGGATCGTCGAAGGTTCGCAGCAGTTGCGCGGCGCCTTCATGAAGCTGATCCAGATGCTTTCGACCCGCGCCGATCTGCTGCCCGGCGAGGCGCTCGACATCCTGAAGGCGACGCAGTCGAGCGTTCCGCCGATGGACTATCCGACCATCGCGAAACAGATTCGCAAGGAGCTCGGCAAGGCGCCCGAGCAATTGTTCGCGGCCTTCGAGCGCGAGGCGTTCGCCGCCGCGTCGCTCGGCCAGGTGCATCGCGCGCGCCTTAAGGACGGCCGCGAGGTCGCGGTTAAAATCCAGTATCCCGGCGTCGATACGACGGTCGAGCAGGACCTTGGCAACCTGAAGCTGCTGCTGCGCGCGCTGCAGGCGTTCGCGGGCGATCTGATGCGCCAGAAGATCGACACCAAAACGATCTACGCCGAACTCGAAGAGCGGCTGCGCGAGGAACTTGATTACGCCGCCGAAGCGCGCAATATCGCGGAATTCAACCGCCTGCTTGGAGACGACGAAGACATCATCCTGCCGAAGGTCGTGCGCGAGTTGAGTTCGCGGCGGGTGCTGACGATGTCGTATATTGACGGTTATCGGCTCGCCGACGTGTTCGGCGCGGAAACCGACGCCAAACTGCGCGCGTGGGTGGCGGAGAAATACTACTGTCTGGTCTGGCGGCAGATTCTGGAATTCGGCGTGTTGCACACCGATCCGCAGCCCGGAAACTACCTCGTCACCTATCATCCGCGGCTCGGCATCCTCGATTTCGGCTCCGTGCGCCATTTTTCCGAAGCGGTGCGCAAGGCGAGCCTGCAGCTTGCGCAGGCGATCGTCGCGCGCGACGACGCGGCCATGGCGGCGGCGCTGGTCAAGCTCGGCTATCTCGATCGCGCGCAGGAGCCGGCGCCGATGGTCGAGGTCATCTACCTGCTGTTCGAGCCGGTAATCACCGACCGTCCGTATCACCCCGACGAATACGACGCGGTCGGCAAGGCGGCGCGCGTCGGCGAAATCGCCTTTGAACACAAGCTCTACAAATCGCCGCGCCACAGTATCTTTTTGCTGCGCGCGCTGATCGGACTCGATGGGATCATGAAGGGCCTCGGCGCGAAAATGAACTACGCCGCCTTGTTCCGCGACTGCGTGCGCCAGGCCGCCCGCGCGCGCGCCGCGCGCTAGAGCGTGGATGGCGATGGCGCGGCGCATCACCACGACCGCGGCCCGGACGGCGCAATCGCCGGACGGCGATCTGGCCGCCGCTCTCGAAGCGCATCGCGACCACACCTTTCGCCGCACGCCCGCGCGCCGGATCAGCGGCGAGGCCGGAGCGCTCGCTTTCATCGAGGAGACGGGATTTTGCGCCGCATTCACCGCCGGTCTTGGCGTGCCGTGCGTGCGCGAAGCGATCGAAGGGCGGCGCGAGCCGCCATTGCCGGAACATATCCAGCACGATCGGGCGATCATGATGACCTGGAACCTCAAGGATGCGTTGCCGGCTCGCAAGGCGGTCTATTACGGCAAGGCGATCGGCGGGCGGCCCAGCTTTATCGCGCCCGCGATGCTGCCGGCGTTTTTGCGCTTGCGCGTCGCGCCGGGCGGGTATCGGAAACTGTATGCGCGCGGGATGCTCTCGCATTGCGCCCGGCTGGTGATGGACGCGCTGGCGAAGCGCGGCGCGTCCGAAACGCTGGCGCTCAAGCTCGCCAGCGGCTACGCGCAGCCGAAAATGCGCGCCGAATTCGACCGCGCGATGAAAGAATTGCAGGAGAAGTTCCTGGCGCTTAAGGTCGAAGCGCTACGACCCCCTTCACCTACGTTTGGGACACGATGGAGCGGCGCTGGGGCGAGGCGCTGCGCGCGGCGCGCGAGCTGACGCCGGCCGCGGCGGCGCTGGCGATCGTGCGCCGTTATTTCGAAATCGCGGGCTACGGCGCCGAGCGCGCGATCGCGCGCGTCCTGGCGATCGATCCGGCGCTGGTCGATCGCGCGGCCGCGCGCCTTGAGCGCGAAGGCCTGATCGTCCGCAACCGGCGCGTCAAGGGAATCCGCGAAACCATCTCGATGCTGGCGCGCTTCGGCTGATCGATCGGCCGCGCGGCGCGCGCATTTACCACTGTTCGTAACGCACTGAGCGGCGTTCGTAACCGCCCGCGCGCAGGCGATCGCGCAGCGCGAGCACGCCTTTGCCGACCCCGCAAATATAGAAATTGCGGATGCGCACGGCGTCGGCGTCGAGCCAGCGCGTTTGCACGATTCGACCGAGCTCGTCCCATAGCGTAGCGGCCGGAAGGACGCGCGGCTCGAAGCGAAAGCGCGGCCTCTCGCGCGCGATCCGCTCGAACTCATCGCGATACAGCAGATGTTCGGCGCGGTCCGCGGCGTAAATCAAATGAATCGGAACGCCGTCGCGATCCGCTAGCGCCCGCCGCGCCATCGGCCGAATCGGCGCCACGCCTGTGTTTTCGGCGATGAAGATCGTTTCCGCCTCGGGCGGACGATCCAGCGTGAAGGCGCCGAACGGTCCGGTGAATCCGAGCTCGTCGCCCGGTTCGCGCTCGAAGAGCCACGCGACGCCGGCGCCATTCGGCACACGGTTGAAGCAGATTTCAAACGGCTCGCCGTCTTCGGCGCTCGACGCGATCGAATACGGCCGCACGCGCGCGCCCTCGGCCAGCGGAATCGCGATCGAGATGAACATTCCTGGCGCGAATCTCGGCAGCGCGCCGCTGGTCGTGCGCAACCATAGCGAGCGCGTATCGGCGCAATGGTCGTAAACCCGCTCGATGCGCGCGCGCAGCGCCGGACGGCGTGCGGGAGCCGGCGCTGGCGGCGCGGGATTGCCCGCATCGGTCATCCGCGGCCCTCGCTCACCTGATTGATCGTAAAACGCGGCACCACGATCACATATTCTGCATCGGCGTCTTGCAGCACGGCCTGACATCCCAGGCGCGACCTCGGCGTCAGTCCGGGCGCCCGATCGAGCAGGTCTTCCTCCTGTTCGGAGGCTTCTGCAAGCTTTTCATAGCCCTGCTTCACGATCACATGGCAGGTCGTACACGCGCAGTTTCCGCCGCAGGCGTGTTCGAGATGCACGCCGTGGCCGAGCAGGACGTCGAGAATCGAGCCCGGCTGGCCATCGTGCTGGAAGGGCGCCGCGGCGGGATCGAATTCGATTACCCGCTCGGGATCGCCATTCTCGAAAATTACCCTTATTTTAGCCATCAAGCACCGATCCGTCCCCGCATCCGCGCCGTCGAAGCGCCGCCGCTTGGGAGGATACTTGCGCGATGCGGCGCGCAAAAGCGTCGCTTGCGTGTTCGCCTGATTTTCGCCATGATTCTGTGCAGCCGGGAGGCGATGACGATGGCGACCTTGACCAAGCGGCAGAAGCAGATGGTCGATTACCTTAACGATTATATCGGAGAGCACGGTTACGCGCCCACCCTGGCCGAGATGGGCGAGTATTTCGGGTTGTCGTCCCTGGCCACCGTGCACAAGCATCTGCGGAACCTCGAGCAAAAGGGCGCGATCCGCCGAACGCACAATCACAGCCGCGCGTTGGAGATTGCGGGCGCCGGTCCGGTCGGAGCGCGCGATCTGCCGCTGCTCGGCCTAGTGGCGGCGGGCGCACCGATCGAAGCGATCGAGTCGCGCGACACCATCGCCGTGCCAGAGGAATTCGTCAGGCGCGACGCGACATTTTGCCTGCGCGTGCGCGGCGAGTCGATGATCGACGAGGGAATCCGCGACGGCGATTACATAATTGTCGAGAGCCGCGAGTCGGCGAATGCGGGCGAGACCGTGGTCGCGCTAATCGACGGCGAAGCGACGGTCAAGAAATACTATCCCGAAAGCGGCGGCCGGGTGCGCTTGCAACCGGCAAATCCGGCCATGGAGCCGATTTTCGTTGACGCGGACAACCTGAGCATCAGGGGCGTGGTGGTCGGACTGATGCGCCATTATCGCTAGGCGCGAAGTTTCATCTTCAGTCGAACGCGGTCGCCCCGGCGATTGGCGAAGCTTGGCTCGGCCCGCCGAGCGACGGCTAAAGCGGATTTCGCGCCGGCTTGCGATGCGCCTCGGGAAGTGGCGGTGGCGGCGCGGGCTTGCGTGGAGCGAGTGGCGCGCGCGCCGGACGTGTTGTGGTTTCCTCGACGATTTTGACCGGCACTGCGGCTACGAATACCGATCCGCCGCCTTCGCGCTGGCGCAACTCCAGTTGGCCGTTCATCGCCGTGATTTGCCGCTGCACTACCGCCAAGCCCAAGCCCAGACCGCGGTAGCGCCGGGCGCTGCTGTTTGACAACTGCGCGAACGGACGCATCGCTTCCGCGAGCAGCGCGGGATTCAATCCTGGCCCGGTGTCGGTCAATTCAAGTTCGAGCATGTTCGTCGCCGTTCCGCGACGAATCTCCAGGCGAACGCAGCCGCTTTCGGTGAATTTAATCGCGTTAAGCCCAAGATTGAGAATTATCGATCGCAACGCGCGGCGTGACGCCTTGATGCGCCTGGGAGCGTGACGGACGTCGAACTCGAGGCGCAGCCTCTTATGATGATTGGCGGCCTCGAGCGTCGGCATGATTTCGGCGATCAAGCCCTCGATCGACAGGTCTTCATCGACGATCGATTCCGCGCCCGCTTCGGCCAGCACGAAGTGCATCACATTTTCGATCGTCTGCGCGAGATCGTGCACGTTCGCGTTCATCCGCTCGATCAACTCGCGCGGTTTGGGCGTCAATTCGTCGCCGTATTCATCGCGCAGGATGTCGAGATACCCCAGCAAAACCTGCACCGGCGTGCGCAATTCGTGCGCCAGATTCGCGATCGCTTCGAGCCGCACGCCATGGCTCCAAATGCGCGCGATTCGCCGACCGCCTGAAGGTTCGCCCGCAGTGGAGGCAACGAACGACGCTGGTGATTGGTTGTCCATGACGCCTCCGATCCGTTTCGCGCGCTCTTGCCGCCCGATCGGGGCGAAGAGTTTGCGAAAGGGATAAGCGAAGGCTAACGCGGGTAGGCGCGCGGCAAAACCCGGATTCGTACTAGAGCGAACTGAAAAAACACCTAGTCTGATAGGGGAAAATACCTAGAAGAAAGGAATGATGAATCCGGATTGCGATCGTCCGGAAATGGTATTTGTCGCCCGGCGGCCGGCCGTGGCGCAGGATACGCCGCGTTCCATGCATCTGGCCGGATTTTCTATCAGTTACGTGAAAAAGAACAACATCAGAAAGAATATCCAGTCAAATCATAATTGAGATTCTTATAGCCGGATTTTCAGACTTCAGCAACATCGATTCCGCCCGTCGTGGCGCATCGCCAGCGCGGCGCGGATTTGTCGCGCCCGAATCCGCCGCGGCAAATCCGGACTCTCGCCCGCGCGCAGTCCCAGCCGGTTGAGACGCGCCAGTTCGCGACCGATCGCGCGCAACGGTTCGACGACGATCCGCGAAAGATGGGCGATTCCACCAGCGAGCGAAAGCGGCTCGTTGTGCGGATGAGTCCGGCGGTTCATGCCGCGGCGTCCTCACGGCGCGCGGCCTGCGACCCACGCGCGAGAATCTTCATCCAGGCGCGCGCCGAATCCGCGAGAATTGTCAGCACGATCGCGATAAACACGCCGGTCAGGGCGGCGTCGATGCGATCGTTCCAGATAAGCCGCGAAAGTTCGATTGCGCGCGCGCCGCCAATATCCGGCCGTGCGAGTTCCGATTCAAGCGCGGCGGCATGGGCGAGGAAGCCGATATTCGGCGCCGCGCTCCAGATTTTTTGCGCGCCGGCGGTCATCGTCACCGCGACCAGCCATCCCAGCGGCAGCAAGGTGACGAACGCATAGCGCCCCTTGCCGGAGCGGAACATCGCGCTTGTCGCGACGCACAGCGCGATCGCCGCCAGCATCTGGTTGGCGATGCCGAACAGCGGCCATAGCGAATTGATTCCGCCCAGCGGATCGATCGTGCCGTAGTACAAAAAGTAGCCCCACGCCGCCACGATGATTACCGAGGTCGCGACGATTCCGGCCCACGAGCCGCCGTCGCCGAGCGGCGCCCAGACGGCGCCCAACAGATCCTGCAGCATGAACCGCGCGACGCGCGTGCCGGCGTCGAGAGTGCTCAGGATGAACAGCGCCTCGAACATGATCGCGAAGTGATACCAGAGCGCGGCAAGGGCTTGTCCGCCGAGCGAATGGGCGAAGATATGCGCCATTCCGACCGCCAGCGACGGCGCGCCACCGGTGCGCGAAAACAGCGTCGTTTCGCCGACCGAATGGGCCAGCGAGGCCATCTCGGCGGGCGTGACTGGGAAGCCCCACGACGTGATTTTGGCGCAGGCGGCGGCGCCCGTTCCGACTACGCCGGCCGGCGAGTTGATCGCGAAGTACACGCCGGGCTGCAGCATCACCGCGGCGATCGTCGCCATGATCGCGACAAACGACTCCATCAGCATCGAGCCGTAGCCGACCAGCCGCGCGTCGCGTTCCCGCTCGAGCATCCGCGGCGTCGTTCCGGACGATATCAGCGAGTGAAATCCGGAAATCGCGCCGCAAGCGACCGTAATGAATGCGAACGGGAAAATCTTGCCGCCGAACACGGGGCCGTCGCCGTCGGTAAAGCGCGTCAACGGCGGCATCAGCGCGGCCGGATGCATCGCGACGATGCCGATCGCCAGCGCCACGATCGTGCCGATCTTGATAAAGGCGGACAGGTAGTCGCGCGGCGCCAATAGCAGCCAAAGCGGCAACACGGAGGCGAAAAAACCATAGCCGATAATCCACAGCGCGAGATGCGGCGCGTCGAGATCGAAATAGCCGCCGAAGGCGCTCGCGCCGACCCATCGGCCGCCCGCCACGGCGACTAGCGTCAGCGCGACGCCGAGCGCCGAGGCCTCGACCACGCGGCCGGGACGCAGCCAGGTCATGTACAGACCGACCAACACCGCGATTGGCACGGTCGCGGCGACCGTCGAAGCGGCCCAGGCGCTATGCTTCATCGCATTGACGACGACCAGACCGAGCACCGCGATCAGAATCACCATGATGAGCAGGACGCCGACGAGCGCGGTGAGTCCCGCGACCGGGCCGATTTCTTCGCGCGCCATCCGGCCCAGCGAGCGGCCGTCGCGCCGCAACGAATAGCCCAGAATAACAAAGTCCTGCACGCATCCGCCCAGCACCGCGCCGATAACGATCCATAGCGTCGAAGGCAGATAGCCGAATTGCGCGGCCAGGACCGGTCCGACCAGCGGGCCGGGGCCGGCGATCGCGGCGAAATGATGGCCGAAGGCGACTGCGCGCGGCGTGGGCACGTAGTCGCGACCGTTGGCCAGCCGGACCGCAGGAGTTGCGCGGGCATCGTCGAGTTCGAGCACCCGGTCCGCGATAAAACGGGAATAGAAGCGGTAGCCGATCGCATAGATGCAGACTGCCGCGATAATGAACCAGAGCACGCTCGGATTGCGCTCGCCGCGCGCGAAAGCGATCAAGCCAAGGCCGTACGCCCCGGCGATCGCAACCGCCGTCCATCCGCCATACCGCAGCAGCTTGCTCACGGCGCCTCCCCGGATGCGTCAGATGCGCATTCGCGCGTTAGATTACTTAAGCGCCGCGATTAAGCAACGGCGGCGGAACGATTGCAATCGTTCCGCCGCCGTTGCTGGGATACTTTGTCCGCAGGCGATCTATTCCGAGCCATCCGACGGAGTTGCGGCTCGGAGCGATCGGATGGTTCAGGCGGGTTTGTCGGCTTTCGGCTCGGAAGTGGAAGCAGCAGTCTGATTGGCGCTCGCGGTCGCGCTCTTGGCGCCGTCAGGCTCGTTCATCGCCTGCTTGAAATCGCGGATCGCGCGGCCAAGTGCGCCGCCGACGTCGCCCAGCTTGCTCGGTCCGAAAATGACCAACACAATCAGCAGCAGGATCAGCAGATGGGTTGGCGCAAAAATATCCATAGTTATGCTCCGGACCGGTCTCCCCGGCCGTTCGATTGTTTTAATACTAGCCGCCCCGGCGTCCGAACGCCACGACCATAACGGCCGCGGCTAACCGCCCTCGTCGACAAAAGCGAAGCGCCCCTGGTGCTTCACTCAGGTCAGGCGGTGGTGATTCGGCATCCGAAGCCCGCGCCGGAAAATTCCTGACGCGCGCGGCTTCCGCAGCCCCGTCGAGCACGAGTCAGGCGGGTTGCAGCGCGGGCTTGGCGCCCGTGGCCGGCTCGCCGACATTCTCCAGCCGGTAGCGCTGCACTTTGCGGTACAGGGTGGAGAGATGGATGCCCAGCATCTGCGCCGCCTTGACCTTGTCGCCCTTGACCTCGGTGAGCACGCGCCGCATGTGCTCGCGCTCGAGTTCTTCGAGCGTCATGCCTGACGCCGCGAGCGGCGGCGCGCTCGCGGGCGCGGCGCCGTGGAGTTTTTCCGGCAGGTCGTGGGCGTGGATTACGTCGGTCTCGGCCAGAATCGCGGCGCGCTCGACGGTATTTTCCAATTCACGGACATTGCCCGGCCATGCGTAGCCGAGCAGCACGCGCATCGCGCCCTTGGAAAAACGCATCGTTCCGCGCCCGAGCGATTTTTCGTACTTGCGCAGGAAATGATTGGCGAGCAATGGAATATCGTCGGCGCGCTCGCGCAGCGGCGGCAGGGTGATCGTGATCACGTTGATGCGGTAGAGCAGCTCCTCGCGGAAGCGGCCCTCGCGCGACTCTTTTTCGAGGTCCTTGTTGGTCGCGCAGAGCACGCGCACGTCGAAGCTCACCGGATCGTTGGAACCGAGCGGATAGCATTCGCGTTCCTGCAGCGCGCGCAGCAGCTTGACCTGGAGAGCGAGCGGCATGTCGCCGATTTCGTCGAAAAAAATCGTTCCCTTGTCGGCCGCCTTGAGCAATCCCGTTTTATCCTGCATAGCGCCCGTGAAGGCGCCGCGGCGGTAGCCGAACAGTTCGCTTTCGAGCAGGTTTTCGGGCAGCGCTCCGCAGTTGATCGGCAAAAAACGCTTGTTGGCGCGCTCCGAGGAGAAATGGATCGCGCGCGCGACCAGTTCCTTGCCGGTGCCCGATTCGCCGGTGATCAGCACGCTGGAATCGGTGCGCGCGACTTTTTCCATCACGCGGAACACCCGCTCCATCGCGTCGCAATTCCCGATGATGCTCTCGAAGCGGTATTTTTCGCGCAACTCGCGGCGCAGGAAACGGTTCTCGCGGAAGGCCGCCTTGTATTCCAGCGCTTTGCGCACGACGGCCTTCAAATGGTCGTTGGCGAAGGGTTTGGTGATGTAATCGTAGGCGCCCTGGCGCAGCGCCTCGACGGCGGATTCGACGCTGGCGTAGGCGGTCACGATGATGCCCATCACTTCGGGATCGAGTTCGTGGATTTTGCCGAGCAATTCGAGGCCGTTGCCGCCGCCGCTCAGATTAAGATCGATAATCGCGAGATCGATTTTTTCACGCTCGAAGATCGCGAGCGCGGCGCCGGCGGCGCCGGTCTCGAAGATTTCGTAACCCTCGCGCCTCAGCAACTGCGCGATGATCGAGCGCATCAGGTCTTCGTCTTCGACCAGCAGGACGCGAAAATTTTCCGGTTGTTCGCGATCCCATCCGGGCTCGGTCGGCGGCGTTTCCAGATTCATTGAGGCCTCCCCGCGTCCAGGCTGAATTTGCGCACGGGCGCCGCCGGCAGGCAGATCGAAAACGTGGCGCCCTGGCCGACCTCGCTTTCGACCTTGATCGTGCCGTGATTGTTGACCACGATGCGTTGGCAGAGCGAAAGGCCGAGCCCGGCGCCCGCGCCGGCCGGCTTGGTGGTGAAGAAGGGATCGAACACGCGTTCGAGATTCTCGGCCGGAATGCCCACGCCGTTGTCCGACACGCGCATCATCACCCGCCCGGCCGGCTCCGCTTGGGCGCCGGGATAATTTGAAGTCGAGACCCGAATCACGCCAGCGCCGTCGCGCAAGGCGTCGGCGGCGTTGAACAGGAGATTAAGCAGCACCTGCTGCACGCCATTGGCGTCGGCCATCGCGGGCTTGAGGTCAGGCGCAAGGTCGCGCTCGATGCGGATCGCCGAAAAACGTTTGTTATAGGCGATCAAGCGCAGAGTTTCATCGATTAGATTGTTCAAATCGATCGCCTTGCGCTCGCCCGGCGCGGGTCCAGCAGCGGCATCGCGCGGTACCAGTTGATCGC